>CAIXFH010000133.1 GCA_903918645.1 uncultured Actinomycetes bacterium | reverse complement strand
GAGGTAAACACACCCAAGCCCACCACGTCATCCACTGGGCCACAGGCGGTTTCACGTCCCTAGACAACCTCGCACTCCTATGCGGACGACACCACTTCGCCGTCCACCACGAACACTGGGAGATCACCCCACGCCCAGGACTCCAACCCCACGAACACGACTACTGGCAGATGCAACCACCCCAACCACCCACCTGGTTCCAGCAGTAGCGCGACGATCAGCCAACTCGGCCATGAGATCAATGTCGGTCTTTGCTTTTGACTCCGCCTCTGGGTTCAGAGTCCACGTCGGGTGAGCGTGTCCAGGGTCAGCTCTATGGAGTTCTGCATCCAATCAAGTTCGGTCGTTGTCCAGATGAGGGGAGGGCTGATCTGGATCTCGCCCCCGACAAGCGTTCGGGTAAGAGCGCCGTGTTCACGCAATGTGGCGCTGAACTGGGCCGGGAGAGTGGGAGTCTTTTCGAGCGCGTCGGGGGTGAGGCTGATCGAGGCCATGGCCCCGACGCCGGCACGGACTTCGGACACAAGGGCGTGATCGGCGAAGGGCGAGAGCCGTTCTGCGAGAGCCACTTCGAGTTGGCGGGAGGCAGCGAGGAGGTTCTCGCGGTCCAGAATGTCGAGGTTGGCCAGGGCGACCGCGCAGGCTGTGGCATGCCCGGAGTAGGTGTATCCGTGGCGCCAAGGGCCGACGGTGCCGTCGTAGAACGGAGCGCTGACCCGGTTGCCAGCTATCACTGCTCCCAATGGCAGGTAGCCAGAAGTGAGCCCCTTTGCGCACACAATCAGGTCGGGTTCAATTTCGAAGCGTGTGCTGGCAAACCATTCACCAACGCGCCCGAAGCCAGTGACGACCTCGTCGACGACGAGCAGGGCGCCGGTGCGACGGCAGATCTCCTGCACGCCTGCCAGGTACCCCGTCGGTGGAGCCAGCACCCCACCGACTCCGATGATGGGCTCGACGAAGATTGCAGCGATCCGGCTCGGGCCTAGTTCGTCGATGGCGTTCTCGATCGCGTCGAGAGAGTCCCACTGCACGTGCCGGACGTCACTGCCGA
The DNA here is from genome assembly GCA_903918645.1 of uncultured Actinomycetes bacterium. GTDB lineage: Bacteria > Actinomycetota > Actinomycetes > S36-B12 > CAIYMF01 > Longivirga. The sequence continues at coordinate 7,728 of CAIXFH010000133.1, read as the reverse complement.
GGTCGGTGTGGCCCTGTCGCATCGCGGGGATTCCGACCAGGCCGGTGCCACCCATGTGCATACCGTGGTAGGCGCCCGTCCGGGCGATCTGCACGGTCCGTTCGGGTTCACCCAGGGCCTGCCAGTAGCGCTTGACCATCTTCAGCGCTGTCTCGATGGAGTCCGACCCCCCGCTGGTGAAGAACACCACGGCCTTGTCCATGGGAGCCAGTTCCGAGACGCGCGCCGCGAGCTCCTCAGCGGGAACGTTGCTGATGTCGGAGAACGTCGAGTACGTCTCCAACTGCACCATTTGGTCCGCCGCAGCCTGGGCCAGTTCGGCTCGCCCGTGCCCGACCAGGCAGTACCAGAGACTTGCTGACAGGTCCAGATAGCGTCGGCCGGACTCATCGACAACGTAGGATCCCTCGCCGCGGGTGAGCACAAGTTCGCCGCTCTGGCCTACAGCCTGCATGTCGGCATACGGGTGCCAGAGCCTGGAGTTGCCTGCGCGGCTCACTTTGCCTTTCCCCAGGTTGCCTCACCGCTAGATGCGGCGGCGTCCTCCTCATCCAAGCTCTCCCCGGTTATCTCGGCGCGGGCGATCTGAGTTCCACGAACCATCGCCTGCAACTTCTTGCGAGCCACCACCCGAGAACGGAAACTACCCATGCCGCAGTCGCTGGAGATGCACAAGCGCTCTGGTGGGACAACCTGCAGAGCCATCCGTATCCACGCCGCCACCTGTTGAGGATCCTCGGCTGGCGTGCGTTGAACGTCGATCACTCCGACACCGAGGTCCTTGTCGGCGGGCCAGTCCTTCAAGTGCTGCAACTCGGTGAAGCCGCGCGCCGCTTGCTGAAAGTGGATCTGCTCGCAATCCAAGTCGCGCAGCAATGGAAGCAGCCGTTCGGCCTGAGGTTCACCGATCGCACTCTGTCCCTCATTCAGTACGTAACAGACGTGCACGACCCGATAAGCGTCGACGCCTTCAAAGGCCAGGTTGATGGCCTCGACCATCCACGGTTCGCTGTCATAGAAGCCGAGCGGTTCCGCGATCTGGATCATGTCGACACCGCGGTCCACCAGGTCTTTCATCTCTTGGTTCAAGGCCCGCGCCAAGTCAAGCGCCAGCGCCTTCTGGTCCCCGTAGTGGTGATCGGTGGACAGGTCAGACAGGACCACTGGCCCCCAACCCAAATTATGTTTGAACGGTGCATCGGTCGCGGCACGCACTGCCTCGACTATGGGCTTGGCGATCGGGCGAACCCATCGCACCGGCGCGTCCACCGTTGGCATGAAGACAGGGGTGTCACCGTCGTTCCCTGCGATTGGGTCGCCAAACCCTCGATACCCCTGTAACCGGCTGGGAACGTAGTGATGGAGTTCAGAGAACTCATACGGAGTCTCGGTCTCATAGTGCTGCTGGCCGTCGCTGACGATGTCGAGCCCAGCATCGAGCTGATCCTTGGTGGCCAAGGCCACCGCGTCATGAAACAGATCGCGCATCCAGTAACTCGGAAACTCTGGGGCGTCGGCGCCCCACTCGAAGACTTTGGTTCCATGCATGAACAACGGACGTGGGTAGGCCCCCACGATCGTCGTTGGTAAGAGCACATCGCGTCCACGAATCTTCATGACGACCTCCAGATCGGGCTTCTCGCACAAGCGCAGTGGGGGTGAACGACACGCGTCGATGAAGAATCTCTCGACCCTGTCAGCAGCAACAGCCGCGCCTACGTCAAACCGCTTGAACGACGGACTTGTCTCGCTGGTCAGCACACCTACTAGAGCAGTGGGTTGTGAAGGCCAAAAGTCTGTCACCCAGGATGGGCCGGGCGCAACCGTTCGTTAGACGATGGCGGAATCCGTTCAACACGAACCGCTCATCCAGACAGTCACAGCTGCGAAGACCAAGACCTTGATTCGTCTGGGCATATCCGCAGAATCCATTTTTGTTGCTCTGCGCCGCGATCATCAGGTCTAGGCTCCGAGCGGTCGTCTTGCGCCCTGCATTGTTTGTGGCGAGGGCCAGTTTTGCGCAGCGGCAGCGATCGAGGCCACAGACCAGCTGCCATTGGCTGGCACCCGGGCGAGGTGCAGCGGACCGATTCAGCGCAGGCTTACAGATTGTTCAGCAAGTGCCGAGCCATCACGATTCGTTGGATCTGATTAGTGCCCTCGTAGATCTGAGTGATTTTCGCATCACGCATGTAGCGCTCGGCCGCATAGTCCTGCACGTATCCCGAGCCGCCAAGAATCTGCACCGCGTCAGTGGTGATTCGCATGGCCACATCGGACGCGAAGCACTTAGCCGCTGCGCCGAAGAAGGCGAGGTCTGGCTCGTCGCGCTCGGACTTTGCCGCTGCCACGTACACCATCTGGCGCGCAGCCTCAAGATGCATGCCCATGTCGGCAATCATGAACTGCAGGCCCTGAAACTCCGATAGTTTCTTGCCGAACTGCGAGCGCTCATTCGCATACGAGATCGACAGATCAAGCGCGGCCTGTGCGATGCCGACCGCCTGTGCGCCAACCGTGATGCGGGTGTGGTCAAGCGTGCGCAGTGCAATCTTCAAGCCATGACCAGGCTCGCCGATGATTCGGTCCGCGGGGATCGCGACATTGTCGAAGAGCAACTCACGGGTGGGTGAGCCCTTGATGCCCATCTTGCGTTCAGGCGTACCGAAGGTGAGACCAGTATCAGTTCTCTCTACGACGAAGGCGCTGATGTTGTTGCCGCGCTTGCCATCTGGGTCGGTGACAGCGAGCACCGTGTAGTAGTTAGCGAGCCCCGCGTTGCTGATCCAGGACTTCTGCCCGTTGAGTATCCAGCCCTCACTGGACGGAGTTGCGCGCGACTTCATCGACGCGGTGTCGGAGCCAGCTTCGCGTTCGGACAGGCCGTAGGCGAACATCGCCTCGCCGCTGGCGACTGGTCTGAGATAGCGCTCACACAACTCGTCCGATCCGGCCAGCATCAGCGGCATCGTGCCTAGTTTGTTCACCGCTGGGATCAGTGACGACGATGCGCAAGCGCGTGCGATCTCTTCGATCACGATGCAGGTGGCTAGTGCATCAGCGCCAGCCCCACCGTATTGCTCGGGAATATGTGGTGCGTGAAAATCCGCTGCGCGCAACGCGTCGTATGCAGCCTGGGGGAAGGTTCCGGCCTCATCAACCGTGGCAGCATGCGGCGCGATCTCGTTGTCAGCAAGATCGCGAATCGCCTTGCGCAGGGCAAGGTAATCGTCCGATAGTTGATAGACATCGAACTTTGAATTACCGACCATCTGCTCAGTCCCCCTTATCGGATGAGTGCTTAACGAACGCGAATAATGAGTGCGTCGCCCTGGCCGCCACCACCGCAGAGACCAGCCGCACCAACGCCACCGCCTCGGTTGCGAAGCTCGAGCGCAAGTGTGAGCACGAGCCGCGCCCCACTCATCCCAACTGGGTGACCCATCGAGATCGCCCCACCATTGACGTTGACGCGATTGAGGTCGACACCAAGTTCGGCCACCGATGCGAGACCGACACTGGCGAACGCTTCGTTGATCTCGATGACGTCTAGGTCGGACAACTGCAGCGATCCGTCGCGGCGCAGTGCATCGCGGATGGCGTTGGCGGGTTGTAGGAGCAGAGACGTGTCGGGCCCGGCAACAGTGCCATTCGCGCCGATCTCGGCTAGCCAGGTGAGGCCGAATGATTCGGCCCGCGCCCTGCTCATGACCACTACCGCCGCCGCGCCGTCGGAAAGTTGTGAGGCATTGCCAGGTGTGATCGTTCCGTCCTTGGAGAACGCGGCACGGAGTCTGCCGAGGCTTTCGGCGGTGGATCCGGCGCGGATGCCTTCGTCGTGTTCGAGGAGGAGTTCGCCCTTGGCGTTGAGGACTGGGACGATCTCCTGAGCGAACCGGCCACTGCTAGTGGCAGCCGCAGCGAGCTCGTGTGAACGCGCTGCAAACTCGTCCTGCTGAAGGCGCGAAATGCCAAGGGGCTCAGCGTATTTCTCGGTAGCCGCACCCATTGAGAGTCCGTCGAACGCGCAGGTAAGCCCATCTTGGTCGAGAGAGTCGAGGAGTTGTCCGGGACCGTACTTGATGCCCTTACGAGAGTTCATGACCAGATGTGGCGCGTTGGTCATCGACTCGAGTCCACCAGCCACTACTACGTCGTACTGTCCGAGCCGGATTAGCTGGTCGGCGTAGGCGATCGAGGCGAGTCCCGAGAGGCACAGCTTGTTTATGGTCATGGCTGGTACCGAGTAGCCGATGCCGCCGGCGACTGCTGCTTGACGCGCGGCATTCGGACCAACTCCGGCTTGGATGACGTTGCCCATGACGACCGCGTCGACCGCCGATGCCTCGACGCCTGCACGTTCCAGAGCGGCGCGAATCGCAACACCGCCAAGCGCGGTCGCTGAGAGCCCCCCGAGCGATCCGGTCAGGCGGCCGATAGGCGTACGAGCTCCGGCGACGATCACTGAACTGGTCACGGGGTTCTCCAAAGCTCGCGCATCAACAACAAGGACAGTGCGGTGCAAGGATACGTCCGGTCAAACTCGACTGGCTTGGCGAGCAGATTTGCCCACAGCAGAGGAGCGGCCGAAGGGTTCGATGCCGGAGGTCTGTTCGGCTGGTTCCTTGGCTGGCTGGTTTGCTGGTGTGATGGTTCGTGCCGTCGAATCTCGCTAGGTCGCTGACCGGATCCGACGAATTTCCTTCTTGGCCAGTGACATTTCATGCACTTCGTCAGGGCCGTCGATGATGCGCAGCGCACGAGCTTGGGACCACAATTCGGCGAGGATGAAGTCCTGTGAAAGCCCAGCAGCACCATGGGTTTGAATGGCTTTGTCTATCACCCATTCCGCAATCTGCGGCACAGCGATCTTGATCTGTTGGATCTCCTGATGCGCGCCTTTACCACCGCGCTCGTCGATCGCCCAGGCCGCGCGTAGGACCAGTAGGCGGGCCATCTCGATGCGCACTCGTGATTGCGAGATCCAGCCATGCACCACGCCTTGGTCAGCAAGCGGCTTGCCGAATGCGGATCGACTGACTGCGCGTTGCACCATGAGGTCATACGCGCGCTCAGCCATCCCGATGAGTCGCATGCAGTGATGGATACGACCGCCGCCCAGGCGTGACTGCGCGATGTGGAAGCCGTCGCCTGCCTTGCCGATCATGTTCGTGACCGGCACTCGGCAATCGACGAACTCGATCTCTGCGTGGCCGCCATGCGAAGAGTCGTCGTAACCCATGAGGGTGAGGCCGCGCTTAATAGTCATCCCAGAAGTCCCGCGCGGCACTAGCACCATTGACTGCTGATGTGCGGTGTCAGCGTCGGGATCGGTCTTGCCCATCACGATGAAGACGGCGCAATGCGGATTCATGGCGCCAGTGGTCCACCACTTGCGTCCGTTGATGACTAAGTGTTCGCCATCGCGGGTGATCTGCGTGCGGATGTTGGTTGCGTCCGACGATGCGACGTCGGGCTCGGTCATGCAAAAGCCCGACCGGATCTCGCCAGCGAGTAACGGGTTGAGCCAGAGCTTCTGCTGCTCGGGGGTGCCGAAGTGTGCGAGTACTTCCATGTTGCCGGTGTCGGGCGCCGAGCAGTTGATCGCTTCCGGTGCAAGGAAGGGGCTGCGCCCACTGATCTCCGCTAGTGGGGCGTACTGCAGATTGGTAAGCCCGGCTCCGCCAGCAATGCTCGGCGGCGCAAACAGGTTCCACAATCCCGCTTCGCGCGCCTGCGTCTTCAGTGCCGCGACGATGGGCGGTGAGTTCCAACGCGTGGCTGGGTCGGCGGCCTGCTCGCTGGCCTGCTCGGCGAACACCTGCTCGGCTGGATAGACGTGCTGATCCATGAAGTCCAGCATGCGTTCTTGCAGTGCCTGGGTCTTTGTGTCGTAGCCGAAGTCCATGTCGTGCCTTCCCTGCATAGGGGTTAGTGCATGGGTGCAGTGTTTCAGGTTGCCTGCGCTTGAGAGGCAGGTGGCGCGACTTGTCTTAGCTGGCGTCAACGTAGAGTGCCAAGGTGACCAACAATCGTCTGCAACACGTCAGAGCTTTCCATGTGCGAAGCGGGCAACCGCTGTGACGAGGCCGGACGAGAACACGCAGCCGGAGTCAGCTTCGGATCCAACTTCTGAGCCGGCTTATGAGCCAGCGTCGGCGTCACGAGCGTCGCGGGCTCGCGATGCGTCATTCCGTGTATCGGATCGGTTGAATTGGTTCACCAAGAAGTTCCTGGGCCCAGCCTCATATGGCGGCTTCACCGGTGAAGGCACGCAGATCAAGCCGATGTCAGATAAGCCGTGTCCGCAGTGCGGGCAGCCGATGTCCAAGCATGGCTTGGTCCGGACTTCTGGCCCGACCAGGCTCTACTGCCCAACGCCCGCCGGCGATGCTGAGACGACTGGACCCGCGCCTTCTTAGTTGCTCAGGTGGTGTCGGCCGGTGTGGCCCAAGCGCGGAATATTTCGCGATGACCGGCCCCGAACCGAGTCGCTGTGGCACGGTGGCCACATGAAGACTTCATTGCTGTCCTACCGATCGCACAACTCGATTCTGAGCATCGGCTCGAATGGCTCGGTGCTGTCGATTGGCTCTATCGGTTCGGTTCTATCGATCGGATCCGTGGGCTGTGCCCTCTCGGCGTTTTCAATCGGCTCGTTCGCGAGCGTGGGCTCACTGCTCTCCGCAGTATCCAAAGGCTCGGTCATGTCTTACCGGTCGGTCCGTGGCGTGCAGGCTGCCCTGAGCAGCAGCCTCGACTGACGCTTACTTCACGCGGCTGCGCTCAGCCTCTTCTAAAGCTGCGGCGCCGTCGCCGCTGAAATCTGCTTCCAGGAATGCGCGAGTTTCAGGGATCGCAAGGTGCACGTCACTTACGTGATGCAAGTCCAGTTGCAAATCGGTGCCAGACAGTTGCAGCACGTGTCCGCCGCGCACGCGGTCATCACTGATGAAATGCACGTGGTAGCCCGGGATGCTGATCGACCGCGTGTAGTCCGGGCACCAGAAGCCGACCAGAGTTCCTGTCGTTTGCGTGTACGAGAACTCGGCTTGGTTGGCTGTCGCCTCCAGCAGGCCGACGCCGGGTTTGGCAACACAGGGCGCCCGTAGGTCGATCGTGTCGAAGGTGCCGGTGACGCGAATCCCGATGATCATGTTGTCGGACGTACGAAGCGCATCTAGTTGCGCGATCAGGTCATCCCAGTCACTTATCGACTGCAGCACTAACGACTGGTCGGACTTGAAATTGGTGACCACCGCAAACGGAGTCAGCACGTCGTCGTCGACTTCGCGTACGTGGCCGTCGGAGGTGGCCTGGAAACAGTGACCCTCGATCATGATCATCTCGCCGTCGAGGTTCTCGAAGGTGCCCACCCCGAAGTCGCCGTGTCGACGTAGGTCGGCAACTGACACACAGCCTTGGAAGAGTCCTTCGACGATCGCTCCAGATGTCGAGACCTGGAAGATCGAGTGGTGGTCGAGGTCGAGTGCCTCGGCCAACGCGGCTGACACCAAGTGACTGACGCTCTGACCGCTTGACTGCGAGCGCTCGACGAGCGCGGCCCAGATGCTGTCAGAGATTTGGGTGTTGAGTCGATGTGACATGTGGAGATCGTAGGGCTTGCTGGTGAGGCTAGAAATCGGCCTCGTCAGGACTCGATTTGAGTCCGCTTGATGCAGACTAGTGACGTTCGAAAATAGTTGTCCCCATTGGGGTTTCGGGGTT
>CAIXFH010000132.1 GCA_903918645.1 uncultured Actinomycetes bacterium | reverse complement strand
GTCCTTGCCCACCCCTGACCCTGCCTCGTCCTTACCCACCCCTGACCCTGCCTCGTCCTTACCCACCCCTGACCCTGCCTCGTCCTTACCCACCCCTGACCCTGCCTCGTCCTTGTATCGAGCGGCGCTGCTGAGTTCAGCGCCTGGGCTGGTAATAGTGCGTGGTGTGGTGGGGTCCGCGCAGCCATTGCTTGCTGATCGCACTGTGATCGACGGCGTTGCTACTGCCTACCTGTGTCGACACTTCGTCTGCGACGCCCCCACGACATCCCCCACCGACCTCGCCCGCACCCTCAACTCCCGCACCCCCTAACCCACCCCCGCTTTTTTCTCATGAAGGTGCCCCCGACTGCGTTAGGGGCAGCAAATCTTCCCCATTGCTAGGGCGCGAGGCCAGGGACAGCGACGTCAACGGCCCGCTAGGGTCAGTACCGCTGGCATTTGGGGTGGGAGGTGAGCGCGCTGTGGCGTTAAAGGATCTTGTCTACGGGGTCTACGAGCGACAGTTGATGAGTTCGCTGAGCCGTGAGCGTGCGCCCCGACACGTGGGCGTGATCCTCGACGGTAACCGTCGATGGGCGGCCATCCAGGGCAGCAGTTCCGCACACGGCCACCGCGCAGGTGCCGACAAGATCACCGAGTTCCTCACCTGGTGTGAGGAAGCTGGGGTCGAGGTGGTGACCCTGTGGTTGCTCTCCACCGACAACCTTGGCCGGCCCGCCCAAGAACTCGAGCCACTGCTCGCGATCATCGAGCAGACGGTCACAGGTCTTGCTGCCACCGGACGTTGGCGCCTGCACCCAGTTGGGGCCCTCGACCTCCTGCCAGCGCCGATCGCCACCGGACTCAAGAAGGCGCAGAGCGACACTGCCGACGCTCCAGGGTTGCTCGTCAACGTCGCGGTGGGGTACGGCGGACGACGCGAGGTAGTCGACGCGGTGCGATCGTTACTCGTCGAACACGCCACTCGTGGAACGAGTTTGGACGATCTGGCCGCAGTAGTTGACGTTGAGCACATTGCCGAACACCTCTACACGGCTGGGCAGCCGGATCCAGATCTGGTGATCCGGACCTCTGGCGAACAGCGGCTCTCTGGCTTCTTGTTGTGGCAGAGCGCGCATTCAGAGTTCTACTTCTGCGAGGCCTACTGGCCCGATTTCCGCAAGGTGGATTTCCTGCGTGCGCTGCGCAACTACGAGGCGCGCGGACGTCGTTACGGCACCTGACCGCTGTATTTACGGTCGCGCGATCCAAGCAACGCATCCGGCCCAGATGACCGCCCAGGTGGCCGCCGCGTGTTCATCCTCTTGTCATCCTGTTGGTCGGCGTGGCGCGCCTCGGGACGAGCTGGGCAGGCATACGGTCGCTCGTATTCGGGCCGGCACCGAAGTCGGCCCGCATGACATAGGAGCCGCCTGATGTCCACCTCGAGTCGTCGTCCTGCCGCCCGCCCTGCCGGAATCCGCACCTACGTGCTCGACACGTCCGTGCTGCTTTCGGACCCACACGCTTTGCTTCGTTTCGACGAACACGAAGTCGTGATCCCGGTGGTCGTGGTGGTCGAACTCGAGGCGAAACGGTCCCATCCCGAACTCGGATATTTCGCGAGGCAAGCCCTTCGACTCCTCGATGACATGCGTGTTCTGCATGGTCGTCTCGACGCTCCCATGCCCGTTGGCACGGTAGGCGGCACCCTGCGTGTTGAGCTCAATCACACCGATACGTCGGTGCTGCCGAGTGGATTTCACGTCGGCGACAACGACACACGTATCCTCGCCGTCGCACATAATCTGGCGGCTGAGGGCTGTGCTGTCGTCCTCGTCAGCAAGGACCTCCCCATGCGCGTCAAGGCGTCCGCGCTCGGTCTTACGGCCGACGAGTATCGCGCGGAACTCGTTGTGGAGACTGGCTTTACGGGGATGGCCGAGATCGACGTAGCGGGCGTCGACGTCGACCGCCTCTACGAGCAGACCTGCATCGATCTCGAGGCCGCGCGCGATTTTCCTTGCCACACTGGCCTGGTACTCGTATCCGAGCGAGGCAGTGCGCTCGCGCGCGTTACCCCTGACAAGCAGATCCGACTCGTGCGCGGTGATCGTGAAGCGTTTGGCTTGCATGGACGCAGTGCCGAGCAGCGCGTCGCGCTAGATCTGTTGCTAGATCCTGACGTCGGCATTGTGTCGCTCGGTGGACGCGCAGGCACCGGCAAGTCTGCGCTTGCCTTGTGCGCCGGACTCGAGGCCGTTCTCGAGAAGAGGCAGCACCGCAAGGTGATGGTGTTTCGTCCGCTCTACGCCGTTGGCGGTCAGGATCTGGGCTACCTGCCCGGCAACGAAAGCGAGAAGATGTCGCCGTGGGGCCAGGCGGTGTTCGACACTCTCAGTGCTCTGACTACACAAGAGGTGGTGGAGGAGATCGTCGATCGGGGAATGCTCGAGGTCCTGCCGCTCACTCACATTCGCGGACGTTCGCTTCATGACGCCTTCGTCATCGTCGACGAGGCTCAATCACTTGAACGCAACGTCTTGCTCACTGTTTTGTCGCGCATCGGTCGCGATTCGCGAGTTGTACTGACTCATGATGTCGCGCAGCGCGACAACCTTCGCGTGGGCAGGCATGACGGCGTGGTCGCGGTGGTCGAAAAGCTAAGGGGCCACCCGCTTTTCGCGCATATCACTCTGACGCGAAGTGAGCGAAGCCCGATCGCAGCATTGGTCACCGAGATGCTTGAGGATCTAACCATCTGATCGAGCGCATCGCCGCTGAATCAAATGGCGCAGCTTCTAACGTTGGCCGGGCGCCCCGACAGGAATCGTCGTGGCGATTGGACGCAGGGTCTCGGCGAAGAAGTCGTTGCCCTTGTCGTCGACAACGATGAATGCGGGGAAGTTCTCAACCTCAATCTTCCACACGGCTTCCATGCCGTTCTCGGGGAAGTCGATGACCTCGACATGCTTGATGCAGTCCTGGGCGAGGAGAGCTGCGGGCCCACCAATAGAGCCAAGGTAGAAGCCGCCGTTCGCTTTGCATGCGTCGGTAACGGCCTTGCTACGGTTTCCCTTGGCGAGCATCACCATCGACCCTCCCGCGCGCTGGAACTGATCGACGTAGGCATCCATCCGCCCTGCAGTGGTGGGCCCAAACGAGCCTGACGCCATGCCGACTGGGGTTTTGGCGGGCCCGGCGTAGTAGACCGCGTGGTCTTTCAAGTAGGCAGGTAGTTCTTGACCCGCGTCGAGCATTTCCTTGATGCGCGCATGTGCGATGTCACGGGCGACCACCAGCGGCCCCGACAACGACAGGCGGGTCTTCACCGGGTACTTGCTAAGTTCTGCGCGGATCTTGTCCATGGGCTGCGACAGATCGATGTGTACGACGTTGTCGTCGAGATGTTGATCGGTGACCTCGGGGAGGAAGCGCGCCGGGTCAGTCTCGAGTTCTTCGAGGAACACGCCCTCGGCGGTGATCTTTGCGAGTGCCTGACGATCAGCGGAGCACGACACCGCGATCGCGATCGGGCAGGATGCGCCATGCCGCGGCAGTCGGATCACACGGACGTCATGGCAGAAATACTTGCCACCAAATTGTGCGCCGATGCCGAAACCCCTTGTCATTTCAAGGACTTCGGCCTCCATCTCTAGATCGCGGAAGGCGTGTCCAGTTGGTGAGCCGGAGGTGGGCAGCGAGTCGAGGTACTTGGCGCTCCCGTATTTCGCGACCTTGAGAGCAAACTCGGCAGTGGTGCCGCCCACCACGATCGAGAGGTGATACGGGGGGCACGCCGAGGTGCCGATCGTCCGCAATTTCTCGTCGAGGAATGCTCGCATCGAGGTGGGGTTAAGGACGGCTTTGGTTTCCTGGAACAGCAGACTCTTGTTCGCTGATCCACCGCCCTTGGCCATGATGAGGAACTTGTACGACGTCTCATGCCCGGGTTCGGTGTCGGCATACAACTCGATCTGCGCGGGCAAGTTGTTGCCCGTGTTGCGTTCGTCCCACATGGTGATGGGGGCGAGTTGTGAGTAGCGCAGATTCAGACGCGTGAAGGCGTCATAGACACCTTGGCTGATTGCCCGTTCGTCGTCGCCGGGAGTGAGGACCTGCTGGCCCCGCTTGCCCATGATGATTGCGGTACCGGTGTCCTGGCACATCGGCAAGATGCCGCCAGCTGCGATGTTCGCGTTCTTCAGCAGATCAAGGGCGACGAAGCGATCGTTGGGTGAGGCTGCTGGATCGTCGATGATCGATCTCAACTGCGACAGGTGCGCCGGTCGAAGGAAATGTGAGATGTCGTGAATCGCAGTCTCGGTGAGCATGCGCAATGCCTCGGGCTCCACCTGCAGGAACGTACGTCCTGCGGCGTCAAACGTGGAGACCCCCTCAGTTGTGAGGAGGCGGTAGGACGTCTGATCTGGGCCTAGTGGCAGCAGATCGCGGTAATCGAACTCGGGCATGACCTGAGCCTACGACCTGCAGCCGGTGATCGAGTGCTCTGGTCAGTCGATGAGTTTTATGCGCAAGATCCGGATCGAGCCAAGCGCCATCAGAACTGCAAAGGCGATGAGTGCACACACGTGACCGAGATCGTTGACTGGCTCCCAGCCAAACACCGCATGTCGGACGAGGGATACGCAGTGATAGAGCGGATTGAACTCGGCGGCTGTACTGACCCACTGCGGTAAACCGGTGAGCGGAAAGAAGATTCCGGCGAGCAGGAACAGCGGAGTGATGAGCGCGCTCTGCACGTAAGTGAACGAGTCGATGCTCGGCACGATGCCCGAGAACCATTGACCCATGAAGGCGAAGCCGAGCCCGGTCAGAAATCCGATGAACGGGATTGCCAGCATTCCCCATGACGGTGGAAGGCCGAAGAGCATTGCGATGCCGAGCGGGGCGCACCCATAGATGCCAGCCTTGACCGCGATCCAGGTCGCCTCGGCGATGAACAACTCGGGTACATCGACCGGCGTTGCCAGAATTCCATCGTAGGTTTTTTGGTAGTACCGCTTCACATATGTGTCGAACATGCCAGCGAAGACTGACGAGAAGAGCACTGCCGTCGCGACCGTTCCGGTACCGACAAACTGGATATAGGGGATGCCCTGCACCATCGAGACGAGTGCCCCGAGTCCAAACCCGAATGCGATCAAGTTGATTGTCGGCTCGACGATCGCGCCGAACGTTGACGACATCCACGAGCGACGAAAGAGCGTGATCTCGCGGGCAAAGACGCCCGCGAACGCGGTCGGCTCTATTGCGCGCACACGCGGCTGCTGGCGAAGTGGGCGAGCGTCGATGGCCATCAGCTTTCCAACCTTTCACCGGTGAGTAGCACGAAGACATCTTCGAGATTAGCTGGGCGCCGAATCGATTCACCAAACTCGGTAATGACATGCAGCGGAAGGGATTCAGCGCGCAGCACCGAAACCGAGGGTCCGGTTTTGCGGGTCGGGAAGCCGAGCTCCTCAGCGCGCGTGCTGATCTGCGCTAGTCGATCCGGGGTGCCGTAGCACTCGAGTGCCTCTGTGCCAGCATGCTCGGAAACCAATGCGCTGGGATTGCCTTGGGCAATGACTCGGCCGTGCGAGACAACGGCGACGTCGTCGCACAATCGCTCGGCCTCCTCGATGTAATGGGTCGACATCAGCACCGTGACGCCTGTGCTTCGCAAGTGATCGATCAGGGTCCAGATGTCACCGCGGATCTGTGGGTCGAGACCCACTGTCGGTTCGTCTAGCAACACCAGCGACGGTTCGTGTACGAGTGCGCGCGCGATCAGTAGGCGTCGGCGCATCCCGCCCGAGAGTGTTGACGCCTTGGAATCGGCGCGATCGACGAGTTGTGCCGATGCCAGGGCGCGATCGACGGCGTCATCGCGATCACGACGAGCAACGCGAAGCAAAGTCGCCCACACCGTCAAGTTCTGGCGGCAGGTGAGCTCCTCGTCGAGATTCTCGCGTTGTGGAACGACGCCCATGCTGGCGCGAGCTTGTTTGGATTCACGCGGAATGTCGTAGTCGAGAACTCGAATCGTGCCGCTGTCTGCAACCGCCTGACCGGTGAGCATGCGCATTGTGGTGGACTTTCCTGCGCCGTTGGGCCCAAGTAGACCCATGCAAATGCCCACTGGCACATCGAGATTGAGCCCATCGACCGCTCGCGTTTCACCAAACGTCTTTACGACATTGGTGAGTGAGAGGGCAAGAGCAGTGGACGAAGTTTCCGACATCGCTAGCTAGCGTTGCCGAAGTCGACTGATGCGTATCCGCCCAGTTTGACCAGAGCATGCTCGCTCTTGACCTCGCGGATGGTGCCGCTCTTGCTGCGCATCACGATCGAGTGAGTGGTAGCGCGGCCGCCGACGTAGCGCACACCTTCGAGGAGTTCGCCGTCGGTGATGCCAGTGGCGACAAAGAACACGTTGTCGCCGGTAACGAGGTCATCGGTAAGGAGAACGCGATTGAGATCGTGACCAGCATCGAGCGCACGGCGTCGCTCGGCCTCATCTGTTGGCCACAACTTTCCTTGGATCACACCGCCCATGCATTTGATGGCGCAGGCAGTGATGACGCCCTCGGGCGTGCCTCCGATGCCGAGCAGCAGGTCCACCCCAGTGCCTTCGCGTGCGGCCATGATGGCTCCGGCGACGTCGCCGTCGGTGATGAACTTGATGCGGGCGCCGGCAGCACGAACATCGTCGACCATTGATGCGTGACGAGGTCGGTCAAGGATCACCACGGTGAGGTCCTCGATCCGCTCACCCCTTGCAGAGGCGATGCGAGCAAGGTTGACGGCCACGGGGGCCTCGATGTCGACAACATCGGCTGCGGCGGGCCCGGTGACCAGTTTTTCCATGTAAAACACCGCTGACGGGTCGTACATTGTCCCGCGCTCGGACACCGCGAGAACCGAGATCGCGTTGGGCATGCCCTTGGAACAGAGCGTGGTGCCGTCAATGGGATCAACTGCTACGTCGACCTCGGCCCCGCTGCCGTCCCCTACGCGCTCTCCGTTGAAGAGCATCGGAGCATCGTCCTTCTCGCCCTCACCGATCACGACCACGCCGTGCATAGACACTGACTGCACGAGTTGGCGCATCGCGTTCACTGCGGCACCGTCGGCACCGTTCTTGTCACCGCGACCAACCCAACGTGCTGCTGCCATTGCTGCGGCCTCGGTAACTCGGACGAGTTCAAGGGCAAGGTTGCGATCGGGAATCTCACGCGTTGCGTCAGCGTCGAGGGTCATTGGGTCGCTCCAGGTCTGTGCGTTGGTGGCTGAACTTTAGCGACGAGAGCATCGTGCAGAAGCAATCATGGCGAGGATTTATCCGCTTGGGAATCCGATTGGGTGCTCAGCCAAGGTATCGACCACACTGGTCTCGTGGACGCGCAGCCTGTTGGTGACTCGAATGGCGATGACCCGGCGCAGGTGGCGGCCGTGCGCGAGGAACGGTCGAGGCGTAGGTTGCGCCAAACCGCGCGCGACATGATCCTGTCGATGTTGGTCGTCAGCGGCGTTGTCGTTGTGCTTGTGCTCCCGTGGAATCGAGGCAATTCGGACTCGATCAAGGTCGTAGATCCAGCACCGGTGATTGCGGCAGCCCGCACATCAATCGCTTGGCCAGTCTTGGCTCCTCAGGGGCTCCCGGCTGACTGGAGATGCACCAGTGCGCGGATCACGAGTGCTGGTGACAGTCAGCCGATCGTGCATCTGGGCTATCTGAGCCCGGCTGTTCGATACGTCGGCATCGAGGAGTCTGCGACCCGAGAGAAGGCCTTTGTCCGCGACGAGACCATGGGTGGTCAGCCAGCAGGGTCGCTCACTGTGGGCAGCACCACGTGGCAACGCCTCGAGTCGCCCGATGGCAAGCAGCGCTCGCTCGTGAACGTTGCCGGCGGGGTCACCTACATCGTCACCGGGCAGGCTGCATGGCCCGATATTGAGGCCTTTACTCGATCACTCGTTGGCGGCTGAGTCTTCCGGAGCGATGCCTCGCGCGGCGTCTAGCCGAGTGCGAGCCGCGTCGAGCCAGCGTTGGCAGATCGCTGCGAGTTCCTCGCCGCGCTCCCAGAGGGTGAGCGACTCCTCGAGCGTGGTGCCGCCGGCTTCGAGTCGACGAACGACGTCGGTGAGTTCGTCACGTGCTGCCTCAAAGCTCGGCTCGTTGGCGGCGGTGGTGTCGGTGCTCATGTGTCCAGCCTAGTTGCGGGGTAGTCGTCAGGCCCGTTCGGCCACGAATTCACCATCGGCCACGCGCACCCGCACAACATCGCCCGCAGCTACCTCTGCTGCGGCTCGGACGACAGTGCCATCGGCCTTCTGCACCACGGCATATCCGCGATCGAGGGTTGCGGCCGGTGACAGCGCGCGAACCCTGGCCCGCACGTGCGCGATGTCGTCGTAAGCACGGTCGAGCTGGTTGTCGAGAGCGCGGTGCGTGCGATCGACGAGGGAGTTAACCTCACGCGCTCGAGTTGTGATCAGTACCAACGGATCGGCCAGGACTGGTCTGGCTCGAGCTGAATCGAGCCAGACCACCTGCTGATCGATGCGAGTCGTGACGAGTCGGCGCGCTCGATCGCGAAGTTCGGCAATCTTGCGACCTTCCTCGATCATGTCGGGGACGATTCGTCGGGCCGCATCAGTGGGTGTCGAGGCGCGGAAGTCGGCGACGTAATCAAGGAGTGGAGCGTCCTTCTCGTGCCCGATCGCCGAGACCACGGGTGTGCGACACGCGGCGACAGTGCGAACTAGGCCCTCGTCAGAGAAGGGCAGTAAATCCTCGACCGATCCACCGCCGCGGGTGACGACAATGACGTCGACTAGCGCTAGCTCGTCGAGTTCACGGATAGCCGCGCTTACCTCGGTGACGGCCCGCACTCCTTGGACAGCGACTTCGCGAATCTCGAACTGCACCCCGGGCCAGCGTCGTCGAGCGTTCTCTACGACGTCGCGCTCGGCGTCGCTACCGCGCCCGCACACCAGGCCGACTAGACGGGGTAGGAACGGCAGTGGCTTCTTGCGCATCGGGTCGAAAAGGCCTTCGGCGGCCAATAGGTTCTTGCGAATTTCAAGTTGCGCGAGGAGCTCGCCTAGGCCAACTGGCCGGATCTCGGTGGCCCGGAAGGAAAGCGCGCCTCTGCCAGCGAAGTACTCGGCCTTTGCGTAGAGCACTACCCGTTGTCCCTCGGCCAGTGGGGGCACACAGGAGTCGAGCACTCGAGGCAGGCAGGTAACCGAGATCGACATTTCGGCCTCAGTATCGCGAAGGGTGAGGAAGACGAGCCCAGCGCCAGGGCGGCGGGTGAGTTGTGCCACCTGTCCCTCGACCCACACCGCGCCGAGGCGGGAAATCCAGGCCTCGACCGCGCGGGCGATCGTGCGCACCGCCGCCGGATTCTCCGGGGATGTGGAAAGACTCATGTGCGGAGCCTACGGGCGCGACAGGCCAGCCGCGCTGATCCCGCCTACGATGGGTCCGTGACTGAGTTGACCCCATCGCCCGCAGCGTCGGTACCGGCCAAAAAGGTTCTCGTGGCAGCGCCGCGGGGTTACTGCGCTGGTGTCGATCGCGCGGTAGAGACCGTCGAGAAGACCCTTGCCCTGCACGGCGCCCCGGTCTATGTGCGCAAGGAGATCGTGCACAACAAGTACGTCGTCGAAACCCTGCAGCAACGCGGGGCGATCTTCGTTGACGAGACACACGAGGTGCCAGAAGGCGCGATCGTAGTTTTCAGCGCTCACGGTGTAGCGCCGTCAGTGCATGCCGAAGCAGCCGAGCGGGGTCTGCACACGATCGATGCGACCTGCCCTCTGGTCACCAAGGTCCACCAGGAGGCTCGTCGATTCGCCGATGAGGGCTATCGGATCTTGCTCATTGGGCATGAGGGGCACGAAGAAGTTGTGGGTACCACGGGTGAGGCTCCTGACTCGATCACCCTGGTCGATGGGCCGGTGGGTGCAGATGAGATCGCCATCACCGATAAAAAAACGATCTGGCTTTCGCAGACCACGCTCTCAGTTGACGAGACTGTCGCGACAGTCGAGCGGCTGCGGGCACGTATACCGCTGCTCGTCGATCCGCCCAGCGATGACATTTGTTACGCAACACAGAACCGTCAGCAGGCCGTGAAGAAGATCGCCCCGGCCTGCGATGTGCTGATCGTGGTCGGCAGCGGTAATTCATCGAACTCGGTCCGTTTGGTCGAGGTCGGTCTGGATGCTGGCGCGCGCAGCGCCTACCGGGTCGACTATGCCAACGAACTCCAGGAATCCTGGTTCGAGGGGATCGGGACAGTTGGCTTGACCAGTGGCGCGTCTGTGCCCGAGATCTTGGTCGACGGGGTGCTTGAGTGGCTTGCACTGCGGGGCTGGGCAGATGTCGAGGAAGTCTCGACTGCTGAGGAGCGACTCACGTTCGCGCTGCCACAGGAACTACGCCGCGAGCTCAAGGCCGCAGGCCAGTCCTGATTTCGCAACTGCGTTGACGGTGTGGCTCGTGAGCGCTGCCCCCCGGGGTTGGCGCCCAGACCGTGATCGACGAGTGGTCTAGGAACTCGAACCCGCGCGGCGTTGGCGAACGATGATGATGACCAAGCAGGCGAGAGTGGAGCCCAAGATCCATGGCGCGTTGACCGCGAGTGAGCGGAAAATCAGGTAGCCCTCGCGAATCACTAGCGAACCGTTCGAGTCCAACGTGAGCTGGCCGGCAGTGAGCGTAGCCGCAAGAAATGCGAGCGGGGGCAGCACTACTGCTGCGATTCGATCCTCGATACGCACTGCGTATGCGCAGTAGAGCGACGAAACAGCCAGTGCGAAGCCGGTGAGGGCGCCCAGATGGTGCAGCAGAAGAGCCTCGGCGAATCCGACGAGAATCGTTGCGGCGAAAGTGATGACAGCCACGCCGGCGTACGTGAGGCCAGTGGGCAGAGCGTTCGTGAGCGAGCGCCATTGCAGCGAACGAGCGCCCACTTCTTCGGCGACGGATTCCTGTTCTGCAAATGGTGGCTCGTAGGAGGGACCGATAGCGGGAATTGCGCTCAGTGCCGCCGGACCCGTCGCGCCGGTTGAGCGGTACAGGCGCCCGGGAGCTGACTGGGCCGCGGCGATCGCGGCTGCGTCCTCATCGAATGGTTCGCGTGCGGACAGCGCTGACTCGTCGGAGGCTCGACGATCCGGCTCTGGGGCATAGCTGTCTGGGTGATAGCTGTCTGGGGCATAGCTGTCTGGGGCATAGCTGTCTGGGGCATAGCTGTCTGGGTGATAGCTGTCTGGGTCGCCCGAGCCGGCCTCGTCGGCACCGATCTGCTCGAACTCAGCCGGCCCTGCTGGCCTTGACGGGGCTGGGCCCGACTCGGCTGGCTCAAACTGGGCGGCTGTTGGCGGGGCGAGGACGTTGCCCACTAGGTCTGCTGGCTGCCCGAAATCGTCGGGATCGTCGAAGAGGTCGCCGAAGGACGGCGCTTCTCGACCCTGATCGTTGTTCACGATGTCCCACCGTACGTGACGACACCGCCTTCATCGCTCGCTGGTGCCAACTCGGCCAGCGTGCCGTCAGATGCGGCGAGTAATTCGGGGGCTCCGAGGGGGCGTCGAGGGGTGGTGACCAGGCGAGGTGCGGTGAGCCCTGCGTCGATATCGTCGACTGAGTCGATCACGCCGAGGGTGGCGAGTTTGCGGGCGCTGACAAACACGCGCGACTCCAGGGAACCGACCGTGCCGTTGTAGTGCCCCACTGCGGAGTCGAGGGCGGAACCGAGTTTGCCCAGGTGTGCGCCGAGAGTTGCGAGCCGACCGTGCAGGTCGCGGGCTAGTGCGTGCACCTCGCGAACGTTGCGTGCCGTGGACTCCTGACGCCACGTATGCGCAACTGTGCGAAGCAACGCCAGCAGGGTGGTGGGGGTAGCGATGACGATGTCGCGTGAGAAGGCGTATTCGAGTAGGTCGGGCCGGACCTCGAGGGCCGACGACAGGAAAGCTTCGGCCGGCAGGAACAGGACGACGAACTCGGGAGAGTCATAGCGTCGCCAATATTCCTTGGCTGACAACCGGTCTATGTGGGTGGCGACTTCGGCCGCATGGCGCGCGAGATGCACTCGCGCAGCAGCGTCGTCGGGCGCCTCGGCGGCATCGAGATATGCCGATAGCGGCACCTTGGCATCGATGACGATGTCGCGTTCGCCCGCGAGGTGTACGACAAGGTCGGGTCGCAGCAGATCGCCAGAGTCGTCGCGGCTGCTTGATTGCTCATCGAAGTTGACGTGGGGGATCAAGCCCGACGCCTCGACGAGGCGACGCAGTTGCATCTCGCCCCATCGTCCGCGCACCTCGGATCGACGCAGCGCAGTGACCAAGCGGCCGGTCTGATCTCGCAACGACTCGGTACCCACAGCGGTGAGCCGGATCTGCTCGCGGAGTTCGGCATGGGCGGCGTATCGCTCGCGTTCGGAACGTGCGAGATCGGCGCTGACTCGCGCGAGAGTGTCGTTGACGGGCCGGACGAGGGCGTCGACCGCGGCACGTTCGGCGGCAAGCGAGGTGGTCTCGGGACGGTTGAACCGGTTGACAGCCAAGACGATGGCAGCGCCGACAGCAACGCCTAGGACGAGGCACATGATCAGGGGAAGAAGTTCGCTCATAGCCTGAGCGTTCCGGATACCTCTGACAATGGGGCTGGAGTCTGCCGTCTGCCGTCTGCCGGCTGCCGTCTGGCATCTGCCATGCGCCGCAACACCGCAGCGCCGCCTGCCCCCTGCCCCGCTGTGGACGTTACGGTCGGCCCATGACTTCGGACCAGCAGGGCGGGCAAGCGGGTCGCACGGATGGGTCTGCGGTGTTCGACGGGTTCGATCCGCAGCAGCAGGCCAGATATGAGGCTGAACTCGTCGAGCGATTCGGCCCGGACGCCCAAACGGACATCAATGAGTCATGGCGCCGAATCGCACAGATGAGTAAAGCCGACGCCGCACGGATTCGAGGTGAGCTTGCTGAGCGTGATGCCGTGTACGGCGCGCTGCTTGGCGAAGGTGTCGCAGTTGAGGATCCCCGCGTTCACGAGGTTACGGCCGCGCACTATCGCTGGATCTGCCAGTTCTGGACGCCCACCGCCGAGGCCTTCTTGGGTCTGGGCGAGATGTATGTCGAGCATCCCGACTTCCGGGCGCGATACGACGCGGTGCGCCCCGGTCTGGCCGAGTATGTGCGCGCCGCGATAGCCGTCTACGCGATCGACGTCCTCACCTGATCTTCTCGCGCGAAAAGCAGCGCGCGTTCGAGCCGAGGTTCGCTGCCGCCTAGACTTCCCACCGTGGCTCTCACTATTGGCATCGTCGGACTCCCCAATGTGGGCAAGTCCACCCTCTTCAACGCACTCACCAAGAACGATGTGCTCGCGGCGAACTATCCCTTCGCGACGATCGAGCCGAACATCGGTGTAGTGGGTGTCCCAGATCCGCGGCTAGGCATCCTGGCCGGGATCTTCAAGTCCGAGCGCCAGTTGCCAGCCACGGTGTCCTTCGTCGACATCGCCGGGATCGTCAAGGGCGCGAGTGAAGGTGCGGGGCTAGGTAACAAGTTCCTGGCCAACATTCGCGAGAGCGAAGCGATCTGCCAGGTGATCCGGGTCTTCACCGATCCCGACGTCGTGCACGTCGAGGGCAAGGTTGATCCCAAGGACGACATGGAGACGATCAACACCGAGCTGATCCTCGCCGACTTACAGACCGTGGAGAAGGCGCTGCCTCGTTTGCAGAAGGAGGTGCGTCTGAACAAGGACCGCGCCGACAATCTGGCTGCGGCCGAGAAGGCCTACGAGGTGTTGTCGCAAGGCCGCACAATCTTCGCGGCTGGTCTTGATCCCGAGCCGCTTCGCGAACTGTTCTTGCTGACTGCCAAACCCTTCCTCTACGTCTTCAACGTTGACTCAGATGAACTTGGCAACGATGAGCTCAAGGCTGAACTCCGCGGCCTCGTGGCGCCCGCGGAGGCGGTGTTCCTCGACGCCAAGACCGAGGCTGAACTCATCGAACTTGATGACGCTGAGGCTCTCGAACTCCTGCAGTCGATCGGTATGGAGGAATCGGGGTTGTCGACCCTGGCCCGAGTGGCCTTTGACACCTTGGGTCTACAGACCTATCTGACTGCTGGCCCCAAGGAATCCCGCGCGTGGACCATCCCCAAAGGTGCCACCGCCCCTGAAGCTGCTGGGGTAATCCACTCCGATTTCCAAAAGGGCTTCATCAAGGCTGAGGTGATCTCCTTCGCCGATCTCGTAGCCACGGGTTCGGTGGCCGAAGCTCGAGCCAAGGGCAAGGCGCGCATGGAAGGCAAGGACTACGTGATGTCCGACGGCGACGTCGTCGAGTTCCGCTTCAACGTCTAGTTCCGGTCCAACGCGAGGGTGCTTGACTGCCCCGCAGTCGACGTGATCGTGCGAGTGGTGGCTATGCATCGGCCCGACGACGTTACTGCTGCACGCGTCCGTCGGAGCAGGCTCTCCAGCACCGCGAGG
>CAIXFH010000131.1 GCA_903918645.1 uncultured Actinomycetes bacterium | reverse complement strand
GGTGCGGGGCTCTATTTCAGCCCCGCACCGACTCGTTGGTCAACCTACGCCTTGGTGCACTCAGCTTCGTGGTCAGCGAGAGTGTCCATAGTGACGCGGAATTCGGTCGTGAGGTTCTGGGCCGGAATCGTCTCTCCGCCAAGGAACTTCAACGTCCAGTTGACAACCGAGTTGCCTTCGGTGTCCGGCGCCTGAGTTGCGGTGCCGTACATCGTGCCAGCCTTGATGTTGTCGATACCGACCTTGAAGCAGTTGCTTCCGGTGACAATCAGGCCCTTGTTGGCGGCACCGACCGGAAGACCGGCCTGCTGTGCTGCCTGGACAATTGCGTTCGCCTGGTAGTCGGCCATGCCGTAGGCGCACTGGATGCCACCCTTGTTGGCGTACTCAGCGAACAACTGCGATGCGAGCTTGCCGGTGAGGGCGGGGTCCCAGTTACCGTTTTGCTCTGATACCAGGGTGAACTCAGGCGTCTTGGCAAGCTCTGCCTTGAACGCCGTTACGCGGTCCTGGCTGGTGGCGGTTGCGTCGGCACCGGTAAGGGCGATCACGTTGCCCTTGGCGAAGCCGGCGGCCTTCATGCCTTCGACGCAGTTCTGAGCAGCGAACGTGCCCAGAGCGGCCTGGTCGGCGTTGACCACGGAGATAACAGCATCCTTGGCAGCGTCAGCCGGGTGCGAGTTGTTGTAGATGATCGGGATGCCAGCGGCCTTGGCCTGCAGCATCGAGGGCACAAGCGACTTGTCGTCGTCTGGCTCGAGCAGGATGAGGTCAGGCTTGGAGGCGATCGCCGACTGCAGGTGCTGGATCTGCAGCGCTGAGTCGAACGGGTCCTGCAGGTACTCGACCTTGACGCCCTTGGCCTCTAGGCCGGCGATGATGGTCTTGTTGTAGATCGCGCACCAGGGGTTGACGTCGCCGCACGAGACGATGACAACACGCTTGCCCGCGACATCGGTGGTCGCTGCGCCTGTGGGTGCTGCTGAGGTGGCCGGGGCGCTGGACGCCGCCGGAGTTGAGCTTGAGCTACAGCCGCTGAGGGCTGTGACGCCGACGAGGCCGGCGATGGCCAAGGCCACCCCCGCGCGTCGCCCTCGAGGCAGACCATTCATACGAAAATTCATTGGGGGGTCCCGCTTCTGCTGGAGTGGTGCGGAGTGAGATCGAACTCCGGTTGGGCCGATCAAAGCGCCGTCAGCATAACGCCGCACTGTCGCCCGCCGTTAGATTGGAAAACTCCGTTGCCGGATTGCGTCATTCACCCCAAAGTCACGCTTATTTCGTGCTTGAGCCCCGATTAATACTGCTGCCTATTCGTTACCTGTCCGTACTCGAAAATGCTCTGCCAAGGGTGTACACGCACTCTTCCTTCTACGGTGCCAGCGCCGATGAAAGTTGCCCGCGGCAGTGCCGCGCACCTATTCGACGTGCACCAAGACCTTGCCAGTGAATCCGCTTTCGACAGCGCGATGAGCCGCCGCGATGTCGCCAAGATCGAAATTCAGAGTGGGTAGCGATGACAACTGGCCGGCAGCCAGGGCTGCCGAGATCGCGTCTAGTGCACTTGCAATCTGTTGGCCTGTGAACAGGTACACGATCACAAAGCGCAAGGTTGTGTTGGCGAACATCAACGTGCGCACTGGAATGGTCGGATCCGTCGGCTCGTTCGCGTAGGTGACTATCACGCCATGCGGCTTCAGCACCGCTAGATCCAATTCCAGGTTGGCACCAAGCGCCACTTCGATAATCCGGTCAACCCCGCCGGGCGCAGCGGCTGCAATCTGAGCCGCAGCATCGCAGTCGCGGTAGTTGACGACCACGTGCGCGCCAGCCGCGCGGGCGATCTGCGCCTTCTCCTGCGAGCTAACCGTGGCGATCACCCGTGCGCCACCAAACACAGCGAGTTCGATCGCTGCGTGTCCGACCGCGCCAGCGCCGGCCGCGACCAGCACGGTCAGGCCGTCAATCGGTCCGTCGCCGTAGAGGCAACCATGCGCCGTGATGTAGGGGATACCCAAGCCGGCGCCTTGATCGAATCCGATCGTGTCGGGCAGCGGCACCGCCTGGCCAGCCGGTAGTGCCGTGAACTGCGCGGCCGTGCCATTCGTGCGCTGCCATGCTGCGTGGAACACCCACACCCGCTGGCCTAGGCGAGCCGGATCAACGCCGGCACCGACTTGATCGATGATGCCTGCGCCGTCCTGATTTGGGATGAGGTAGTCCTCGATGGGTGCACCTGCAGAACGCGACTTCCAGTCGGTGGGATTGACCCCAGACGTATGGATCCGCACTCGCACCTCACCCGGCCCGACCACCGGGTCGGGCACTTCTCGCACAGCGAGTACCTCATCGGCTGAGCCTCGCTGGCTATATGCAGCGGCAAGCATGTGACCACCTCCACGATCAGGGTAGCCAGTGCAGTTTGATGGACCCGTGAACCCCAGCGATCGCGTCGTCATCAAGTCATCAGGGCTGGTGATCCGCTAGTGGCTGATCACGAACTGTGGGACGAAGTTCAGCGCCCGGCTGCTCCACCGGCACCGGCTGGTTTCCCATACACACCAACGGGTCGCGCGATCGGTGCCCATTTGGGCGAGGTGCATGAGCACCTACGGCACGAGCTCGAGCAACTGCGCCAGGTGATCGCGGAGGTCCGAGGGGGGCGCACCTCCGCAGCCGAAGCACGCGAGTTCATCTCTGAGTTGACCATGCGCCAGCACAACTGGGCGATCGGCGCCTACTGCGCCAACTACTGTCGAGTGGTTACAACGCACCACTCGCTCGAAGATGCCGCTGTCTTCCCACACCTGCGCCGATCCGATTCTGGGCTCGTGCCAGTTCTGGACCGGTTAGAGGCTGAGCACGTGATCATTCACGGGGTGCTCGAGGAGGTGGATCGAGCTCTCGTCGATGTGATGGGAGAGCAGTCGGACCTACTTGCACTGCAGGAAGTCACCGATCTACTCAGCGCCGTCCTGATCTCGCACCTCGACTATGAGGAGGCCCAGATCGTCGAGCCACTGTCGCGTTATGGGTTTTTCCCCGGGCAACTTTGAGCCTCGGATAACGCTGAGCCTGTCCAGCCAGCCACCGGCTTTATGTCGCATTTACCCACTTTTGCGGCCCCGAGCTGAGCGCGAGATGACAGCAATCGCAAACGACTTCAGCCGCCGTACCCCACTCGGCGGATACACGTCCGAAACGCTTGCTGCCCAGGCAATCCCGGCGTATGCTCCACTCATCCCTACTCTGATCGGAGCCCTTATGGAAAACACATTCGAGCCAGACGCCGAACTCGAAGAAGGCGAACTCTCCGAGGAGACCGCTGATTCAGTCTCGGGTGGACGTCGTCGTCACGTTCACGGATAACGAAATAAGGAACGGCCGAGCATCGCTCGGCCGTTCCTTATTTTTATTGGTGAGTTCCTTAGGCCATCTGGCGCAACGCCAAGTCACGGAAGTGACCCGGCGCCGCAACTAGTTCGTCGAAGGTGCCCTCTTGCACGACTTTGCCGGCGGCTAGGACGATGATTCGGTCGGCGTTACGGATAGTCGATAACCGGTGTGCGACAACGATCCTGGTAAGGCGCAGCTTCTCAATCGACTCGACTACCGCCGCCTGAGTGGTGTTGTCCAAAGCGCTCGTAGCCTCATCGAGAATCAGCAGACGTGGCTCACCGGCCAATGCTCGAGCGATGAGAATTCGCTGTCGCTGCCCGCCGGAAAGAGTGCCACCACCTTCAACTACGGGCGTATCAAGACCTAGCGCCATCGCGCGGATGTCCTTTTCGACAGCTGCCGAATCCAGCGCCTTCCAAATCTGCGAGTCGGTAAAGCGTCTACCCATCGCGACGTTGTACCTAATCTCGCCGGGCAACAACGTGGCCGACTGAAGAACGCACCCGATCTGCCTGCGCACCGATGGACGATCCAGCGAGGTGAGGTCCTTGCCATCAACCGCGATGACACCAGACTCGGGCTTATCAAGGCCAAGCAGCACTCGCATGAGTGTGGTCTTACCGCAGCCCGATGGGCCAACGATCGCCACATGCTCACCTGGCCGGATCCGGAACGAGACGCCATCTAGGACAGCGGCTCCACCTGGCTCGTAGCGAAAGACGATGTCCTGAACCGACAGGTCGCCGTGCAGGATTCCCGGGTTGATTCCATCGCCGGAACCCTCAGGCACGGCGTCCAAGACGGGCGCCAAGACGTCAACGATGGCACTCGCGTTGACCAGCGACGTACCTGCCAGGGTCGCAGCGGCGATCGCTCCTGACGCCAACGAGGCCGCTGTCTGGGCGGTGACGAAATCACCGAAACTGGCGCCCGAAGCACTGCTCACCAGCACGATCACGACTAGGCCAAAGATCGGCCAGGCTGCGATCAAAACAAGCTGCACAGTGGAAATCCGGCGCATGGTCATGTCGGCTTGAGTGAGGTGGGCCTGCACTTGGGCCCACCGACGAAATGCACGGCCTTCGGCACCGGAAACTCGCAGGCGGTTCACCGCGCCCAGAATCTCCATCAGACGACCACTGGACGCGGCACTGGCGGCGATGCGCGCCGCAGAAAGCTTGGCACCAACTCGCACGAGCCAGTAACTAACACCGACCTGCAGCACGATCAGGAAGGTGAGTGCGAAAAGCAAGGGCATGGTTGTGGTGGCAACAGCAGCCAGGCTGCCGATCAAGTAGACAGAGTCCAGCAGCACGGTCACGAGCAAGTCTGGCACTGCTTCCTGGGCCGTATTGATCGCGACGGCCTGGGTCATGCGCTCGCCCAGCGAGTACTCGTCATGCCAACTTGGCTTGAGCCGCATGATTCGGTCCCAGACCGCACCGGACGCAACGGTCACCATCTTTACCCGGATGCGCAACATGGCCAAGCCACGCACCACCTGGAACAGCGCCGACGATCCGACAACGAGAAGCAGCGCGACGAGCCCCCAGAGCAGCGCCGTATTGGTAAGCGTGCCAAGGGAACCGGCAAGTTCTCCGAGAACGTAGGGAATCATGAAGGCGATTACCCCGACGATGATGGTGGTCAGGCCGACCACTGTGATGTCAGAGCGTGCGCTGGCGACCGACAAGCGCATGAGCTGCCCAAGACCCTGTGGAGCCGGCGCCAGGATCGGGATGAACTCGGTTGCCTTGTGCCGCAACGTAGCCGCGACCTCTTCATTGACATGCAATTTGGAATCGGGGGCAGCAGGATCAGAGATGATCCAACTGCCGCCGTGTCGAGTGAGCGCGACCGCAGAACCGGTGTCGAACCATGCCACCATCGGCGGGCCGTCAAGGTGCCACCAGCCTGACGCGAGATCGACCGACCTTGCCCGGGCCCGGCAGGCCTCGGCAACGGCCACCATGGGGTCACGGCCAAGTGCGACTTCAGCCTCAACCCGCTCTTGAACTTGATCATCGACGCTAAGGCCCGAGGCCCGAACGATCTGGAACGCCGCGACCAAAGCAGCCGACGTCGAGTCGGCTTGGTCGACCTTGCGACGTCGCGGACCGGTGATCGCGCCGGTGAGGATGTCAACACCCTCTTGAACCTGATGCAGCGATCGTCCCTCAGCACCAGCGAGGCGACTTGCCCGATCGAGGGTCTCAGCCTTAGCGAGGGCTACCGCCGACTCGACTGCCAGCCGGCCAGCCAAGTCGAGCGAAGCCTGCCACGCGTCCGGCGTCGTCGGACGGGTACCCACACCGATCCGGCAACGCAGCCCCGCCGCTAGCCAGACACCCCGAGTAACGGCGATGTCGCCATCAACGTCGTTGACGTGGACATCATCGAAGTCGCACCACAGTGCAGTACCTGCTGTGACACGAAGCCAACCATGGATGGTGTGATCGGTGGCCGAGGTCTCTTCGGACAGAACAGATACTCGCTCACCAGGCGTGAGACGCAGTGGTTCGCTCGGGTCGGGTGCGACAACTTGGTCAACCCAACGTCCATCAAGTGCGATGTTGCCCAAGAGGGTGAACCAGGTATTGAGGTGGCTGTGATCGACATCCCTGATGACGTCGCTGACCTGGCGCATCCGAATCTCGGTGCCCGGCAGGCCGGTCAGGAGGAGTCGATGGCCGGCTGCGGTTGGGGGACACCCAGCGGCGATGAGCCCTTGAGTCAACGTACCCAGGGGTAAGCGGATTCCGTTCTCCTGCACGGCAAAGACGAGCACCGAGCCAGTGATGCACTCAACTACCTGACCCGATTCTGGGTACAGGACACGAGTAGCGGAAAGGATCGTGGCGTCTGGGTGGCTCGCGTTCATCCGGAGGCCACCATTCTCGCGTACGTGCCATCAAGTGCCATGAGTTGGTCGTGTGATCCGCGCTCGACTACCTCGCCCTTGTCCAAAACAATGAGCTCATCACTGTCGCGGATCGTCGAGAGCCGATGCGCGATAACCAAACAGGTAATGCCCCGGCGCCTGATTGCCTCATCGATGCGCTGCTCGGTGGCCGCATCCAGCGCACTGGTAGCTTCGTCCATCACCAAGAAGACCGGCTTGCGCACGAGTGCTCGCGCAATTTCTAGCCGCTGGCGTTGACCACCTGAAAGGTCGCGGCCGCCCTCGGTGAGTACGGCGTCCAAACCCCCTGGGCGCTTGGCAATATCGTCGCTGAGTTGGGCATCCTCTATCGCCTCTTGAATGTCCTTTTCGGGGATGGTGTTGTCCCAGAGCGTGATGTTGTCGCGCACGGTTCCAGCAAAAATCGCTACATCCTGATCGACGAGGGCGATACCGTCGGTGAGAATCTGGGGCGCATGCTGACTACGCGGCAAACCATCAATAAGGAGCTCACCAGACCATGGCTGGTACAGGCCCGTAACGAGCCGCGACAGCGTCGATTTACCGCAGCCCGAAGGCCCCACGAGCGCTACGCGACAGCCCGGCTGCACATGCAGACTCACGTTGGCGATGACCGGCTTACCGAGCCGACTGTAGCCAAAGGAGATGTCGCGTACGTCGAGTTCGCCGCGCAAAGACGAGGGCGCCTCGGGTCCTTCATCGGGCCACTCAGATTGGAGTTCGGATTCGAGTACGTCGTCGACCTGATCGAGTGTGGCGCGCAGCAGTTGGGATTCACTGAGGGCACCGACAATCTGGGCCACCGGCGCCAACAGCACTGCCGCGAGCGCGAGGATCGACAACAGCGCGCCAGCGGTGATCTTGTCGTTGATCACCTGATACAGCGCAACACCAGAGATCGTGATGAAGCCGACTTCAGACAGGATCGTGGGGAGCAGATTCATCGTCAGCATGCGAAGGCCGATGCGCTGATACGCCTCAAGCAGCCGGTTCTCGGCAGCGATGCCGTGAGCGATGATTCCGTCCTCAGAGCCAGACGCCTTGATCGATTCGATCTGCGACAACGACGCAGCCATGACGGTGCCGACTTCTACGCGCTGAACCACCACCTTGGAGGCCTCATCCTGCGCCCGCACAATCGAGAACTGCAGCGTGACGCCCATCGTGACGGCAACCGCTACAGCCACAAGACAAGTGAGTGGGTCGACGAAGAACAGTACGACGGCAGCGGCAATCGCGGTGAGCGCCCCAGTAGAAATCGTGACGATCAAGTCCGAGAGCAGTTCACTGAGCGAATCGATCAGCAGAGCGCGCTGGGCAATGGAGCCAGAGCCTCGCTGGGCATGGAAACCCGCAGGCAACCGCAAGAGCCGCTGGACCACAGATGCACCGAGCCGCAGCGAGATCTTGGTCGCGAGCCGCACAGTAAGTGAGCCTTGCAGCGCTAACAGCAGAGTTTGCACAAGCAGTGCGAGCAGCAAACCACCCACTGCAGCGACCGCAAGATTTCCACCACCGGTGTCTAGGACGTTGCCATAGAGACTGAGGATCTGCGGAACGATCAGCGTGGGAACCACGAGAAGTAGACCGACAAGTAGCGCCATGGCGATGCCCGGCCCGAGGTGGCCGCCTGCGCGCAGGAGCCGAGACGTGACCCCCGGACGCTTACCACCAGTGACGAACTCCTCGGTGGGGGTCAACTGCATGACTACCCCGGTGAATGCCTCGTAGAACTCCTTGTCGTCACACTTGCGTGGACCCTTTTCCGGGTCCTTCAGATACCAGCCGCCCGGGTACCAGCCTTCGACCACGACGTAGTGGTAGAAGCGCCAATGGATGATGAGGGGGAAGGTCATCTGCTTGAGTTGCTCAGGCTCACGCGTGTAAGCCTTGGCCTTCATACCGAGTGTGCGAGCCGCCCCCATAACGCTGCTCGCGGTAGCGCCGTCTCGCGAAACTCCGCATGTGACACGGAGTTCGTCAAGCGGCACGATCCGGCCGTAGTGTCCGGCAACCATCGCCAAACTCGCTGCGCCGCACTCGGTATCTTCCATCTGCAGGACAGTCGGCACCTTGACCCGGTGACTCTTGGGGATCTTCTTGGGTGCTGGCTTCTTGGGCTCAGTGCTCGGCGGCGTCGCTACAGAGGTGCTCATCCGCCGGCGAGCAATCGCGCGGCGAGGGTCTGCTTGGAGATGATGAACTCAGCGGTGAGTTCGGCGCCTGGGGGCAGCGCAGCCGCCGGAGTGACTGTGATCATCACCATCGGGGCTCCGGCCGGCAATGGCAACGAGAGTCGCGCGCTTGCATTAGCCGCCGGGATGGGCGCAACGGCAATGGCGCTGATGCTGCCCTGAACTGTTGCACCATCAGCGGTTCCGAGAGTGACCTCCTGGCCCACTCGCAAAGGCCCCGCCAGGGACTCCTCAACTGCGAACATTGCTTCTGGACCCTTGGCCAGCGGCAGGATCGTCGCGACGGTGTCACCCGGATTGACGACTGCGCCGATAGGGGCGAGTTCTTGCCACACAGTTCCATCGATCGGCGAAGCAACCGGGATGGTCTGCCCAGTGGTGCTAGTCGCAACCAAGATGATCTCGCCGGCTGTGACTGCGGTTCCCGGGGCTACCGATACCTGGGTGACGACGGCTGACGCGGCTATTGCTGCGGCGGCAAGCCCGGGTGCGGGGACTGCGCGACCGGTGCCATTCACTGACGTGATGGTGACAGTGCCAGCCGCATAGGCCAGGCCAGCGAGCACCAGCACTGCAGCACCGACGACCGCCAGCCATCGGCGGCGTGAGGTAAGAGGAAGGAGGTTGTCGAGCTGTTTGGGTACATCGATCTGCTCGAGTGCCTGGGCACGGAATACCGTGGAGCGAGGCGCAGCCTCTTCCTCAGCATGATCGTCGACAACGTCGAAGATCGCATCCAAAACGTCCGAACGGCGCTTGCTGGGCTCGTGCCCAGCCTCGTTCTCAGCCACGACGAGGGCTCCTGACTGTCATCCCGGCCTCCTGTGCTGGCTAACGTTAATGGCCAGACTCGGGCTGATGCTATGGGGTAGGGAGTCTCATTAGGGGAAAAGAGACCGAAAGTAGATCAACGTTGCCAAACATGCCATGTGAAGTCGGGCCAACTCCCCTGTCGAGCACCACGTGAACTGACCAAATCTTGGTCGATGAGCGACGGGCGTCAGGTATCGGGCGTCGGGTATCGGGCCTCGGGGCGTCTGGCGTCAACGTTGAACGGCACGCAGCCGAAGGACGGCGGTCGAGGAGGAGCCCAGCGCAGGAATCGAATGTGATGAGTGGTGCCGGACCCCCTGCCCACAGGCAAAGTCAACTCTCATGGCTAGGGTCTGGCTCATGCGACAACGCATTTCCGCCGTAACTGCCCTCACTCTCATCCTCGGATTCGCTGCAGCATCGGTGACTGGAAATCGCGCGCTCGGGGGCGCCGTGCTCGTACTCGGTGGGGCCGTGTGCACATGGTGGATGCTGAAAGTGGCTAGCGTCCCACGAACAGCCGGGCTGCTAGTCGCGGTTCTGGCGCTCTTTGCGGTGTCACATCCGCTGGGCCATGTCATCGGCCCTTGGCCGTCGGTAGTACTGGTTGCAGCAATCGCTGGCGGGCTTGCCTACATTCTCGCGAAGCCGCCTGCGCTTGCAGAACCCAGTTCACGAGCCTGACCGCCGGTCTTGCTTGAGCCGCCTAACGGAATCGAACCTTTGACCTTCTCGTTACGAGTACCGCATAAGCATTCCAAAAGGTTCATTCTCTGTGTCGCACAGACATTTTCGTGCGCATGGGTGTCCATCTCGTCAGTCCAAGAACCCTCCCGTGTCCGTGCGTCTGTGGCAACGGTGTGGCATCAGGAAACCCCACGGATGGCAGCGCACTTTCCGTTTAGATCCTGGTAGATCGCGACCTGACCCATGGTGGTTGATCCCAGTGCTGTGTGAGTGCACGATTGCCTGTTTGGGCGAGGAGAACGAAGTGAAGCATCGACATCACACACCTGAGCAGATTGTTCACAAGGCTCCGTGATCAACTGCTGCTGAGCAGTGCGGCTTCCATGCCCTGCTCGAAGCCAAGACCAAAGCCGAGCACTACCGACGGGAACACAAGAAGTACCGGCCGCATTCCTCGCTGGGGTAACCAACGCCCGACGAGTGCACGCTGGATCTGCACAACAACCCCGGACTCTCAGGAGCACTGTCGCACTAACCGGGGCAGCTCATGTTCGCTGGAGCGAAACGACTGGTCATCCCTACGAAGACCGCGTGAACCCGCCTAGCGCGTGGGCCATTGGTCATGGCCTGGGCTTACAGAACGGCTGAGATCTCGACCTCGCCGCACGCGAAGTTGGCGCCGACCTTGTCGGTGCCGTGGGGGCGTGCACTCCACTGCCCCCACATGGTGCCAGCGGCGACATCGATCTCGAAGTGATAGATGGCAACCTCACCGGTAAGGATCATCTTGCTGAAATCTGCGGTGATCACGCCTACCAAGCGGCTTTCATAGTTATCAGTCTTGTAGAGGACCTCGACGTGTCGGCCGTCCTGGTTCACGATGTTCATCGACCATGGCGCGGTCCACGAATGGAAGTCGGGAGCCGCGCCTTGGTGCGTATTTGACCGCGGATGGTGCTGGCTGCTTACCCCCCCCCACGATGATCCCGTCCACATACCGGACCAGTGGGTTGCCAACTGTCGGGTCTTAGTGGAATCGGGCACAACTACTCCTCTGTTGGGTCTGGGGTCGACCGTGCGATCTAGGCATGACCGCCGCGCGTGCTGGGAAGGCTAGAGCGCCCATGATCGCTGAGCCACTTACGCGGATGACCCCCGAGGGCACGGAGAAGGCCAAGAGCACTAGCTCACTAACCGGTGGCCGGTAAATAAGCTTTATTAACAGACCGTTGCCGGATAGTACATGGCGCCTGATCGCGGACCCTGTGCAAACGAGGCCTGTAAACCCGCCGTTGATGATCCCCTGAGAGGTAAACGGCTGCTGCGCCGATATGAGCGAACCGAAGTTGTAGCAGGCATAGACATCGTGGCCGCGATCGCGCGCTGGGTCCCCACCGGCAGTTCCAAGAGGCCGTAGTCATTTCTCGCCGAGTCCACCAAGTGCACGTTGAAGAGCCCAAATTGCGCTGATGCTGGATCAGCCTTGACTCCTTGCGGCCCGGGCGATCGGACCACCCCCGCTTAACCCGGCGAGCCCACCGCCCCGGCGAGCCCACCGCCCCGGCGAGCCCACCGCCCCGGCCGGACCTCTGGGCCAAGGCACTCCGTTAAGGCCGTTCATCCCGGGTGTAACAGATGTACCGCTGCGGCCGAGTAAACCAGCCACACCCTGCGGTCTTGCTGGAGCCGCCTAACGGAATCGAACCGTTGACCTTCTCATTACGAGTGAGACGCTCTACCGACTGAGCTAAGGCGGCGTACTGACACCATCGGTGGCGGCACGAAGACGAAGAATACCTCAGCGGCACACGGTGTCGACCGGTGGCGTAACCCCTGTGACGAGGTACTGGTCGATTCCCTGATCGATGCACGCTGAACCCATGCCGTAGGCGGTGTGGCCATCACCCACTCGGGTCAGGAGAACACCACGCGAAAGTTGCTTTGCCAGGGCCTGCGCCCACGGGTACGGAGTCGCCGGGTCATAGGTCGTACCCACGACCAGGATTGGCCCCGAACCTGGCGCGCTGATGGCGTGCGGGGTATTGGTCGCAGGCACTCCCCAGTAGCTGAAGGGCAGGCTGCCCCAGGCAAAAAACCGTCCGAAGATGGGTTCTGTCACGGCCCACTGATCTGCCAGCACCTGCCATTGGGCCGTTGTCGGTCGGTCCGGGCGGTCGAGCGCATTGACCGCGTATAGGGCCGCCGTGGAGTTGTCGACGTAGTGGCCAGACCCATCACGTGCGATGCGCTCGTCAAGCATGCCCAACAGCTCTGATCCATCGCCAGCAAACGCAGCGGCTAGGCCTGCCCGCAACCGGTCCCAGTCGGAGGGCGGGAAGTAGAGATAAGACAGAACGGCGTTCTCTGCCAGAGCCTCTGTGAGCGGCCGCTGCCCGTCGTTGGTTGGCAGCGGTGTGCGGTCGAGTTTGGCGAAGAACTTCACCATCGCATCAATCGCACGTTGCTTGCCCGTGGGCAGCGGGCAGTCGGGTTGCTTCGAACAGTCCTGCGCGAAACGGTCAAAGGCAATCTCGAAGCCTTGGCCCTGAGTACGGGTGAGTTCGACATTCGACAGGGTCGGATCGATCGCCCCGTCAAGAACCATTCGCCCAACGCGCGAGGGGAACAGATCGGCGTAAGTAGCTCCAAGGTAAGTGCCATACGACGCACCAAAGTAATTCAGCTTCTCATCGCCCAGGGCGGCCCGCAGAACGTCCATATCACGAGCCACCGAGCGTGTGTCAACGTGGCCATAAAGCTTGGGCGAGTTGGCTTTACAAGAATCAGCGAACTGCTTAGCCAGAGTCTCGACAAGCCCTATCTCGGTCGGGGTATCAGGGGTGCCATCTGCGGCGACGAAGGTATCTGTCTGCTTGTCGTCTATGCAGGCGATCGGGTCTGACGACGCCACCCCGCGCGGGTCGAACCCCACGATCGTGAACTTCTGCCGGACCGCATCATCGATGACCGCTCGAGCCGCTCGTACATAGTCGACCCCCGAGCCACCAGGGCCGCCAGGGTTCAGCACCAAAGAACCCACGCGCTGTGAAGGATCAGTCGAACGAAGCCGGATCACTGAGACTTGCGTTGACCCGGACGACGGTACCGCGTAGTCGATCGGCACGTTCAGAACGCTGCACTGAAACTCTCCGCCGCAGGCCTTCCAAGCCAAGGTCTGGCTGTAGAAACTCGCAAGATCACCAGTGCCTGGTAGCGCACTGGGTTCAACCGTCGGAGTCGCGCTCGGATCCACCGTTGCGGTCGCACTCGGCGACACGGTCGGATTCGGCGCAGCCGAATCGAAGGTAACCGTTCCAATCGTTTGCGCGCATGAACTCAGCGCTAGGGAACCGATCAGAACCGTGCCGACGATCATGGCAACGGCTGCCCGCCTGCGCGGAACGTAATGGGTCATGCAAACTCCGGAATCAACTGCTCGATCGTGAAGCCAGCAAGGCTCACCCAGTGATGACGCATTACGACACACCTGAGTTCCGCAGCGGTTGGTAAGAGGGCGACGGTCACGGACGGGACTCGTAAGCGGCCCGAGCCGAGCACGCCGATGCGCGATCACACACACTGCGTCCGCCGCCAGCGTCAAGACGAATGACCACTTGGTCTCGTGGCACATCGTGTGCCACGACCCGGCCATCACCGTCTTCGGTAGCCACGCGTTCACCGATCGCCGGGACCTCGTTAAGGAACTCGTCGTACAAAGGGTGCTCATACTTCAAGCAGCACATAAGTTTTCCGCATGCACCCGAGATCTTCATCGGGTTCGGCGGCAGATCCTGATCACGAGCCATACGCAAGGTGACGGTGTCGAAGTCGACGAGGAAAGTTGAGCAGCAGGTGTCGCGCCCGCATGAGCCAATGCCACCCTGCACGCGAGCGTCGTCGCGCGCCGAGAGCTGCGTGAACATCACTTTGGCATCAAGGGAATTGGCGAGTTCGCGCACGAGTTGACGGAAGTCGACCCGAGTGGGGGCCGTGAAATACACGGTTGCGGTCGCGCGTCCAGATTCGTGGCCGACGTCGACCCAATCGACGCCACTGATCTTCATCGGCAATCGCTGCTCGCGGATCAGTTTTTGGGCAGTGACCTGAATCTCGGTCCGACGACGGCGATTCTCATCGTCGCGACGGATGTCTTGCTCCGTCGCGATCCCAACACACTCAGCGAGTCCGCCGACTTCACCGTCGACCCACTCGGGGCCCCAGACCACTTGGGCGACCTCCGGCGAGGTGGTGGTCGGGTAGAGAACGTGATCACCCACCCGCGGCGCGAAGCCGCCAGCGTCGAGGTAATAGAGCTTGCCCGCGCGAACGAAGGTCACCGCCATCATCATCGGCATGCGCTAACCCACTCTCGCCAAGATGGCATCGACGATCGCGTCTGGATCCTCGTCGACAATCCAGTGACCATGCCCAGTGAGGACTCGGAAGTCGAAATCGCCGCTAACCCACTTGCCACACTCGTGCGCTGCGACGGCACCCACTGCAACATCCTCATCACCCCAGACGAAGGTAGTGGGTACGGCCACTGGGGGCACATCGGCCATGGCGGAGTCATCCATCGCGGCATACCAGCGCAGAGTCGACTCGAGCGCGTCGTCGTCCTCGAAGTGCTCCACATACGAATCGATATCGCGCGCGTGGACGCTATCGCCGTAGAGCGTTCGAAACGTCTTGGCTCCCTCACGCATGAGCACCCTCGCCGCAGCAACCGGGTCGCTACGGAAGAAGCCAACGTAACCCGACTTCTCGCGCTGTTCAGGATCTGATTGCAGCGCTGCGATGAAAGCCGCAGGGTGCGGAACGGAGAGCGCGGTGAGACTACGGACGATCGCAGGCAATGTGGCAGCGGTTTCCCAGGCAACCAACGCCCCCCAGTCATGACCCACTAGATGGGCGCTCGGCCAGCCAAGTGCGTTGATCACTCCGTCCACATCGCGCACCAGTCGATCGCTGGTGTACGCCGCGGTATCGCGAAGTCGAGCCCCGGGAGAAAAGCCTCGCTGGTCAACGGCGACCACGAGCAGCCCCGACGACGCAAGCGCGGGAATCACTCGCGACCACATGTGCGAGGTCTCTGGCCAGCCATGCAGCAGCAGGACTGGCTCGCCGTCGTCGGCACCAGCGATCACTGCATCGAGCACGAGATCGCCGTAATCGGGATCGTCAACGTGGAGTTGGGCAAATTCTGTCGGCACGAGGTCGAGACTAGGCCGTCCGTCGCCTAACCTTGGCCCCATGAGCAGCGCGCCGGACG
Organism: uncultured Actinomycetes bacterium; assembly: GCA_903918645.1. Lineage (GTDB taxonomy): Bacteria > Actinomycetota > Actinomycetes > S36-B12 > CAIYMF01 > Longivirga. The sequence goes on along the minus strand of CAIXFH010000131.1, from coordinate 2,958 downwards.
CCATCCGCCTCGCCGAAAGGGTAAACACCCTCGTCGGTCAAGGCCTTGATGTCGTTCAGGCCTATGCCATCGCACAAGGTGGCGGAAGTAAGTTGGCTCGCGACCAGGCGAAGGCGCTCGAGCGTCACACCAAGGCAGTCGATCGGCATCACCGCAAGGTGCACCGGCTTCGCTCGCGCTCTGTCACGCTCTCCGCGGTCTCTGGCGCTGCCGCAGTTCTCGGAGTGGTCAGCGAGACGACCGACGGCCCGTCGCTGCTGCTCTTCGCCGGGTCAGCCGTGAGCGCGGTCATCGCCGTGCGGTCGCGCTACGAGTCACAGCACGCAAAGCCTCCCGAGCTATCGACGAGCATGCCGGTGTCCACTGCGCGCGATCTTCGACGCGAGGCAATCGGTTGGGCTGAGGCACAAGGTTTTGAGGCTGTCCGACGTCAACTGCTCGCGATGCTTCCCGCGGTATCGGCCATGCACGCCGAAGCCGGCCGCGAACTTCGCACTGCTGACGATGAAGCCGCACCCGTTTTTGGCTCGCAGATCACCCGGCTGGTTCTGCTCGATCAGGTCCGACGCGACCTTCCGCGCACGGGCGCGGCGCTGGCCGCTGACACGGCGGCGCAACAGGTTCGTGCCCGTCTGGGCGAAGGCGTGAGCGTCTACGACCATCTGCTTGCCGCAGCTGCGACCATGCTGGCGTCACCAGATCTGGGCCGCTCCGCTGTCGAGGTGCTCGCCCCTGCAGCTGACGCACTCATGGCCTATGCGGATGGTCTGCGGGTTGCGGGTGGCGAGCACTGAGGCTTGCGGCACCTGCGTTGTCGGCTTCGGGTCAGGCGAGCGAGGGATCCTTAAGCGACACGGTTAACGACTCAAAAGCCAAGAGCGGCGACACATTCGCCTCTAGTAGGTGACGCGTTCGTTCCAATGCGTCGACTCGTCGAAGCGTGTCTTCCGGCGACGACTGTGCCGCTAGCCGCTCGATCTGTGGGCGCATCTCGTCGTTGACCAGAGTCGACTGCGCGCCCAGTTGAACAACCAGAACATCGCGATAGAGCGCTACCAGATCGACAATCGCGCGGTCGAGTTGGTCACGCACGACTCGACGTCGACGCTTCTTCTGCCGGTCCTCTAGCGCTTTGACAACGCCCTTCGCTCGGCGCTCAACCGTACCGAGCCCGCGCCCCTCAGCGCCCTCACCGTAGGCAGCGCGCAGGCTCGCCAGCTCGCGCGCGTCAAGCGGATCACAGATCGACGCCACGTCAGCTGTGACGGTGTCGACAAGCTCGCTAGCCAGCACCAGGCACGAGCCAAGATCCTTGAGCTGCATAGGAATTCGGAGGACGTCTTGACGTCGGAGCCGCGCCGATTCGTCGGTAGCAAGCGCACGTGCGCGACCGATGTGTCCCTGCGCGGCACGCGCCGCGAAAGCCGCCATCGCTGGGTCGACATTCAGAGTAGTGACGAGCGCTGAGATCACATCGGACGTACTGGGAGTGGCAAGCATTAGGTGACGGCAGCGAGAGCGAATCGTTGGCAGAACGTCCTCGGTGCTCGGCGCGCACAGGATCCAGACAGTGCCCGGCGTGGGCTCCTCGATGCTCTTGAGTAGCGCGTTCGCGCTTTCCGGATTGAGCCGATCAGCGTCCTCCAGTACGAACACATGCCAGGGAGATCTCGACGGGGCCAACGAAGCGCGATGGATGAGATCACGAGTCTCGTCGACGCTGTAGGTGACGGACTCCGGGACTATGTGTTCGACGTCTGGGTGAGTTGAGTGCCGCACCGATTCGCATTCGGCGCAGTAGCCACAGCCACCCTGCGGGCAAACCAGCGCCGCTGCAAAGGCAAGCGCCGCAGTCGATCTGCCCGATCCGGGTGGGCCCGTGATGAGCCACGCATGAGTCATCGCCTGGGAATGCTGGCCGGCTCGCGCTGCCGGCGCATCCGCCGCGGCAGCACGCAACTGCTCGACCGCGTGTTCCTGGCCGACCAACTCGGCAAAGACGTCACCCGCTGGGGCGGAGCTCACAGCACGCTCCGGGCAGCAAGCAGACCCCGCACATGCTCAAGCACGACGTCGGCGATCGCAGTGCGCGATTGCGCCGCAGAGATCACTAGGTAGCGGTCAGGCTGTGCTGCGGCCAGTTGACGGAAAGCCTCGACCACGGCCGCGTGGAAGGACTCGGGCTCGTCCTCGAGGCGGTTGGGATCGGTAGCGCGTTCAAGTCCGGCATTGGCGTCGACATCGAGCAACACCGTGAGGTCGGGGAGCAAGCCGCCGGTGGCCCACATGTTGATCTCGGTGACGACGTCAACCCCAAGACCGCGCGCCACGCCTTGATAGGCGATCGAGGAGTCGACGTAGCGATCGCAGATCACGATTGCACCGCGGGCCAGTGCCGGCGCGATGAGCCTGCTGACGTGCTCGCTACGGGCGGCTGCGAACAACAGGGCCTCGGCTCGCGGATCAAGGCCTGCGTAGTCGGGGGTGAGGACCACGGCACGAATCGCCTCAGCAGCTGGTGTGCCGCCCGGCTCCCGCGTACGTACCACCTCGAAGCCAGCGCTGGTCAGCTCGTCAGCAAGAGTGTTCGCCTGGGTCGACTTTCCGGCTCCATCGCCGCCTTCAAAGGCGACGAACACGCCCCGAGGCACATCGGCGCCCTGCTGTTTGGTCGGCACACCCATCTGGCTCACACCCCAAACACTAGAGCCCCGCCACTGCCAGCGCCTCAGCCCGATATGGCAGGGGAGGATCCGCTGCCTCTAGCGCAGTGCGGGGCACCTTCATGACAAAAGTGGAGCGGGGTGTTAGCCGAGGACGGCGGTCTCTTTAGTGGCGGTCTCTTTAGTGGCGGTCTTGGTTGCTGGCTTCTTGGTGGCGGTCTTGGTTGCTGGCTTCTTGGTGGCGGTCTTGGTTGCCGGCTTCTTGGCGGCGGTCTTCTTGGTTGCTGGCTTCTTG
>CAIXFH010000130.1 GCA_903918645.1 uncultured Actinomycetes bacterium | reverse complement strand
ATGGGCGACGCGCTGACCGTCGGTGGCACCATGGAGATTACCGCCAACGACCTTTCCGTGAACCCCGCCCGCGTGCGCGGTATCCGCAAGGCCTTCGTTAAATATTACCCCGCTTTCAAGGAGTCCGATTTCACCGAACTACCCGTCTGGTCGGGCCTGCGGCCCTGTCCGCCGGACGGCATGCCGTACCTCGGCCGCACCCGGGCGGCGGAAAACCTCGTCGTCGCGACGGGTCACTCCATGATGGGCCTCAGCCTCGGCCCGGTCACGGGCGAGATCGTCGCCCAGCTCGTCTGCGGCGAAGCTACCTCGGTCGCACTGTCGGAGGTTGACCCTGATCGCCACGCCTAAACTTTCGCCTCCTATTATCCATACCATGAGGGCCGAACACGGGTCAGGCCGCTCCCTGGTTTAGGGTGTCACTAAAAACGCCTTAAATACTCGAATCTAGTTACGCCGACGTTAGGGTACGGCCTGTCCCCTCTATCCCCACCATGAAAATCGCCCGCATCTTTGCACATCGAGTCGACCTGCCCTTGGTCGAAGGTTCGTACAAGTGGTCCGGCGGAAAGTCGGTGTCGGTGTTCGACAGCACGATCGTGGGGGTCGAGACGGAATGCGGACTCATCGGGTACGGGGAGGTGTGTCCGCTGGGGCCGTTCTATTTGCCGGCCTACGCCGAAGGGGTGCGAGCCGGACTTCGCGAGTTGGGGCCGCATCTGATCGGCTTTGATCCGCGCGAGTTGATGAAACTAAATCATCGCATGGATGCCGCGCTCAAGGGGCATCCGTATGTGAAGACGGGGATTGATATCGCTTGCTGGGATATCCTCGGCCAGGCCACGGGGTTGCCAGTCTGTGTGCTGATGGGAGGCCGCTTTGGCGAGAGCGTGCGGTTGTACCGGGCCATCTCGCAACAAGCTCCAGAAGAGATGGCGAAAAACGTTCAACGTTACCGGGAACAGGGTTACACGCGGTTCCAACTGAAAGTGGGCGGCGATCCCGATACCGACATCGAGCGGATTCGCGCCGTGCGCGCGATGCTGCTTCCGAGCGACCGGCTGGTGGCCGACGCCAACACGGGCTGGACCCAGCATGAAGCGATGCGGGTCGTTCGAGGGGTGCAGGATGTGGACGTCTACATCGAACAGCCGTGCCTGACTTATGAAGAGTGCCTCGCAGTGCGGCGGAACACGAGCCATCCGTTCATCCTCGACGAGAACATCGACTCGCTCGACATGCTCCTCCGCGGGAAAGCGGACCTCGCGATGGACGTCGTCAACCTGAAGATCAGTAAACTCGGCGGGCTGACGAAGACCAAGCAGGCTCGCGACCTGTGCGTCTCGATGGGGATCGCGATGACCCTCGAAGACAGCTGGGGCGGCGACATCACGACGGCGGCGATCGCGCACCTGGCGCACAGCACCCCCGAGGAATTCCGGTTCACCAGCACCGACTTTAACAGCTACGTCACGGTCAGCACCGCCACCGGCGCTCCGCAGCGCGAGAACGGATTCATGCGGGCGTCCACCGCGCCCGGGCTGGGCATCACTCCCCGTAAGGAGGTGCTCGGAAAGCGCCTCGTCGAGGTGACGTGAGCTTTGCCGTTCCCCACTCAACCCAACGTTAAGCAGACTTATGAACGCATCCATTTTTCAGGGCTGTATCCCGGCGCTGATGACCCCCTGCCAACCCGATCGCACGCCGAACTTTTCGGCCTTGGTCAAGAAGGGGCAGGCTCTGATCGCGGCGGGCATGAACGGGGTTGTGTACTGCGGCTCAATGGGTGACTGGCCGCTGCTGACCGACGAGCAACGCCAGGCAGGGGTTCGTCAACTGGCCGAAGCCGGTGTCCCGGTTATCGTCGGCACGGGGGCTCAGAACACCGCCCAAGCGGCCGCTCACGCGGCGCACGCCCAGCGAGTCGGCGCGAAGGGGCTGATGGTGATCCCCCGCGTGCTGTCTCGCGGGACATCTCCCGCCGCTCAGCGCGCCCACTTCGCTCGCGTATTGGGTGCGGCCCCGAACCTGCCGGCAGTCATCTACAATAGCCCCTACTACGGGTTCGAGACCAAGGCCGAGCTGTTCTTCGATCTGCGGCGTGAGTTTCCGAATCTGGTCGGCTTCAAGGAATTCGGAGGTTCCGACGCCCTGAGCTATGCCGCTGAGCACATCACTCATGCCGACAGGAACGTATTGTTGATGGTGGGCGTCGATACGCAGGTCTGCCACGGTTTCATTCGCTGCGGTGCCGTGGGGGCGATCACCGGCATCGGGAACTGCCTACCGCGCGAGGTGCTGCACTTGGTGGGACTCTGTCAGCGCGCTGCCTCGGGGGATTTAGACGCCCGCCGGCTGGCCCGCGAGTTGGAGGATGCCCTGACGGAACTGTCGCAGTTTGACGAAGGGCCTGACCTGGTGCTGTTCTACAAGTACCTCCTCGTGCTGCTGGGCGACCCCGATTACGAACGGCACTTCAACGAAGCGGACCGGCTCTCCCCGAGTCAGCAGCACTTCGCTGAGGCGCAATTGAAGCTGTTCCAAAAGTGGTGGGCCCAGTGGCCGGGCAAATCGTATGGCCTCTGATCGACGGGCCTGACCCCTTAGCCTTCCTGCCTGGGAATGAGCGATAGGCATCAGGGGTGAGCCTCAGGGTTGTGAGATTGAGTTTCGGGCCGCCGAGATATCTTTCCCCCGATGAACTTGCCCGAGAATATCGGTCCGCGGATTAGGGTCATTCGTCAGCAGCGCGCGATCCTTGCCGCCGACCTCGCTGAACTCTACGGAGTATCCGTCCGCCGCCTGAATGAACAGGCTCGGCGTAATTTAGACCGTTTTCCTGCCGACTTTGCCTTTCAGCTCACCT
>CAIXFH010000129.1 GCA_903918645.1 uncultured Actinomycetes bacterium | reverse complement strand
TGCCGTTGCGCTCGTTGAAGATGAATCGCTTCATCTTCGGGTTCCAACGGCGGGTCTGGTGCCCGAAGTGCACGCCGCTCTCAAGCAGCTGCTTCATTGTGACGACGGCCATGGCCAATCGCTCCTTGATCTGGCGCCGAGGCGTGGCAAGCAAAAAGCCCGCAACGCGGCAGAGCCGGGTCGGTTCGTTCACCGGGCCGGTCGGCCCAGTGCCTGACTCCCGCCGGACGCATCTCACCGGCGCGAGCCGGACCGAGGATGGCCGCCGACCACGGGGGTCGGAAAGCGGGTGTGCGATGTCAGCCCTGAGGCTGCGGGTTCAGTCTAGGGCTAGGTGGGTCGGGACCCGAAATCGGCGGCCCACCGCGATGTCGCCTCGGCGTGTCGTCCCGGGCCGACCTGCCTGACACGGCGCTGGATCTAGGTGCGACCGACAGCCTCGCGCACATGCTGCCCCCATTACTTCTCGCGTCCGGCTCGGCCCTCCTGCTCGCCACCATCGCGTCCGGCGCTCCAGCGGCTCCCACGGCTCCCACGGCTCCCCCGGCTCCCCAGGCTCCCCCGGCAATGTCTAACGGCACCGGTCCGCCAGCAAGTTCCCCTTACCCCGCGGGGTACCCGGAGCTTGCGGCTACGGCTAAGTGGGTTGCCCCAGTCGCCTCCCCGTTCCACGTCACACGAAAATTCGAGCACGCCAACCCCAACTGGCTACCAGGTCATCGAGGTGTCGATTTCGCAGCCGAGGTCGGTGCCGCCGTGTACGCCGCTAGCCCGGGCACGATCACCTGGGCCTCATCGATAGTCGGTAGAGGTGTGGTGGTGGTCAGCCATGCGGCAGGGCTGCGCACCACATACGAACCGGTGACCGCAGCCGTCAGCGTTGGCGACCAAGTACTAGCCGGACAACTAATCGGCTGGGTGACGCCAGGGACCGGACATTGCGGGGGCTATCTCACCTGCCTGCACTGGGGACTACGACGAGGGTTTGACTACCTCAACCCACTAGCCCTCATCGATCAACGGCGTGCGGTGTTAGTTCCGCTGAGCGGCTAGTCGTCAACCGCGTCGGCGAGTTTGCCACGTAGTTGCAGCACGGCCTTGGTATGCATCTGACAGATGCGCGACTCCGTGACCCCGAGCACTTGACCGATCTCGGCCAGCGTCAAACCCTCGTAGTAATACAGGGTGACGACAATTTTCTCTCGCTCAGGCAAGCTCTCAATCGCTTGCGCGAGAATGTATTTGGTCTCTTCGCCCTCGAACACCGACATCGGGTCAGGCGCGCGCGTATCGGTCAAGGTGTCACCCAGGCTCACGCTGTCGCCGCGCTCGCCGCCCGCGTGCAATAGCTCATCGAGCGCCACGACATTGACGAACGACACCGTGTTGAAGATCGTGTGCAATTCGGCCAAGGTCACGCCCATCTCCTTGGCAACCTCGGGCTCGGTGGGCGTGCGCTGCAACTTGGCTTCCAAGGACTGGTACGCCCGCTCAACCTCGCGAGCCTTAGAGCGCACCGATCGCGGGATCCAGTCGATCGATCGGAGCTCATCGATGATGGCCCCGCGAATTCGATTGATGGCGTAAGTCTCGAACTTAATCGCGCGTTCAAGATCAAACTTCTCGATGGCGTCGATCAAGCCGAAGATGCCATAGGAGATCAGGTCGGCTTGCTCGACGTTGGGCGGCAGCCCCACGCCAACCCGGCCTGCCACGTACTTCACCAACGGCGAGTAGTGCAAGATCAACCGCTCACGCAGTTGCTGATCGCCCGTGGCCTTGAAGTCTTCCCACAGGGTGCGCAACACCGAATCGCTGTCAGCCTTGGCCTGGATCTTCTCGTCTTCGGTTGGAGTCAGATCGATAGCGTCAAGATCTACCTCATCAAGGGAGTCAACGACGTCGGAGTCGACGACCTTCTCCGCAGAGTCGGCGACGTCGGCCTCGTCGTCTGCTTCCTCATCGGAATCGTCAACGCCGAGCACCTGGTCGAGGTCGACCTCAGACTCGAGGGCGTCATCGTCCGCAAGATTAGGCTCGCGGGTGCGCCTGTTCATACGTTGCCCTCAACCGCTCGACACTGACATGGGTGTAGATCTGTGTAGTCGCCAGACTAGCGTGCCCCAATATCTCTTGGACTGATCGTAGGTCCGCGCCGCCCTCCAACAGATGAGTTGCGGCCGAATGTCGTAATCCATGCGGCCCAAGGTTGGGAGCTCCAGGCACATGCTCGAGCAGGGAATGCACCACAGCCCGCGCAGTCCGGGGGTCAAGACGACCCCCACGCGCCCCGAGTAACAAGGCTGATCCAGACGCGGGGCTCACCAATCTGGGGCGTCCCACGCTGAGCCACACGTCCAGTGCGCGTTGGGCGGGAGCCGTGTAAGGCACCGTACGTTCCTTGGCTCCCTTACCCATGACCCGCACCGTGCGCCGGCCCTGATCGAGATCGTCGACGGCTAGGCCGACCAGCTCGCCTACGCGCATTCCGGTGGCGTAGAGCAACTCGAGGATGAGTCGGTCGCGCTGATGAATGGGGTCACCGTCATCGGCTGCGAGAGTCGCTACATCCATTAAGGCAGCGGCTTCAGCCTGCTTGAGCACTCCTGGGAGCGCGCGACGCGAGGTAGGGGTGGCCAGCCGATCACCGGGGTCACCGGGCATGAGCCCGCGACGAAATGCCCACGCCGTGAAGACCCGAGCCGATGCGGCTCGCCGAGCAATGGTCGTGCGCGCGTGCCCCTGAGCGGTCTCGGCCGCAAGCCAGCCGCGCAGATCGCTGAGGTCTAGGTCGGCGACGGTTGTGGCGCCTTCTCGTCGCGCGAACGTGAGTAACCGCAGCACATCGCCGAGGTAGGCGCGCACGGTATGCCGACTCCGCCCGAGTTCGGAGTCGAGGTGCGTGCCAAAGCCATCGAGTGCGGCCAGCATGTCTGCGGGCAACACGTCCTCGGCTGCCGACGTCTGAGTACTCACCTCCCCACGGTCGACGTGGGGAGCATGGGAGTCAACGCGGCGCGCCGGATCATCGACGAAGAACCCAGCCACTCTCGCCGAAACGGACGAAATCGCCCAACTCGAGCAGGGCCAGCGCGGTCGTGGCCTCAGCTGGCGCCACCCCGGCAGCGCGTGCGATCGAATCGACGCTTAGCCCCCTCTTGGTTGGCACGGCATCGAGTACGCGGCGCGAGAGCAGGTCGAGACGATCGCGCGGGGTCGAGGATTCGTACGGCTCGGGGGCCAGATCGATACCGAGTTCGCCGACTGCCTCGATGACCTCCGCCGCGTTGGTCACAAGCAGCGCCCCAGCTCGCAGCTCTCGATGCACGCCGGTGGACATCGCCGAGGTGACGGGGCCAGGAACGCCGAGAACCGGACGATTGAGCCGAGCCGCGTCATGCGCAGTGGCCAAGGCACCCGACCGAAGTGCTGCTTCGACCACCACGATGCCGCGGGTCAGGGCAGCGATGAGCCGATTGCGGATCAAGAAGCGGGTTCGATGCGGTACAGCGCCGGGCGGGACTTCGGAGACGAGCACGCCATCGGCGGCGATCCGCTCGAATAGGGAATCGTGCCGTGGTGGGTAGGCGACATCAACTCCGCAGGCCAAGACGGCCACGGTGACGCCCCCGGCAGCGAGCGCGCCATGGTGGGCGGCCGCGTCGATCCCGAAGGCTCCCCCAGAGACGACAGCCCAACCGCTCAGGGCCAAATCAGCTGCGATTGATGATGCAACGTGTGTGCCGTATGACGTTGCGGCTCTGGCCCCCACCACAGCGACTGAGCGCAGGGCCGACATCCGCAGATCGGCTGCGCCCCGGATCCACAGTGCCCAAGGCGCGGCATCGCCGAGATCGCCGAGCTGGGAGGGCCACTCGAGATCACCGGGAATGACGAAACGTCCGCCCACCGCATCGACCCGGCCAAGGTCGGCTTCAGGATCCGCGCTCGCGAGTCGAGCCGCGCATCGAGCGTGTAACGCCGGGTCGAAATTGGCAGAACTGAGCAACTCAACGGTGGCGACGGCCCCGTGCTCAGCAAGTAACCGACCGATCCGGCGGTCACCGGGCTCGGCGACGCTGCTGAGGATCACGCGAGCACGTCGATCCTCGCTCAGGCTGCCCATGTGCTGCCTCCGTCGCGGTGAAGGAGCGCAGTGGCGACATCGGCCAAGACCGGATGGTCGCGGCCCGAAAGGTCGGCGATGGTCCACGCAACCCGCACGATGCGGTCGGCTGCTCGGGCCGAGATCAAGCCGCGTGACAAGGCTGTATGCAGTGGAGTTGCGGAGTCGCCGGTGAGCCCAAACTGGCGACGGATGACCGGCCCTGGCACATCAGCGTTGACCCGCCACGGGGTATCGGCATAGCGCCTAGCAGCGCGTTCTCGGGCCTCGAGCACCCGGGCCGCAACGACCACACTGGGCTCAGCTGACGAGACGCCGAACTCGAGATCAGCCAAGGTGGGGCGGAGCAACGCCACGCGTAGATCTACGCGATCGAGAAGCGGGCCAGAGATCCGGGCCAAGTATCTGCGTCGCTGCATGGCAGTGCAGGAACACAGCTGGGCGGCCGCCGTGGCATCGGCAGTGGCGCGGCCGCACGGGCACGGGTTCATCGCGAGGATGAGATGGAAACGAGCCGGGAAATGCGCAGTGAATCCCGATCGGCTAACGACGATTTCGCCGGATTCGAGCGGTTGGCGAAGGGCATCTAAGGCCGAGAGCTCGAACTCGGGCGCTTCGTCGAGGAACAGCACTCCGCGATGTGCCATCGACACCAGCCCAAGACGGGGAACTCCAGAGCCACCACCAACCATTGCGGCATGCGACGCCGTGTGATGTGGGGCCTCAAAGGGCGCCACAGTGATGAGCCGGCCACCAGTCTGCAGCCGTCCGGCAACTGAATGGATTGCCGTAACCTCAAGTGCCGATTGCTCATCCAGCGGTGGGAGCAGCCCGGGCAGGCGTTCGGCCAACATAGTTTTGCCAACACCAGGAGGGCCGGTCATCGCTAAGTGGTGTCCCCCTGCGGCAGCGAGTTCGAGTGCGGCCCGTGCGGCGTGCTGGCCACGGACATCGATGAGATCCGGCACTTCTACGGGGACGAATTCGGCACGGTCGTCTTCGTCATCGAGGACGAGTTCGCAGTCGGGAGGGGCATCGCCGCGGACGAAGGCGACAAGGCCCGCGAGGGTTCGAACGCCGACCACATCGATGTCTGGAACGAGCGAGGCTTCGTCGACGTTGGCCATCGGCACCACGATGCGACGGGCTCCGGTCGCGCGAGCGGCCAGAGCTGCGACCAGTGCCCCACGCACCGGACGAACCCGACCATCGAGGGCAAGCTCGCCGACGATCACGAGTTCGGCTACTAGGTCACGAGGTAGCTGGGCGCTGGCCGCTAGGAGCGCCGCAGCGATTGCCAGATCGAGGGTGGGGCCGCGTTTGGGCAACTCGGCTGGTGAGAGGCCAACTGTGTTTTTGGGCCCGGGCCACTCGAGGCCGGTGTTGAGTACCGCGGATCGGCATCGATCACGGGCCTCCCCCACGAGTTTGTCGGCCATCCCGACAACTGAGAAACCCGACACCCCGATAGACACATGTGCTTCGACGCCAATGACAAATCCGTCGACGCCGAGGAGCACGACACCGCGTGTGCGCGCGACGCCAGTCATGACAGACCTCGAACATGTTCGATGATCGTGCGGCCGTGCGATGGTCGGACAATGCTCACAATGTCGATGCGCATCGACTTTGGACGCATACCGCGGACGCGAATCCACGCGAAGCCCAGTCGTTCGAGGCGATGGAGCTTGCGCTGGGTGATCGCCTCGAACGGCGAACCGTGGTTGAGATTGCTGCGGGTCTTCACCTCGCAGATCACAAGCACATCGCCATCTTGAGCAACGATGTCGATCTCGCCGTCGTGGCAGCGCCAATTGCGTTCGAGCACAACGAACCCGTCGTCGACCAAATGTCGCGCGGCCACCGACTCGCCATACCGGCCCAATGCTTGCTGCGCTCTGCTGCGCTCTAACCGGACTTGGCGAAGGTCATCTGGAAGTTGGTTCACCACGAGCTCCTGACCCGGGCGCGGATTCGCCCGACGGCGCACCGAACCCCGATCAGGCTGACCCAGACCAGAACTCCTCTGCAGCCTGGGGACGGCTCGCGAACCGCAGCCCCATGTGTGGGTTCGCTAGCCCAGCAGCCCGGTACCGCTCAAGAAGACGACTCGCTCGCCTGCCGACTGTCGCGCGCAGAGAATGCCCCCGACAAAGAGCGGAGGGCAAACACGTTGGCCTATTCGGGGATCTCGAGGTCGGACTTGTTCAGCTCCTCGACGTTGACGTCCTTGAACGTGAGCACTCGCACGTTCTTCACGAAGCGAGCCTGGCGGTACATGTCCCAGACCCAGGCATCGGCCATCCGAACCTCGAAGTAGACATCGCCGCCACCACTTGTGTGCACTTGGACGTCGACAGAATTGGTGAGGTAAAAGCGCCGCTCGGTCTCGACGACATGGGAGAACAGGCCGACTACATCACGGTATTCGCGATAGAGCCCGAGTTCGATCTCTGTCTCGTAGCGTTCGAGGTCTTCCGCAGACACGTTGCCACCTCCGATTCGGACTCCGCCGAGGTCAACGCGTAATGCATCCCCGCGCGGCAGCGTCGGCACATCCTCCCGCAGATCCACTTCATCACACCCAGCGGGGACCCCGTTGGCATATCGCGCGAATCGACTTGGTCAGCCGCTGGCTGTGTCCACGACACCGGGCAAGCGCCACGAACGACGATGCTGACTACACGGGCCGAGCCGCTCAAGGGCCGCAAGATGATCCGGTGACGCATAGCCCTTGTTCTCGGCCCAGCCGTACTCCGGGTAGACCACGGCCAGATCGACCATCAACGCATCTCTCGTGGTCTTCGCCAACACCGACGCAGCAGCAACGGAGGAGCAACTCAGATCGGCCTTCACCCGCACCGTCACCGGCGGTGGCTCGGCCCAGTCACCGGGATCACTCAGTGCACCGTCCTCATCGAACAGTGCCGGCTCGGGCCGGGTGATCCAGTCATAGCTGCCATCGAGTAACACATGATCGGGACGATGCGGAAGTTGCGCGAATGCGCGCTCGCCCGCAAGACGCAATGCGCGAAGGATGCCCACAGCGTCGATCTCGTCGGCGCTTGCATGCGCAACCGCCCAGGCCGGGGCCCAGCCGCGCAAGCGCGGGACCATCCGCGCGCGAGCAGCGGGCGAGAGCAGCTTCGAGTCACGAACACCCTCTGGCGCCGAAGGGGTCTGCAGGTTCACCAGCACGACCCCCACACTCACGGGGCCGCCGAGCGCGCCACGACCAACCTCATCGACCGAAGCCAGCCATTGGATTCCCGGACGGCGAAGCAACTCTCGCTCGACCCGAAGTGAGGGAGCCGCGCTCATCGAAGCATCAGGCGGCCAACATGGGCTGGTCACAACTGGCAGCGCCAACGTCCTGGAAAGCCATCACGCCCCCGACTCTAAGGCCGACGTCTAGTTCCAATGATCGAACGGCTCATCGATGACCTCACCTGCGAGATGACGAGGCAAAAGCTCGGCGAGGCTGCCTGGAAAGAACCGAGTGTCGCCGGCAGCGCTGATCTCTTCTGGGGTCCACCAGCGGTGACCGATGTACTCCTCGAGCTCAGACTGGGTGCGACCATCGATCGCCGGGTCAGGAGCAACCAGCGCACTTCGCACCGTGACGACGACCTCGTGCTGATAGGTACGCACATGACGTCGCAGATACGTCGAGTCTCGGGTCCAGGTGGGCTCGCCCACATCGGCGGGACCGAACTCAAAGCCTGTCTCCTCGGCCAACTCACGCACTGCGGTCTGGGCGAACGATTCGCCGGCCTCGACCCCGCCGCCGGGCAACTCCCACCACTGGCCGACCTCAGGCATCTCTGGGTCAGCGGTGAGCAGTAACAACACTCGCCCCGCCACATCAAGCAGCACCACACGCACACTCGTGCGCTCAACGTCGAACGCTGGCCACTGGGTGACCACCTGGCTAGGACGCTTCCGGTTCCGGCACTGCCCCATCGCCCGAGGCCTCGGGCGACTCACTCGGGAGTTGCGTGCTGCCTGCGGTGCTCGTGGGCTTGGGGTGCGGACCAGCCTGCTGATCGATCTTAGGATTTTCGAAGATCGACGGGATCGGCGCGCCGCTCCAACTCGAGACCGGCCAGATGACCCACACCACTCGGCCCACGACGTTCTTGATCGGAACCGTGCCCTCTGCCTCAGTCATGTGGAACCGTGAGTCAGAGGAATCACCGCGGTTATCACCCATCACGAAGATCCGGTCGGGCGGCACGATGATGTCGAACGGAACCTGGTTGGTACCGGCGCCGGGCTTGAGGTACGTCTCATTGAGTGGCACGCCATTAACGACGACGCGCTCCTGAACATCGCAACACATGACGTTATCGCCGCCGATGCCGATGACTCGTTTGACTAGGTCCTTGCCCGTGTCCGACGGCAGGATCCCTACCCACATCAATGCATCGCGGACCATGCCGCTGACACCAGTTGGTGCGGTCGGCTCAGGGAGCCAATCGGACGGATCGCTGAACACCACAATCTCACCGCGCTGCACACCGGAGAACTCAGTCGATAACTTCGACACCAGGATCCGATCCTGGATCTGCAGCGTGTCCTCCATCGAACCGCTGGGCACGAAGAACGCTTGGGCGATGAAGGACCGGACCAACACCGACAGCAATAGTGCGACGGTCATGATGATCAGGAGTTCACGCCCCAGCGATACCTCTTTGCCATCGCGTCGCTCGGCCACCCGATCCTCCGGGCCGGCGACGCTCACGAACTGGCCTTGGCAAGAGCCGGCTGACTAAAAGTCGGGGGAATCTCCAGCAGTTGAGATCTGTCAAGCGGCCAGATGATGGCGAACGCTCGGCCGATCACTCGATCAACGGGAACGAATCCACCGCCCGGATCGCCCAGATGCGAGCGGGAATCGCTGCTCGCGGCCCGATGATCACCCATTACGAATAACTTGCCAGCTGGCACTGTCACGTTGAACGGAACATCGCTTGGACTGTTCTCGGGGAATAGGTAGGCCGATTCCTCGAGTGCAGCGCCATTGACGGTGACCTGCCCCTTCACATCGCAGCAGACCACGTGATCTCCGCCGACCCCGATCACTCGCTTCACGAAGTCGCGCTCATCGGGCGGAGCGAAGCCAATCGCCCGAGCAAACCAGGTCACCACCGAAGGCACGATGCCATTGGGTTGCACTAGGTGCACCTCAGGGGCGAAGGAGTCGACGCCGTTGAAGACCACGATGTCGCCGCGCTGGATTGGACGGGTGTGAAAGACGACCTTGTTGACCAGGACTCGATCACCGATCTCCAAGGTGTCCTGCATGGACCCTGACGGGATATAGAACGCCTGCGCGAGGAAAGTCTTCACCAGGAAGGCCAACCCGAAGGCCACGATCAGCAGAACAGGCAACTCGCGCCAGAAGGAGGCAGTTTCCGAGCGGCGCTTGTGAGGCTTCGCGTGCGAACCGCCAGACCGAGGGGCTGGCTCTGATGACATCGCATCCACGTCAGTCTGCTCAGTCATGATGCACTGAGAGTAACCGTACCGAGCCCCCAATGCATGACTACCCATACCTCATAAGAGGTACGGGTAGTCATGTGAGGAACGGGTAAGGAACGCGACGTGGTTACGAACTGGACTTCGAGGGGATCGCGTCGCGCTTTTCCTTGATCTTGGCCTTCTTGCCGCGCAGGTCGCGCAGGTAGTACAGCTTGGCGCGACGGACGTCACCGCGGGTGACGATCTCGATCTTGTCGACGATGGGCGTGTGCACTGGGAACGTGCGCTCGACACCGGTACCAAAGCTGACCTTGCGAACCGTGAAGGTTTCGCGAACTCCACCACCCTGGCGGCGGATCACCACGCCCTGGAAAACCTGGATGCGAGAGCGGTTACCTTCGACGACCTTCACGTGCACCTTGACGGTGTCACCTGGTCGGAAGTTGGGGAGGTCCGCCTTGAGCGATGCGGCATCGACCATATCGAGCGTATTCATGGTGTTCTCCTCGCGACTGTCACAGGTCAACCGCGGAGTGGATCTCAATGTGAATGTTCGCCGCCCCCTAAGGGATGGACCGCAGGTGCCCCCCTGTGACAGGGCGCGTCGCGCGAACCTGCTCAGTGTGTCACAGGGCGTAGCACAGGCGGAAATCGCCCGACCCGAACCTACTCACGGCCCGACCAACTCACGGCCGAACCTACTCAAGTAGATCAGGCCGCATCGCGGCGGTGCGTCGCACTGCCTGCTCACGTCGCCAAGCCGCGATCTTGCCGTGATCCCCAGAGAGCAAGATCTCGGGAACCTGCTGGCCGCGCCATTCCGGTGGTTTGGTGTAGACCGGGCCCTCGAGCAGCGACTCCATCGCACCCGGCGCGAAAGAGTCATCCACAACACTGACCGGGTTGCCCAAAACGCCTGGCAGCAAGCGGGCTGCGGCTTCAACCATCACTAGCACCGCCGCCTCACCACCGGCGAGGACGTAATCACCGACGCTGACTTCGTCGACCGTGGTCGAGTTGCGATAGTGCTCGACCACACGTGAGTCGATGCCCTCGTAACGCCCGCAGGCAAAGATCAACCAGTCGTCGGCCGCATATTCCTGAGCAACAGATTGGGTGAAGGGTCGTCCACTCGGGGTGGGCACGACCAGCCGAGGGCGAGCCTGGATCGGATCGCTGCCCAAGATCTGGTCGAGCGCCTCACCCCAGGGCTCGGGCTTCATGACCATCCCTGGGCCGCCGCCATACGGCGTGTCGTCGACCGTGTGATGGCGATCGCGAGTGAACGCGCGCAGGTCGTGCACCCGCAACTCAATGGTGCCGGCGTCGATGGCCTTGCCAACCAGCGATAAGCCAAGCGGCGCTATGTAGTCGGGGAAGATCGTGATCACATCAATGCGCACGGTCACTCCCCCGGATCCGCCGGGGCGCCGGGCGCCGATGCTGCATCAGCCGGGGACTCGTCGGGGTCTTGAATCTCGAGTAAGCCAGGCGGTGGATCGATCTCGACGAGTCCCGCTGCAAGATCGACCCGCGGGACAATCTGAGCGACGAAGGGCACGAGCACCTCAACCCCGTCGGCCCGTCGCACAGCCAGCAAGTCTTGGGCCGGGAGGTGGATCACATCGTCGATCACGCCTACCTCAACGCCCGCCAACGTCACTACGCGAAGGCCGCGGAGTTGGTGGTCGTAGAACTCTTCGGGATCCTCTGGCACGTCGTCGTCGGGGACATCGGCGCTCAGGATCGTGCCGCGCAGTGCCTCGGCCCCGGTGCGGTCATGTACTCCCTCGGCCAACAGCAACAGCCGCCCGCTGTGCCAGCGGACGGCTGCAACCGTAAGCGGTGATACTCGAACAGGTTCGGTCAGGAGCACGACGCCTGGTGCGAACCTGATGTCGGGACTGTCGGTGCGAACCTCGACCGTGACCTCGCCCTTGATGCCATGCGGACGACCGATCCGACCGATGACTATGCGCATGAGGCCGCGCGCGGGGCGTGAATCAGCGCTCGCCCAGATCGAGGAAATCGATCCGGACGCCCTTGCCGTTGGTCAATGCGCCAAGCACAGTGCGAAGGGCAGTGGCGGTGCGACCGGACTTGCCGATCACACGGCCCATGTCTTCGGGATTAACTCGAACCTCAAGGGTCATGCCCGGACCACGACGGCCCGAGCGCTGACTCACCTCAACGTCATCGGGATTATCGACGATGCCCTTGACCAAGTGCTCGAGCGCGTCTTCGAGCATGTCAGGCCTCGGTGCTCTCGGCAGCCTCAGCGGCTACCTCAACTACCTCAGCGTCGACGACTGCATCTGCTTCAGCCGGAGCCTCAGCAACGACCTCAGCCTCGACGACTGCCTCTGCGTCAGCGGGAGCGTCAGCGGGAGCGTCAGCGGGAGCGTCAGCGGGAGCGTCAGCGGGAGCGTCAGCGGGAGCCTCAGCAGCCGGAGCCGCCTTCTTCTTAGGCGTCGTAGCAGCCTTGACCGGCTCATTGGCTGCTTCAAGTGCGGCTGCCTCGAACACGATCTGCTTGCTCACCTTGGGCTCAGCCACGCGCAGCGTGCCCTCGGCGCCCGGGAGGCCCTTGAACTTCTGCCAGTCGCCAGTGACCTTGAGGATCGCCGCCACTGCCTCGGTGGGCTGTGCGCCCACGCCGAGCCAGTACTGAGCCCGCGCGGAGTCGACCCGAATTAGGCTCGGCTCCTCCTTGGGCTGGTAAACGCCGATCTCCTCGATCGCACGACCATCACGCTTAGTGCGCGCGTCGGCGATGACAATTCGGTACTGGGCATTGCGCATTTTGCCCATGCGCTTGAGCTTGATCTTGACAGCCACGTGGCCGTATCTCCTCGAACGAGTGGGGTGGGACGGCTGCGCTGCGTGGGGTGCAACGAGACCGAACCCGAGGGGCCTGACAGCGCCAACCGGTTAGAGGGCCGCTGGCATTAGTCGGGACAACGTGCTCATCGTGCCAGATGAAGGCCGCAGGCGGGAAATCGCGGTCGAATCTGGCCGGTCAGCGGGTAACTCAGCGACCGTCGAGCAAGCCTTTGAACTCCGCCGGCAGTTCACCGAGCTGCGCCTGCAGCGCAGCCGAATCACGACCACTGAGGGCGCTGAGGTCAGGTAGGCCGGAGGGTGTCTGTGATTGCGGCTGAGGCTGGCTCTGAGGCTGGCCCTGAGGTGGCTCGATAGACCGTTTCGCTGGATTGCCACTGCGTTTGGCGCCCTTGCCCGACTTCACCGCAGCCTTCTGTTTGGCTTTGGCCCGCTTTCCGCCGCCCATCCCTGGCATACCTGGCATGCCCGGCATACCGCCACCAGCGCGCATCTGGCGCATCATCTTCTGAGCCTCGACGAACCGATCAACTAGTTGGTTCACCGCCGAGACCTCAACTCCAGCGCCTCGGGCGATTCGCGCGCGGCGCGACCCGTTCAAGATGCTGTGGTCGGCCCGCTCGGCTGGGGTCATCGATCGGATGATGGCCGCCACGCGGTCGAGTTCGTTGTCGTCGAAGTTTTCGATCTGGGCCTTCATCTCGCCCATGCCGGGCAACATGCCCAGGATTTTGGTGAGTGAGCCCATCTTCTTCAGGCCCATCATCTGCTCGAGGAAGTCCTCGAGCGTGAAGTCATCGCCCGATGCGACCTTGCCGGCCATTCGCGCGGTTTGCTCGCTATCGAATGCCCTCTCGGCGCTCTCGATCAAGCTGAGTACATCACCCATGTCCAAGATGCGCGAAGCCATCCGGTCGGGATGGAAGGTCTCGAGATCTGACATCTTCTCGCCGACCGATGCGAACAGGATCGGCTTGCCGGTGACTGTCACGACCGACAGGGCCGCACCACCGCGAGCATCGCCATCAAGTTTGGACAGCACCACACCGTCGATACCGACCGATTCATCGAACGCCACAGCGGTCTGCACAGCGTCCTGGCCGATCATCGCGTCAACTACCAGCAACGTTTCATCCGGCTGCACGGCATCGCGAACTTGCCGGAGTTGATCCATAAGTTCGGAGTCGATCGCCAACCGGCCTGCCGTATCGACGATGACGACGTCGTACTGCTTGGCCTTGGCGAACTCAACACCACCGCGCGCGACCGCCACGGGATCGCCGACGCCGTTTCCTGGCTCGGGAGCATGGATCGCCACCCCCGCGCGCTCGGCAATAACCATCAACTGATCAACGGCATTGGGTCGCTGCAAGTCAGCGGCGACCAAGAGCGGCTGATGCCCGGCCTCACGCAGATGCTGGGCCAACTTCCCCGCGAGGGTGGTCTTACCCGCGCCCTGAAGGCCCGCGAGAAGAATCACCGTGGGCGGGTTCTTGGCCAGCCGCAGCCGACGAGTCTGCCCACCGAGGATGCCGACAAGTTCCTCGTGCACGATCTTGACGATCTGCTGTGCCGGATTCAGCGCCTTGCTGACCTCAGCACCGAGCGCGCGCTCACGCACGCGGGCGGTGAACTCACGCACAACTGGAAGTGCGACGTCGGCCTCAAGCAGGGCCGTGCGGATCTCACGCACCGTGGCATCGACATCGGCCTCGGTGAGGCGGCCCTTGCCACGAAGGTTCTTGAAGGTGGCAGCCAAGCGGTCAGAGAGCGAGGTGAACAACGAGCATCCCGTCACGAAAGGTGCGAGCGCGAACCGCCAGGTCGCGACGGCTTCGCGTGCGCCGGGGACGACGCAGTCCCAAGGGTAACCGGGCGACGACCTTCGATGGTGAACACCTGCTACTCCAAGCCCGTTGGACCCCATCCAAACCCGGGAACGAGTTACCCCAAGGCGCCTTAACCCAGGGCGCCGAGAACCGCGGTGACCAGGCCAGCGGATCGCTCGGGTGTCAACTCAGCACCCTCCTGGTCGACGAGGTAGAAGACGTCGACAACTTCTGAGCCCAATGTCGCCACTCGCGCGGCTGTGATGGTGACATCAGCGGAGGCGATCGCACGAGTGATCCGATGCAGCAGGCCGGGCGCGTCATGGGCACGAACTTCCAGAACGGTGGCCCGATCACTCGCTTGCGCGATGACCTCAACTCGCGGCGCGGCGATTCCGATCGGTGCCGGATATGCCTGCTCGCGGGCATCGAGACGAGCCGCGACATCAAGGCTGCCGGCGATCGCGCGGGCGATGTCCTCGCGGACCCGATCTATCGGGGGTGGCTCTCCGAACGCGGGTGTGACGGTCCAGACCTGGATTGCGCGCTGCTCATCCTGCGGAGTGGTGACGGTGTCGACCTGAGCCGCTCGTACTTGGAGGCGGTGCAAGGACAGCACACCTGCGACCGTCGACAGTAGGCCTGCCTGATCCGGCGCGGCCACCGTGATGGTCGATACTCCGCTGGCTTCGGGCTGGTCGCCGTAATCGGCGAAGACAACTACCCCATCACCTGAGGCCGCCCGAACCGCTTGTGCCAGTTGGGCTTCAGCGGCTGACGTCTTCGTCGGCGCAACCGCCGCGCGCCCAGCCAACACAGCACGAGAGCGTGCGACCAGGTCGTCGATCAGACCCTTCTTCCAGTCACTCCACGCCGCAGGACCGGTGGCCGCCGCGTCGGCTTCAGTCAGCGCGTGCAGCAAATCCAGGACCGCCTCGGAGCCGACGGCAGCGGCCACAGCTGCAACAGTTGCGGGGTCATCAAGATCACGACGGGTGGCGGTATCGGGCAGCAGCAAGTGGTAGGCGACAAGGGCGACGAGGACTTCTGAGTCGGCAGCCGAGTAGCCGAGGCGAGGTGCGATGTCAGCGACCAGAGCCATGCCCACCTCAGTGTGATCACCGGGCCGCCCCTTGCCAATGTCGTGCAGTAGGGCGCCGACGAGCAACAGGTCAGGGCGCTCGACACGGCGGGCGTGGGGCACCGCAGAAATCGCAGCCTCTACAAGATGACGATCGACAGTGAAGCGGTGAACCGGATTGTGCTGCGGGGCGCTGCGCACGACCGACCATTCGGGTATCAGGCGGCTCCACACGTCGGCATGGTCGAGTGCCTCCCACACGGGAACGGCAGGGCGCCCGGCTCCCAGCAGCGATACCAAGGCATCGCGAGCCGTGGCCGGCCAAGGCTCGGGCATCGGCGCACTGTCACGTGCGAGTCGCTCAACGGCATGTGGCGCGAGTCGAAGGCCAGCCTGGGCTGCTGCTGCCGCGGCTCGAAGGACCAACACTGGATCACGCTCGGGTCGGGCATCGGCGGCGAGCACTACCTCTCCGTCCTGCACGACGACACCTTCGGCTAGCGGTGCGCGCTCAGCTCGGACGGGACGCAACCGACGGGTCGTCGCCGCCAATCCACCCCGAAAGCTAGAACGTCGAGTGACTCGCTCGACCCGATGCCAGGTCGTGTCGGCCGCGTACGCTACAGCGCGACCCGCAGCAGAAACGTTGCGCAACAGGGTATCTGCCGGGTCCTCGCCCCCCTGATCAAGTCGCAGCGCAACAGCATCTCGTTCCTGCGCTAACAAGATGTCGGTGGCCCGACCAGTCTCGAGGTGCAAGGCGTCGCGGACGTCGAGTAGGAAATCTCGATGTGCGGCCAGTGCAGCAACCGGAGAGTCGGTGACCCACGATGCTGCCACGGCACGTAGCGACACGATGTCGCGAAGTCCGCCATAACTGTCTTTGAGATCGGGTTCAAGCAGGTGCGCAAGTTCACCGGATCGAGCCGTTCGCTCGATGACGAGTTCATGAAGTTCAGCCAGACGACGACTCGCCAATCCCCTCCAATCGCCAAGGATCGATTCTCGGACCCCCCTGGTCAGGGAGTCGTCGCCGGCGACAGTGCGGGCGTCGAGCAGCCCGAGTACCACCTTGAGATCGGCAGCGGCCAGACGACGAGCGTCCGCCGGCGATCTCACAGCATGATCGAGCTTGATACCCGAATCCCAGACCGGGTACCACAGTCGGTCGACGACCTTGGTGACCTCAGCACTCGATGCGCTGGTCGGATGGACAAGAACAACATCAAGGTCGCTGCCCGGAGCAAGGTCGCCTCGTCCATAACCACCCACTGCTACCAAGGCGGCACCGATCTGGCCAGCTCCGGAATCGGCGAACAAAGCCCGCATCCACTCGTCGGTGAGTGCGGTCAAGGTTTGCCGCCGATCGGGGCCGGTGAGGGCCGCGTCGCCCAGCGCCGCTGACCTCGCCTCACCGTAGTGACGAGAAGCCTTCTCAACGATTCCAGACATGGCTGTACTACTCCCCCGCGAGTTCAGAGGGCTTCCGGTCCGCGCTCGCCAGTGCGCACCCTGGCGACACTGTCGACCGGGACGACCCACACTTTGCCGTCACCGATGCGGCCGGTATGCGCGGACTTCACGATGACATCCACGACTGCATCTGCGTCGTGGTCTTCGACCAAGACCTCGAGTCGCACCTTGGGAACAAGATCGACGGTGTACTCGGCGCCGCGGTACACCTCAGTGTGCCCGCGCTGACGGCCATAGCCGCTCGCCTCAGAGACCGTCATCCCCTGGACTCCATACGCTTCAAGCGCTGACTTCACATCGTCAAGCTTGAACGGCTTAATGATCGCGGTCACGAGCCTCATGCCGATACCTCCTCATCTGAGCGAACCGAAGTCTTGGTCTTGGTCAGTGCTGGCGAGCCCCCGAAGCCGCCGCCGGACACGCCTTCGAGCTCATAGGCAGTTTCGGCGTGCTCGGCCAGATCGATGCCCTCGAGTTCGGCATCTCGCTCGACCCTAAAGCCCATGGTCTTCTCGAGCAGCAGTCCGAGCAGGTAAGTGACGATGAACGAGTAGGAGATCACCGCGATCACGGCGAGTGCCTGCTTACCCAAAAGCTCAGCACCACCACCGTAGAAGATGCCGTTGGCCCCAAACGAGTTAACCGCTGTGGTGCTGAAGAATCCGATGAACAGGCACCCGACAATTCCACCGACAAGGTGCACCCCGACGACATCAAGGGAATCGTCGTAGTTGAGCTTGTACTTCAGGCCGACCGCTAGCGAGCAGACAATGCCGGCGAGGACGCCAAGCACTACTGCTGCCCAAGGCGCTACGAATGCACAGGCCGGAGTGATCGCCACCAGGCCAGCCACAGCGCCTGATGCGGCGCCAAGGCTTGTCGGGTGGCCGTCGCGGATCTTCTCGACGAGTAGCCAGCCGCCCATCGCCGCGGCCGTGGCAACCTGGGTGTTCATCAACGCAAGTGCGGCTGTGTCGTTGGCGCCAAGGGCGGAACCGGCGTTAAAGCCGAACCAGCCAAACCACAGCAACCCAGCCCCGAGCAGTACCAAGGGGAGGCTGTGCGGGCGCATCGGGTTCTTCTTGAAGCCTGCGCGCCGACCAAGTACGAGAGCAAGCGCTAGACCTGCAGCACCTGCGTTGATGTGCACCGCGGTACCGCCGGCAAAGTCCAGAACCCCTCTGGCAGCAAGCCATCCAGCGCCGGTGATGTTGCCAGCCGCGTCCTTGTCACCGAAGTCGAAGACCCAGTGCGCCACAGGGAAGTACACGATGGTGACCCAAAGACCAACAAAGACACACCATGTCGCGAACCGAGCACGGTCGGCGATTGCGCCACTGATCAGCGCTGGCGTAATCACGGCGAACATGAGTTGGAAGCCAGCGAATGCGAGCAACGGGATCCCATAGATCCCACCGTTGTTGGTGAGTTGGCCAACCGCAGAACCCAGGCCGGAAAGATCGAATGCGCCATAGAAGGCACTGCCAGAGTTGCCGAATGCGAGGGAGAATCCGTAGAGAACCCAGAGCACGCTCACAATCGCGATCGAAGCGAACGACATCATCATCATGTTCAGCGTGCTCTTGGCACGAGTCATGCCGCCGTAAAACAGTGCCAAGCCCGGCGTCATCAACAGCACCAATGCAGTGCTGGCTAACACCCAAGCTGTATCGCCCGCAGATAGTTCCATCGCCACCAATCCCCTCGAGAAATGACGACAGCGACACGATGGGCGCCCGCTAGAGCACCTCACGCGTCGCTGCGTCGAAGTAAGGGAATTCCAGCCGAACCGTGTTGCGCTACCGGGCCACCGGTGTTTCAGCGGGGTGACGATGTGGCGCGTTGTGTTACGAGTATGTGTCGCACTAGCGCCGGAGCGAACCAGACCTCTAGCGCCCTGCCGCACTAGTCCAGCAGGGCGTCGACAAAGGCCTCTGGGTCGAATGGAGCAAGATCATCGGCGCCTTCACCGAGCCCGACGAGCTTCACGGGTACGCCCAATTCTCGCTGCACCGCAACGACAATTCCACCCTTGGCAGTGCCGTCGAGCTTGGTGAGAACAATCCCAGTGATCTGCACGACCTCGCTGAAAACCTGTGCTTGCCGAAGGCCGTTCTGGCCCGTAGTCGCGTCGAGAACAAGCAGCACCTCGTCTACTGGGGCCTGCTTCTCGACCACGCGTTTCACCTTGCCGAGTTCGTCCATCAACCCAGTCTTGGTGTGCAGCCGCCCAGCGGTGTCGATCAGCACGACGTCGGCCCCGGCCTCGACGCCCGCTCGAACCGCATCGAACGCGACGGCAGCAGGATCGGCGCCCTCGGCTCCAGTGATCACCTGAGCGCCCACTCGGCCACCCCAGGTCTGCAACTGCAGCGCAGCTGCCGCTCGGAAGGTGTCGGCTGCTCCGAGGACCACCGTGCGACCATCGGCGACGAGCACCCGAGCAAGCTTTCCGGTGGTGGTGGTCTTGCCCGTGCCATTGACGCCGACAACCAGCACAACGGCCGGACGATTCTCGTCGGTATGAGTGGCGAGACGACGATCCATGGTCGGATCGACCAGCGCCAGCAACTCGGCGCGAAGCAGCGCCCGCGCACTGGCAGCGTCGCTGACCCCCTCCGCCATCGTGCGTCGCTTTAGTGCGGCAAGAAGTTCCTGGGTGGGGCCGACCCCAAGATCGGAGGCGAGCAGAGTCTCCTCCACCTCGTCCCAAGTCTGGGCATCGAGTCGATCTCGAACAAGCAACGCCAAAAGTCCTTGCCCGAGAGCAGAATTCGACCGTGCCAAGCGCGACCGAAGGCGCTCGAGCCGACCAGCCGTAGGTTCGGGTGCCTGAACTTGGTCTAGTGGCGGTTCGACCTGATCGGGTCGAACCGTGCTCGGGGCCGACGGTGAAATGACCTCGCGAGTCGACGGACCCAACTCGCGAGCCTTCGCCCGTCGGGCCAGGCCAACGACGACAACGATGGCAGCCAGGATGCCAACACCGATGAGGACGTACTCAAGCAGATTGCTCATGTGTGCGATTCTCCCCTCGGTGTCGACCCCGGCGCAGCAGAGTCATGCCAGTACTCGTGCCAGCGCTAGTGCTAGCGCTCAGACGAGTGTGCCCTACGCCGGCAACGCTGCCTCAGTGATGTCGACCTCGCCACCGTCTTGCCGCAATCGTTGCCCGATCACCGTGGTGACGCCATCGCCTCGCATGGCAACGCCGTACAACGCGTCGGCGATCTCCATGGTGCGCTTTTGGTGCGTGATGATCAGCAGCTGAGAGTCTTCGCGCAGCTCGGCCAAGATCTCAAGAAGCCGGCCAAGGTTGACATCGTCGAGTGCTGCCTCAACCTCATCCATGATGTAGAACGGACTTGGGCGCGCCTTGAAAAGCGCCACCAGGAAAGCGATCGCAGTGAGCGACCGCTCGCCACCGGACAGCAGCGAGAGCCGCTTGACCTTCTTGCCTGGAGGACGGGCTTCGACCTCGATACCTGTAGTCAGCAGGTCGGACGGGTCGGTGAGGATGAGTCGGCCTTCGCCGCCGGGGAACAACCGGCCGAAGATGCGCTCGAACTCACGCTCGACATCTGCGTAGGCCTCGGAGAACACCTGCTGCACCCGCTCGTCGACATCCTTGATGATGTCGAGGAGATCAGTGCGCGAGCGTTTGAGGTCATCCAACTGCTCGTTGAGGAACCGGTGCCGCTCTTCTAGGGCTGAGAACTCTTCCAGCGCAAGGGGATTCACCTTGCCAAGTACACTAAGCGAACGCTCAGCCAGGCGCAGCCGCTTCTCCTGCTCCTCGCGGACGTAGGGGTAAGGCTGCGGTTCGGGCGCGTTCGGGTCAATCTCATCACCAGGCGCCGCCGCTGACGGTGGCACCTCGATGTCGGGCGAATACTCGGTCAGCAACGTTTCGGAATCGACGCCGAACTCCTCCATAGCCTTGGACTCGAGAGACTCAATCCGAAGCCGCTGCTCGGCACGCGCGATCTCATCGCGATGCACAGACGACGTGAGCGACTCGAGTTCACTTTGAAGTTCGCGGGTGCGTGCGCGAAGCGAGTGCAACTCGGCGTCGCGCACCGTTCGAGCCTGCTCGGCCGCATCGCGCTCGCTCGACGAAACCGCAACCGATACCTCAAGCCGGGCAAGGGTGGCTACAGCACCGGCGTGCACTGCGGTCGCGGTAGCGGCAGCTCGCTCGCGTGCCGCGCGTCGCTCAATCTGACGAGCCCGAGCGGCACGCTCGGAGATCGCTGCCCGCTCGAGTTGCTCTGCGCGATCGGCGAGGGCGCGCAAACGCTCCTCACCCGTGCGCACCGCAAGTCGGGCATCGACCTCGAGCTGCCGGGCCTGAATCGCTTCTGCCGCAAGGCGATCACGCTCCACGGTCGAAGGTTCGCCGTCATCAGGTGCCACCTCGGCCGCGGCAAGCCGAGCGGATAACTCGTCGAAGGTGGCTTGATCAGCGTCGCGAGCAGTCGTGGCAGACGCGATTGCGGCCGCAAGGCGATCGGCTTCACCAGATGCCGACCGTGCCACCGAACCGAACTGACCAAGTTGCTCGGCGACGGCAGCCATCCGGGCATCGGATTCATGGAGTCGAACCAATGTGGCATCGAGTCGCTGCTGCGCGACAGCGGCAACCTCGTGCGCACGAGAAAGTTCGAAGCGAACACGCTCACATCGATGGGTAACCGCGCCAAGACGTTCGCGCGCCTCGTCAACAGCCGCCTGCACCTCGAGCAACGAGGGCACGCTCGCCGAACCACCGTGCGCGATTCCAGGACCGAGAACGTCACCTTCGCGGGTAACCGCGACGACATCGTGCACGGCAACCAAAGCTTGTGCGGTTTCAAGATCCTGCACGACCGCTACCCGGGCGAGCGCTGTGGAAATTGCGCCACGCAACTCGTCGGGGACAGTGACCAAATCGATGGCCCACTCGATACCTGGCGGCAACTGCGGCCAAGTCGAACGATCCGGCGTACGCGCGCCGCCGACGAGCATCGACGCCCGGCCTGCGTCATCACTCTTGAGCAGGGTCACAGCATCGACCGCACGCGATACCGAGCCAACGGCCACCGCGTCTGCCAACGGACCCAGGGCCGCAGAGATCGCGCCCTCGTAACCGGCCTTGACCCGGACAAGGGCCGCTACCGTGCCGAGCACACCCGAGAGCCGCTCACCGGCTGCCAGTACCGCTGCTCCGCCGTCCTTACGCGAGAGACCGATCTCCAGAGCCTCGACCCGAGCGGTGAGTGCGTGACGTTCCCGCTCGAACTCCTGCTCTTCGAGCCGCAGCGCCGAGACTCGATTCTCAGCAATGGCTAGTTCGTTGGACGCATCATCATGCTCAGCGTCGAGCCCTACCTCGCCCTCGTCGAGGCCAGCGACCTGAGTCTCAAGTGCGTGGAAATCTGCCGTTGCCTTGTCGGCGCGTGCCCGTGCCTCTGCGATCTGGGCCGACAACCGCTCGACCTCAGCCGTACGGGCTTCGAGGCGAGAGGTTGCGCCATGGACCTGTCCGGTAAGCCGAACCAGACCCTCGCGACGATCGGCTGCTGCGCGGACGAGCGCGGTGAGCCGCTGCTCCTCCCCCGCGTGAGCGCCTTCGGCCTGGGCACGACCGGTAACCGCGACGGCGAGCGCCTGGCGGTCATCTGTGACCGTACGGCCGAGCTCACCTTCCTCGGCGCGCACCTGGACGGCGTCTGCCTCGAGCTCTTCGGGTGCGCGACCACGACGCTCCTCTTCCGGCTCGGGCTGAAGGTGTCGGGCCCGCTCGGCAGCCAGAGCAGCGGTGCCGCGAACTCGCTCGCGCAAACTCGACAACCGGAACCAAGTTTCCTGTGCGCGTGCTAGCACCGGAGCCTCGCCGGTCATCTCGGCATCGAGCACAGACTCACGCGCCTGAGCACTGGCAAGCTCGGTCTCGACCCCAGATCTGCGATCGCGCAGTGCAGTCTCGTCGGCGACCTCTTGATCGATGGTGTCGCGCAAGGTGATGAGGTCATCGGCCATCAGCCGAAGGCGTGAATCCCGGAGATCGGCTTGGATCACGGCGGCGCGGCGCGCGACCTCAGCCTGGCGACCGAGCGGCTTGAGTTGGCGACGCAACTCAGAGGTGAGGTCTTGGAGCCGAGTCAGATTGTTTTGCATCGCGTCGAGTTTGCGCAGCGCCTTCTCTTTGCGCTTGCGATGCTTGAGAACGCCCGCTGCCTCTTCGACGAAACCACGCCGGTCTTCGGGCGAGGCCGACAAGATCGCATCGAGTTGACCTTGGCCCACGATGACGTGCATCTCCCGGCCGATACCCGAGTCCGACAGCAATTCCTGCACGTCGAGCAACCGGCTCGGGGCGCCGTTGATCGCATACTCGGATCCACCGTTGCGGAACATGGTCCGCGAGATGGTGACCTCGGAATACTCGATCGGCAAGGCGCCATCAGCGTTGTCGATAGTCAGGATTACTTCGGCCCGACCCAAAGGCGGACGACCCGATGTACCAGCGAAAATAACGTCTTCCATCTTGCCGCCGCGCAGGCTCTTGGCGCCCTGTTCACCCATGACCCACGCGATGGCGTCGACAACATTGGACTTGCCCGAACCGTTGGGACCCACCACGCAGGTGATCCCGGGCTCGAAGTGCAGAGTCGTCGACGACGCGAAGGACTTGAAGCCCCTCAGGGTCAGGCTTTTCAGGTGCACGCGTGATGCTCCAGGCGCATAGGCGTCAGGGGGTCATGGGGAAGGACTTCACCCTACCTCTGCGCACCGCCCCGTCGCGCCCACCCTCGGGCGCAAGTCGCACAAGCCGATTTGGGCCCCTAGGCCACAGCAGGCGCGGACGCGCCAAGCAGCCGGACGTCGACTGGATCCGAGTCGACGATGCTGACCCCCTTCGAGGTCAACTGCCCCGCCTCACTGTGCTCGACCAAGCTCTCGAGTTCACGTACTCGACGCCGTAGCCGAACTACCTCAGCCGCCAGTAAAGACTCAGCGCCACCACCGATGTGGCCGAAAATCGCCTTCGACATCTCCCTTAACCCCCTAATCCCCAGCTGCTCAGCAACTGGCTCGTGCCACAGCGCTGGCCCGCAGATCGGGCCAGGCCCCAGATGGGGCGGTAAGCGTGGGGGACGGACGGCCATCGGGCTGTCAGAGACAAGCCTGACAGCGGTTTCGGCGTGGAGTCAATCCGATCATCAGCCCAAAATCGAGCGGGTCGGCGGCGGTTCGCCCTCGGTTCATTCAGCGCTCGCAGAATCAGCGCTCGCAGAATCAGCGCTCGCGGAATCAGCGCTCGCGGAATCAGCGCTCGCGGAATCAGCGCTCGCGGAAACCGGTGAGCCCGCGGGCAACACCCCACTGCTCGACCACGCCGTCAACTCGACCTGGTGTGTCGGTCGCATGCAGAGCAGCGAGCAGGGCTTCCAGCGCATCCCGAGCACCTTCAGCGAGGACCTCAACCCGGCCGTCGTCAAGGTTTCTTGCCCAGCCCGTTAACCCGAGTTCGAGCGCGCGTGACCGGGTCCACCAGCGAAATCCGACTCCTTGAACACTTCCGTGGACCCAGGCGGTCAGTCGAACCGGCTCAACACTCATGTGCGCGGATTTCGGGGCGCACGCTGACAATGCGGGCACCTAAAAGATGATCGATTCATAAAGGCCTCGCGCACGATTGGTCGACCACAGCGCGAGCAGGGTCGGTCCTGTTGACCGTAGGCAGCCAACGAGCGGTCGAAGTAGCCCGACTCACCATTGACGTTGACGTACAGCGCGTCAAAGGAGGTGCCGCCCTGCGCAAGTGCTTCGTTCATCACCGCACGCACTTCGGTAAGCAGGACCAGCGCCTTGGGCGCTGCCAACTCGTCGGTGGGCTGTGCCCAGTGCAACCGGGCGCGCCATAACGCCTCATCGGCATAGATGTTGCCAATGCCCGAAATCAAAGTTTGATCGAGAAGTGCACGCTTAAGACCGGTGGTCTTACCTCGAAGTCGACGCACCCACAATGCATCGTCGAACTCAGGGTCGAGTGGATCTCGAGCAATGTGCGCCACCGTGACGGGCACCGATCCCCCCGATCCATCGCTGACAAGTGGATCGAGGGCAATACCGCCGAAGGTGCGCTGATCGACGAAACGAAGTTCGCGTCCACGATCGGTGAAGATGAAGCGTGCACGCAGGTGGGTCTCGTCTGACGCCACCCCTGGTTGCACAAGCAATTGGCCGCTCATACCCAGGTGAGCCACGAGTGCAGACTCACGGCCATCAAGGGCGAACCACAGGTACTTACCGCGCCTACTAACGGTCACGATGGTTCGGCCCGCTAGACGTGACTGCAGGTCAGCCGAACCGGCGGAGTGTCGACGTGCTGCTCGGGGATGTAGCACCTGCGCCGATTCGATGGTGCGTCCAGTGACGAAACGGTCGAGGCCGCGACGGACCACTTCGACCTCGGGCAGTTCGGGCACTAGTCGATCTCGACGGCCACAGTTGAGTGCGCGACGAGTTCGGCGTAAGCGGTCGATGCCGCCTGCTGCTCGGCTTCCTTCTTGCTGCCGCCGCGACCATCGCCATATAGCGAATCGCCGACCCGAACCCGGGCCTGAAAGGCCTTCTGGTGGTCCGGACCGCTGTCGACGATGACGTACTCAGGCACTCCAAGACTGTTAGCAGCGCAGAGTTCCTGCAGCGAGGTCTTCCAGTCGAGTCCGGCGCCTAGGTCGGCTGCTTCAGCGATGAGCGGGTCGAAGAGCCGGTGAATGAGTTCGGTGGCGATCGCCAAACCTTGATCGAGGTACACCGCACCGATCAACGCCTCGACAGTGTCGGCGACGATCGAGGACTTGTCGCGCCCGCCGGTGGTCTCCTCACCGCGACCAAGCAGGAGATGAGCCCCAACATCAAGATCGCGAGCAATACCGGCGAGGGCCTTGGAATTGACTACGGCTGCGCGGAGTTTGGCGAGTTGACCCTCAGCCAGATCCGGGTGTGCGCGATACAGGGTGTCGGTGACAACTAGGCCGAGTACCGAATCGCCGAGGAACTCAAGGCGTTCGTTGGTGGGGACGCCACCGTTCTCGTACGCGAAAGAACGATGGGTGAGCGCCCGCTCAAACAGAGCCGGATCGACCGATACCCCGAGTCGGGACATGAGGTCAGCGCGGCTGGACGAGATCGCATTCATCGGGACACCTCCCGGTGAGTTGGCTTCGCGCTCGTGAGTCGAAGGACTCAGACGTCGATGACCTGGCGGCCGTTGTACTCACCATCGGCGTTGACGCGGTGAGGCACCACAAATTCAACGCGACCGTTACGCACGACCTTGTTGATCTGGGGCAACTTGGCCTTCCACTGCGAACGGCGGTGGCGGGTATTGCTTCGTGAGGTCTTCCGCTTCGGGACGGCCATGGCGGTCTTAGCCCTCTTCCTTCTCGTCTTCGGTCGGACCGGTCGATCCCGGTTCGGCAAGGCCCAGTGTGCCAAGTGCGGCCCACCGGGGGTCGATCACGTCGTGACTGTGGTTCGGGTCGTCGTCAAGGCGGTACCCACATTCTGAGCACAACCCGAGACAGTCGTCCCGACACACAGGTGCTAGCGGCAACTCGATCACTACCGCATCGCGCAGTACGGGCTCGAGGTCTAGAAAGTCCCCGAACATGTACTGGTCATCATCGTCGACGTCCTGTTCGATCGCACCAGTGGGGCGCCCGTGGGCATCGGTGGTCTCGTACCGGTACAGCTCTTGCAGATCCACATCGAGTTCATCTGTGATCGGATCCAAGCAACGGCTGCACTCTCCAGCGAGTTGCACCAGAGCCGTTCCCGTTACCAGAACCCCTTCAACCACGGACTCGAGACGAAGATCCATCTCAATTCCCGAGCCTTCCGGAACACCGATCGACATGATGCCCATACCCGCCGGAGCTGGCACGGTGAGCGACACCTGATTCATCGACCCCGCACGTCGTCCCAGTTCACGCGTGTCGAGCACGAGTGGGGAATGGGGGTCGAGCGGGTTCAGAGTCGCCTTCCAGTGCAAGTCGCGGTGAATACAGCCTGAGTTCGACCGACACGCAAGAGTAGCCGAGAGCCGCCCCGGACCCCAAACCGTGAATCTCGCGCGATCCAACTGAGGTGCCCACTAGAGCGTCCATTGAGGTGCCCACTACGGCGCAACCTCAGCCGGGAAGCGGGTAATCCTCGCCTGAACTGAGTTCGTCGTACTCGTGTCGACCGTGGATCTTGTCGCGACCCTTCTGGACCGCCGTGATGGTCTTGTGCAGCGCAACCTCGAAGTTGGCCAGCTTCGCATCGACGTAGTCATCGGTCTCGCGGCGCATACGCTCGGCCTCACTTTCGGCCTCAACAAGCACCGCCTCGGCCTCAACTAGGGCGGCGCGGTACACCTCTTCCCGACTCACCAGAGCGAGAGCCTCCTGCTGCGCTCGCGCGATGATGTCCCCGGCCTCCTGACGTGCCTGCTCAACGATGACCTCACGGTCGGCGAGCAAGCCATCGGCCTGAGCCAAGGACTCTGGCAGCATCGAGCGGGCCTCATCGAGTAGGTCAAGGACCTGAGCCCTGTTGACCACGCACGATGCCGACATCGGAAGCGCGCGCGCACTCTCGACAAGAGTGGAGAGATCGTCGAGCTTGTCGTGGACGTCCACGGTCATTCCTTCGGTCGTTCTTCGGGTTGGCGCCGGTCGGCGCTCAGCCTGTCGTCGTACCTGGCCACTGGGCCAGCGTTCGAGGTGAACGATGCCACCGAATGTGGTCTGCGCGCCATGGCCTGTCAGTGCTGGTGCTGGTGCTGGTGCTGGTGCTAGTGCTCGCGCTCAGCCACTCGCTCGTAGAGACGCGTGCGAACTGACTCTGGGGTAAGCCCGGTGATGTCGCCACCATACGTGGCGATCTCCTTAATCAGACTCGACGACAGGTAGCTGTACAGCGGATTGGTGCTGATGAAGAAGGTCTCGACACCGGCAAGCCGATGGTTCATCTGGGCCATCTGCAGTTCGTAATCAAAGTCGCTGACGGCGCGAAGGCCTTTGACGATCGCTGGGATGTCGTTGGTCTTGCAGTAATCGACAAGCAGCCCGTGAAAGGAATCCACGACCACATTGGGGTACGGCGCCACGACCTCGCGCAGCATCTCGATACGTTCGTCGACCGTGAACAGACTGCTCTTGGTCTTGTTGATGAGCACAGCAACGACGACTTGATCAAAGACGGCCGCGGCACGGACGAAGACGTCTAGATGTCCGTTGGTGACTGGATCGTACGAACCGGGGCAAACTGCCTTACGCATACCACGACCTCCTCGGAGGGTCGACGCCATATCAGGACTCGCGACGGTACCAAAGTGCAGTACGAATCATTGTGTCGCCGTACTGACGATCGCGCGCGGGTTCGAAGTCGTCGGGCCACCGAAAGCCCGAACCACGGCGGGATCTCTCGACCACAACCCGTGCGCCGTCGACTAGCCAGCCGTGCTCAACAAGCCCAGTAAGGACCGATTCGACCACGTCATCAGCGAGTTCATATGGTGGATCAAGGAACACCAAATCGAGCGGGCCGCCGACCTGCGCAGGCGGCGGCGCACCGACAAGTCGGACAACGTCGGACACAACGAGTACTGCCCCGGGAAGTCCCACAGCATCGATATTGGTCGCGATCACGGCGGCAGCGCGCCGATCGGACTCAACGAGAATCGCCAGCTCAGCGCCGCGCGACAGTGCCTCAAGACCGACTGCGCCCGAACCTGCGAAAAGGTCGGCCACCCGCAACCCGGATAGCCCGGTGAGCCTGCTCTCCCAGGTTGAGAACATCGCCTCACGAACTCGATCAGCGGTTGGCCTGGTGCCAGCAGGTGGAACAGATAGTCGTCGCCCGCGTGCCACGCCCGCCACGATCCTGGTCATGTCGGTAACTCACAGGCAGTGCAGTGCCGCGCGCTTAGTCGCGTCGTCTGCACCATGTGCCGATGGTAGGGCGCAGGGGCCAAAGGTCCAGCGTCTACCTACTAGCTGGCCTCATGCGTGAGCAGATCGTCAAGAATCGCCACTAGGTCGCCAAGAGCCACCGACAGATGACCCTCGCCTTGGAGCAGGAAGGCCCGAGAGTTGGGTATCGCGGTACTGAGCCAAACTCCGTGCGAGAACGGCACCATCAAGTCTTCCGAGCCCTGCCAAATCGCAACCGGCCCGCTGATCGCGGACAACTCAAATCCCCAGGGCTTGGCAAAGGCCAGATCGTCGTCGAGCCAGCCGTCGACACCTACCTGGACAGCCCGCCGGAAGCTCGCGGCCAAGTCTTCGCCGAACTCGTCAGTGCAAAAGGCGCGATCCACAGCGGGCAAAAGTGACTCCATCCCGCCGATGATCTCGTGCGCGCTGATGTTGACCAATCCCGGTCGCTGCGCTTCAAGGTAGGCACGCACTGCCGGTTCACTCTCAAGGGGGGCCCCGAACTCATCGAGGTTGTCCTGCCCCATGCCCGCGAACCACTCGAGCGTGCCAAGCGACTCGACGTAAGGAGCTACCCCAGCCAACGAGGCCGTACCCCGGATGCGCTCCGGAAGTAGGGCCGCGCATGCCAGGGTGTGCGGGCCACCTCCTGACCAGCCGACGTTCCACGCCGACTCGATGCCCAACTGGTCAAGCACTGAGGCGGTGTCGGTTACGACCGAAGCCACATCGCGGCCCGGGTGACGGGTGGAGGTCGCGGAGCCCGGACGCGACCACGACAGAACACGCAAGCCGCGGTCCCGCGCAGCGGAAACAAAGGCGCGTGGGACCACGGAGGAACCAGGTGTGCCGTGGTGGAACACCAAGACGTCAGAGTTCGCTCCCCCGCCTGATCCGGTATCGAACAGATCGAGGACACGTCCGTCGGGCAGCAGGAGATCGGTCATGATTTCTCCAGGTAGTCGGCTCGGTCTTGATCGAGAAGTGCTGCGACAGCTCGGGCCAGAGCCGGTG
The DNA here is from genome assembly GCA_903918645.1 of uncultured Actinomycetes bacterium. Taxonomy (GTDB): domain Bacteria; phylum Actinomycetota; class Actinomycetes; order S36-B12; family CAIYMF01; genus Longivirga. The sequence goes on along the minus strand of CAIXFH010000129.1, from coordinate 1,980 downwards.
AGTCGGCGAGTTCAGGATCCTCGACAACGACCGCCGTGGCTTCGATGCGGGCAGCGGCGATGACGTCCTCGTCACGGAGTACCGCGAGCATGCGCAGGCTGGAACGGCGCCCCGATTGCGATGCGCCCAGAACATCGCCCTCGCGACGCTGTTCGAGGTCGATGCGCGAAAGTTCGAACCCATCGAGGGTGGCCGCAACTGCATCAAGCCGCTCACGGGCTGGTGAGCCGGGCGGCATCTCGCTGACCAGCAGAGCCAGCCCCGGGTGGCCGCCACGACCGATGCGACCGCGCAACTGATGTAGCTGTGACACCCCAAACCGGTCGGCATCCATCACCACCATCACGGTCGCATTGGGCACGTCAACGCCAACCTCGACCACCGTGGTCGCGATCAATACGTCAATCCCATCAACGGCTTTCGGCCCCGCCGCGAAGCGACGCATGATGTCGTCCTTCTCGTCGGACGGGAGTCGACCATGCAGGATCCCGACTCGAACTCCAGCTAGCGGGCCTTCTTGCAGCACCGGAGTGAGATCGAGAACGGCAAGCGGGGGCCGGCGCTCAGTAGCCAGGGATGCATCCGACGGCAGAAAGTCGACGGCGTCGTCGTCGGGAACGGATGACTTCGCAGCCGCCTCACCACCGATTCGCGGCGCCACGATGTAGGCCTGATGCCCTGCCTCGACCTCCTCCACGATCCGAGACCAAGCACGGTCGAGATAGTCAGGACGTTCGGCCGAGGGAACGACATGTGTGACGATCGGCGCACGGCCCTTGGGCAACTCAGACAAGGTGGATACCTCGAGATCACCGAACACGGTCATCGCGACGGTGCGCGGGATTGGGGTCGCGGTCATCACCAGCACGTGCGGCCTCGTGTCGTCGCGAGACTTCGCCGCCAAGGCAGAACGTTGCTCAACACCAAATCGGTGCTGCTCATCGACGACTACTAGTCCGAGGTCAAAGAACTGCACCCGATCCTCGAGTAGGGCGTGAGTTCCGATGACGATGCCAGCATCACCTACACCAATGTCGAGAAGTGCTTGCCTGCGACGCGCAGCGGTCATCGACCCAGTGAGCAATGCGACGCGCGTGCCGATGTCGAGACCTCCGATCATGCCTCGCTCGGCAAGCGGGCCAAGCATCGCGCTGATCGACCGAAAGTGCTGTGCTGCAAGGACTTCGGTCGGTGCGAGCAACACGGCCTGCCCACCAGAGTCGACCACAGTAAGCATGGCGCGCAGTGCTACCACGGTCTTGCCCGAGCCAACTTCGCCCTGCAGTAACCGCTGCATCGGGTGCTCACGAGCGAGGTCCTCGGCGACCACCTGCCCGACATCAATCTGACCCTGGGTGAGTTCAAAGGGCAGGCGTGCCTCGAACGCTTCAAGTACTCCGGCCGTCACCGCACGACGCGGTGTTGCTGGCAGTGCAGATGCAGCGAGTCGACGTTGCGCCAACACTGTCTGCAACACGAACGCCTCATCCCAGCGCAATCGCTCGCGAGCGCGCTCGACTTCCTGGCGCGACTCGGGCCGATGAATTGCGATCAGCGCCGACCGTAAGTCAGCGAGGCCATGCCTGCTGCGAGTGGTAGAGGGGATCGGGTCATCAAGCTCGGCAGGAAGTTGATCGATAACGATCCCCATCGCGCTCGTGATCTTCCACGATGGCATCGCGGCCGTGGCCGGATACACCGGAATCAATGCGCCCGCGTACGACAGCACGGTCTCGTCATCGACCGACGATCCATCGGCAGCATCCGGCAGCAGTACGTAGTCAGGATGTGAGAGCTGGCGTTGGGAACGAAACACGCCGACCTTGCCGGAGAACAGGCCAACTCGACCTTCGCTCAGCGGACGCATCGCCCTGGAGGACCTGACGGCCCTCGTGCACCTCCGCCGCCGCGGCCTCGTGCGTCGCCCGCGCTTTCTTCCGAGCTGGTTGCGCGGCTGGCGCACGCTCGTCGCGGAGTTCG
>CAIXFH010000128.1 GCA_903918645.1 uncultured Actinomycetes bacterium | reverse complement strand
CTCGGTAACAGTCTGGGTGCCGACCACACTTGCCGCACCTGCAAGCATCGCCTCCGAGTTACTCCCACATGCACTCAGGAGCATGCCGATTGCAAACACAGCCGCACTCACGGCAAGACGACGAGTCACAGACGAGCCCTTCATAGTCATGAAACGTGCACCTGATCGAGGAGCACGGAGTCAACCAACTCGCGCAACCACTCGAGCAACTCGGTGTCGCGAACTGGCTGACCACCAACCCGAGCAGTCATTGGACGCGGTACCAGGATCGTACGGGTGGCGGGCTTGATCAGCGCGCCTGGGTAGAGCCGAGCAAGGCGAAGTGCACGTGAATCAGCGAGCTCAACTGGCGTGAATCGAATCATTGACCCTTGCGCCACGATTTCCCGCACTCCGGCGCGACGGGCATGAATGCGGAAGCGGGCCACTGCGAGCAGGTTGGCAACCGGTTCGGGATAAGTGCCATAGCGATCATTGAGTTCCTCCGCCACAGCATCGACCTCCTCGTCCGTGCTCGCGGCCGCGAGTCGTTTGTAGGCCTCGAGCCGCAAGCGCTCCTCTGCCACGTACTCATGCGGAACGTGGGCATCGATCGGTATTTCCACCTTGACGTCTAGGACATCTTCGATAGTTCCGCCGCCCTGCCTGTACTCGGCAACAGCCTCGCCCACGAGCCGCACGTACAGGTCAAACCCAACGTCGGCGATATGTCCGCTCTGCTCGCCGCCGAGTAGGTTCCCGGCCCCCCGGATCTCGAGATCCTTCATCGCCACAGCCATGCCTGAACCCAGATCAGTATTCGCTGCAATGGTCGACAAACGATCATGCGCCGTCTCAGTCAACGGCTTCTCAGGCGGGTAGAAGAAGTAGGCATAACCACGCTCGCGACTTCGACCGACGCGGCCACGCAACTGGTGCAACTGCGAGAGTCCAAAGGCATCAGCGCGATCAAGGATGAGCGTGTTGGCGTTGGGAATATCGAGTCCGCTTTCGACGATCGTGGTCGACACCAGGACGTCGAACTCCTTCTCCCAGAAGTCGACGATCACCTGTTCGAGCGCATGCTCATTCATCTGGCCATGGGCGGTCTGGATTCTGGCTTCTGGGATGAGTTCACGAAGCTTCGACGCAACCCGCTCGATCGACTCGACTCGGTTGTGCACGAAGAACACCTGACCATCGCGCAGCAGCTCGCGTCTGATCGCCGCAGCAACCTGCTTGTTGTCATAGGGGCCGACGAAAGTCAACACTGGATGGCGTTCTTCGGGTGGCGTCTGGATGGTTGACATCTCTCGGATGCCGGTGACCGCCATCTCCAACGTCCGCGGAATCGGCGTGGCCGACATGGTGAGGAAGTCGACGTCGGTGCGCATGGCCTTGAGGTATTCCTTGTGTTCGACTCCGAAGCGCTGTTCCTCATCAACGATGACGAGGCCAAGATCCTTGAAGTGCACCTCGCTGCTGAATAGACGGTGCGTACCGATGACGACATCAACCGTGCCATCCGTGATACCTGCCAGAACCACTTTGGCTTCTTTGTCAGTCTGGAACCGCGACAGTGCGGCCACCTTGACCGGGAACGGTGCGTAGCGTTCTGAGAACGTCGACATGTGCTGCTGCACAAGCAATGTCGTGGGTACCAGAATCGCTACCTGCTTGCCGTCCTGCACCGCCTTGAACGCCGCGCGTACCGCAATCTCAGTCTTTCCGTATCCGACATCGCCACAGATGAGGCGGTCCATCGGAATCACGTTCTCCATGTCGGACTTCACCTCGTCGATACAAGACAACTGATCGGGAGTCTCGTTGTATGGGAACGCATCTTCGAGCTCGCTTTGCCAGACTGTGTCGGCCGAGAACGCGTGCCCGCGGCTCGCCATTCGTGCCGCATACAGCCGGATGAGTTCACCGGCGATCTGACGCACTGCCTTGCGAGCTCGCGACTTCGTTTTCGCCCAGTCAGACCCACCGAGGCGATGCAAGCTCGGCGCCTCGCCGCCGACATACCGGGTCACCTGGTCGAGTTGGTCAGTGGGCACGTAGAGCCGGTCACCAGGTTGCCCGCGCTTAGCCGGGGCGTACTCAACCACTAAGTACTCACGCGTGGCACCAGCCACAGTGCGCTGAACCATCTCGACGTATTTACCGACTCCATGCTGCTCATGTACTACGTAATCGCCAGGCTTGAGCTGCAGCGGATCGATGGTCTGCCTACGTCGCGCGGGCATGCGTCGAGTGTCACGCGTGGTGGCCTTCTGCCCAACGAGGTCAGTTTCGGTCAACAGCGCGAGCTTAAGCATCGGCGCAACAAACCCGTGATCAAGCCCACCTGTGACGACACTGACAACGCGCGGATCCGGCACTGCCGCAAGGGATTCGAGCAGGCGAACCGCCAACCCCTCGCCGCGCGCTGATTCAGCGATGCGTTCCGCGGTTCCATGGCCAGCGGTGACCAAGATGACGGCCCAGTCGTCGGCGATCCAGCGCGCGATGTCGTCAAACGCCTTGGACGTATCGCCGCGATAGCTGTCGGACGTTCGAACATTGAGCGCGAGGCGATCGACAGAATCAGGATCGAGTTCGACGAGATCATCGTCACCGGTCATGTCGCCACCAAACGGTGACAGGCTCCACCAGCCGTGCCGATGCTCGAGTGCGGCACTTCTCACGTCGGCGACCGTCTGGTACGCCGCTGGGCCAAGATCAATCGGTGTCGCGTTCCCCGCCGCGGCGTTGTGCCATGACGCCTCGAGAAACTCGACGCTGGTGGCGACAAGGTCGTGCGCGCGAGTGCGCACGCGTTCGGGGTCGCACACCACGATCAGCGATGCCGACGGAATGAGGTCGACAAGCAACTCCATACCGTCGGCAAGGACCGGCGCAAGCGCCTCCATACCGTCGACCGCTGTACCGTCGGCCAACTTGTCGAGCATCTCCATCAAGTCGGGGTGGACGAGTGACAACGCTCGGGCGCGCTCGCGAACCTTGTCGGTGAGCAGCAGCTCACGACACGGCGGGGCCCACAGGCCGTGCGCAGCGATCTCGAGGGACCGTTGGTCAGCAACCTTGAAGTAGCGCACCTCTTCGACTGTGTCGCCCCAAAACTCAAGGCGCACAGGGTGCTCCTCAGTGGGGGGAAAGACGTCGAGGATGCCGCCACGCACTGCGAACTGCCCGCGCTTGTCGACCAGATCTGTTCGCGTGTAAGCCGCAGCAGAGAGCCGGCGCACTATCTCGTCCATGGCGATGTCGTCGCCGATCGCGACCGCTACCGGCTCTAGATCTCCCAAGCCCTTGACGACAGGTTGCAATACAGCCCGAATAGGTGCGACCAGCACTCGGATCGGGCCAGAGGTCGGATCATCGAATTGCGGATGAGCGAGGCGTCGCAGCACCGCTAGCCGACGCCCCACCGTGTCGCTCGACGGGCTAAGACGCTCATGCGGCAAGGTCTCCCACGCCGGGAACTCAACGACCGCGTGCTCGCCGAGCAGGCTGTCGAGAGCAATAGCCAAATCCTCGGCCTCACGCGCCGTGGCAGTCACCGCGAGCAGGGTGCGGTCACCGGCATCCGCGAGCGCCGCCAAGACGAGCGGATAAAGCGCTGCTGGCGCTGTGAGTTCCAGCCCCTGTGTTGCCTGGGCAGTGCCGGTGAACTCGATCCGACGGATCGCATCGGCAACGGCAGGTTCGGTGACGATGGCGTCAACTAGGCCGTGCAGAGTGGCGGTCATCACAAGTCCTCTATAGCGAAAGCGACGCACGACAACTGCCCCCGGTCTCGATGAGGTCGGGGGGTGGGGGTGCACCTCGCAGATTACGTGCCGAGCAGGCGAATCGCGAACTCCGCCGCCCAATCCAACGATGGAGCCCGCTATCGGCCACAATAAGCGAGTGACGGATTGTTCCTTCAAGGACCTGTGCCTTGATGCCGTGGATCCGCAACTCATTGCCACCTTTTGGGGCAAAGCCCTCGGCCGCGAAGTTCGACGCATGCCCGACTCTGGCTACCGGGTGGGGCCGTCGTCGTCGCTGGCACCATTCAATGCCGACACCGATGGCATCTGGGTTGACCCAGTCGCGGAGCCGCGAAGCGGTAAGACCCGCGTACACCTCGACCTACGCCTCCCCAACAACGACCCGCGGTCGCTCATCAGCGCTGGCGCCGACCTCATCTCTGGACCATCCGAAGAGCGCCTGTGGTGGGTGCTCGCTGATGCCGAGGGAAACACCTTCTGCGCGATGCCTCCGCCCCCCGACGAGTACGAGATGACCGCTGTGGGGCTGCCCACTGCGTTTGCTCTCGTCGTCGATTGTGTCGAGCCCGCATCGCAGGCCGTGTGGTGGGCAGAACGAACCGGCGGCAACGTGGCAACCCGCGCCGGCACTACCGCCTGGTGGGTCGAGAACGCTCGAGGTTTCCCGTTCCCCTACTGGGTGTTCACCGAGGTGCCCGAAGCCAAGACAGTCAAGAACCGTATGCATTGGGATGTATTGCTCTCCGGATCAGACATCACGCCGTTGCTCGACGCCGGTGCTCAACTGTTGCGGAAACCAGACGATGAGATCTGGTGGTGGGTACTGGCCGACCCTGAAGGAAACGAGTTCTGCGCCTTCGACCCAGCCCGACCGTAAGCCCCACCGGATGTGCCTTCAGAGCAATATCTTTCGGCCCCGGCTAACTAACGGTTGAAAGCCACTCGAGCGGCCGCGGCTACAGCTGGAACGGCCATCACGACACCTGGCTGCACGACATCACGTCGATTGAACTCAAACCCAGTGCCACCCGGTGACCAGCATGCGATGCCACGCTTCAAGGCAACCGCGAGTGGCGCTGCAAGATCCCACTCGCTGAATCCACCGTCATGGGTGTAGACCTCGGCGCGGCCCCCAAAAAGTTCAGCCGCCTTAGCGCCCACTGATCCCACCCGCACTGCAACGACACCAAGTGGCGCAGACTCCCCGAGCTCAGCGGCAAGCCTGTCCATGAACCCGTCAAGTCCGATCGGCTGACGAGAACGCGACACGACCACTCGTACCGGCCGATCAATTGGCAGCGGCGCCGGCACTGGCACATCGTCGAGCACCGACCATGTGTCACCTTGATCGGGCAGATCAACAGTGGCAGCGGCCAAAGACCCGCCTGGCTCGGAGGTCCGCAGCCACAGCGCGACGTGAACGGCGAAGTCGGGCCGGCCCTGGCCGAATTCCCAAGTGCCATCGAGTGGATCCACGATCCAGACTCGATCGGCTGACAGCCGCGTGAAATCGTCGTCGCCTTCTTCGGAGAGCAACGCATCATCGGGCCTGGCCTGCCCTAGACGCGCAGCGATAAGCAGGTGGGCTTCACGATCCGCAGTGGTACGAAGCAACTGGAGCCGATCGTGATCGTCGGGATCGATCTCGCCGAAAGATGCGCGTACCTCCAGGATCAGGGCACCTGCTTCGCACGCCACATCGCGCGAGAGAGTGGCGTCGGCAAGCGCATCGGCAGCGGAGGTCACGCGTGGTACCGATTCTGCGCAAGCTCGAGGCCTTGGGCCATCAGCAACTCGATGGAATCAGCTGCATCGGTGATGGTCAACGGCAATTCCTTGCGCTCCACTGACGACCACGGTTTGAGCACATACTCGACCGGTTCCTGGCGACCAGGAGGTCTGCCGATGCCCACACGCAGTCGAAACCAATCGCCGGTGGCGGTCGACTTGCGAATCGACTTGAGTCCGTTGTGGCCGTTGTCGCCACCACCAAACTTCAGGCGCAGCGCTGCGAATGGAATATCGAGTTCGTCATGGATCACAATCAAGCGCTCGAGCGGAACCTTGTAGAAGTCGAGTAGACCCTTCACCGGTCCACCCGATTCATTCATGTAGAGCATGGGTTTGGCGACAACGACTCGCTCGCCTTGCACCCGCCCTTCCACCACCATGGCACGAGCGCGCTTGTGCGCCGTGAACCGACCACCGGCGCGACCTGCGAGTTCGTCAGCGACGAGGAAGCCGACGTTGTGTCGGGTAGCCGCGTACTCAGGACCAGGATTGCCCAAGCCCACGATCAACCACGGGGCGGAATCACCAGTCACGTGCCCATCCTTGCTTACTTCGGTATCGGCCAGACACAAAACCGCGCCCGCATCCTTGGGATGCGAGCGCGGTTAGTGAGTGATGATCAGGCGTCAGCGGAAGCATCCGTGGCGTCGGCGTCTGCTTCAGCAGTCGCTGCGTCTGCGTCTGCGTCCGCTGCTGACTCGTCAGCAGACTCTTCGGTTCCCTCAGCCTCAGTCGCCGCTTCGGCAGCCTCAGGTGCGCCAGTGCCCATTGCGCTCGCCTCAGCCTGCTCGACCTCGGCCGCCACCACTGCAGCGTCGGCTGCGTCGGTGAACGCCTTGGCCTCGGCAAGAGTCACGATCACCAGATCGACGTGCTCGAGGATCCGACGGACCGGGTCGCGCTGCACGTCGCGAGGCGCAACCAGGATGTGCTTGCCCTCGAGTTCAACGTCAAGAATCAAACCAACCTTGCGCAGGGCCTGCGTGAGTTCGTGACCGGGCAGCGCAACGTGGCGCACATCCTGGTCGTGACCGTAGATGACAGCGGGGATCTTGCCAGCGCGACGAATACGACGCGCTGCGCCCTTGCCGAATTCCGAGCGCGGCTCGGCGGTGATGCTTACCTGGGTCACTTGATGCTCCTACTAACTCGTTCGTCGATGCGCGTACAAGTCGCGCCACCAACGGTGGATCGTGATCTGATCTTGGGATGCTGCGCCTCACGGCGGGAGCGGTCGGCGCCTCAGCAACGGGTGCGGGCGCGCGTTGACCGCGCGGTCCGCGTCGATGACGACACGTTGAGCCGGACGGCCACAACGCACCCTCGCCGGGGAGCGAACACGAGTCTAGACCGTGCTTGACTGCCAACCAAATGGAGTCAGGTCAGACCCGATCGCCCTCGAACATGCTCGTGACCGATCCGTCGGTGAACACCTCTTGAATCGCCCGCGCGATCAGCGGGGCGACAGGTAGCACGGTGAGTTTGGCGAAGCGACGATTGTCTGGGATGGGCAACGTGTCGGTGACGATCACCTCGCGAATGCGACTGTTGTTGAAACGCTCTACGGCAGGATCGGACAAGATCGCGTGGGTCGCCGCGACGATGACGTCCTTAGCACCGTTCGCGAACAGTTGCTCCGCAGCCTTCACGATCGTCCCGCCGGTGTCGATCATGTCGTCGATCACGACACAGATTCGACCTTCGACATCACCGACAACCTCAGAAACCGTGGCCTCGTTGGGGACATCAGGATCGCGACGCTTGTGAATGATCGCCAGCGGCGCACCGAGCAGATCGGTCCACCGCTCGGCTACACGTACACGGCCCGCGTCTGGCGAGACGACAGTGATCTCGTCGCGATTCTCGACCGAGTTAGCGACGTACTTCACCAGCAGCGGCAAGGCAAACAGGTGATCGACGGGGCCGTCGAAGAATCCCTGAATCTGCGCCGTGTGCAGATCGATAGCCATCAACCGATCGGCCCCGGCGGTGCGGAAGAGGTCGGCCATAAGTCTCGCCGAGATCGGTTCGCGCCCGCGGTGCTTCTTGTCCTGGCGGGCGTATCCGTAGAACGGCATCACAACTGTGATGCGCTTCGCGGACGCGCGCTTGAGCGCGTCGACCATGAGCAGCTGCTCCATGATCCATTTGTTGATCGGCTCGGTGTGGCTCTGCAGGACGAAGGCGTCACAACCACGCACCGACTCTTCGAAGCGAACAAAGATCTCACCATTTGCGAAGTCGTATGCCTGAGTCGACACGAGTTCGACGCCAAGTTCCTTGGCCACGTGATCGGCGAGCTCGGGGTGCGATCGGCCGCCGATCAGGACAAGACGCTTCTGCGTCGCCTGGATGATGCCACTCACTGGTGCTCCTCGTGCGGTGCGTTGTCGGCGGATGCGGTTGTCACTTCTGGATGGGTGCTAGGTGCTGATTGTGCAGCCTTGGCTGCTTGCGCTGATGCAGTGCCCGGGCGTTTGCGTTCGACCCAGCCTTCGACGTTGCGCTGACGCGCGCGTCCGACCGCCATCGCACCGGGCGGTACGTCATCGGTGATGACTGAGCCAGCAGCTGTGTAAGCGCCGTCGCCAATGGTGACGGGCGCGACGAGCATGGAGTCGCTTCCGACTCGCACGTGATCGCCAATCACCGTGCGGTGCTTGGCGACACCGTCGTAGTTGACCGTGATCGTGCCCGCACCGATGTTGGTGCCGACACCGATCTCGACGTCGCCGACATACGACAAGTGCGGCACCTTGGATCCGTCGCCGACGACCGCAGCCTTCGCCTCGACGTATGCGCCAAGCTTCGCGCCGACCCCGATGCGAGTTCCGGGACGGATGTAGGTGAAGGGGCCAACCTCTGCGCGCTCACCGATCTCGGCGTCGCTGGCGTGGGTACGAAGCACTCGTGCACCGGCACCCACGGTGACATTGGTGAGAGTGGTGTCAGGGCCGACGACGGCACCAGAGGCGACTGTGGTGCGGCCGCAAAGAGCTGTATTGCGTTCGATCACAGCATCCGGCTCGAGGGTGACCTCAACGTCGATCCACGTGGTGGCGGGATCGATGATCGTGACGCCTGACTTCATCCAGTACTCGTTAACCCGCTCGCGCAAGTGTCGACGAGCCTGCGCGAGTTGGCTGCGATCGTTCACGCCGAGAATCTCGTTCGCATTAGAGGCGGCAAGGCCGGCGACAGCAAGGCCCGCGAAAACTTGAAGTCCAACGACATCGGTGAGGTACTCCTCGCCTTGGCTGTTATCGCGGGTGAGCTTGGCCAGGCTGCTGCGCAAGGCCGTCGCGTCGAAGGCGTAGACCCCGCTGTTGACCTCACTGACCGCATGCTCATGAGGCTTCGCGTCCTTGTGCTCGACAATCCCCGTGACGTGCCCAGTAGCCGGATTGCGCAACACGCGGCCGTAGCCGGCGGGGTCGTCAAGCACCGCGGTAAGGACACTAGATGTCGCGCCCTCAGCAACATGCAGATCGAGCAGCCGTTGCAATGTTGCACCGGTGAGCAAGGGAGTATCGGCCGCAAGTACCAAGACCGGGCCGTCAGAGGAAGGCGTGAAGCCCGAGGCGTCCAAACCCTCGAGGGCCACCCGCACCGCGTGGCCAGTGCCATGCTGTTGGTCCTGAACGACCGTGATTGCACCTGGCGCAATCGAAGCCACATGGGCCGCGACGAGTTCGCGTTCGTGGCCAACCACGACGACTATCTGTTCGGGATCGAGTTCAGCGACGGCAGCGAGAACATGCCCAACCAGAGTGCGTCCAGCCACCTCATGCAAGACCTTGGGGGTCGCCGATCTCATCCGGGTTCCTTCACCGGCTGCGAGGACCACAACAGTGGACGGGCGCGATCTGCTCAACGCGGGCGTCTGCTCTCCTGTGCGAGGCGGGGGAAGGCGTGCTCACGATACCCCGCTGCGGGATCCCAGCGACACCGAGTCCGCAAATCGAGACACTAGCGGGGCAGGGGCGTCGCGATGGCCCGGAACGAAGGGCCGCGCGCCAGGGCCAGCGAGAGGCGAGAAACGCGCACGATCTAAGGCTCCCGGGGCAGGAATCGAACCTGCGTCGTACCCACATTCAAAGTGTGGTCGCCCCTACCAGCAGAGCAACCCGGGAATGGTGCTGTCGGTAAGCGTAGGCCGATCGACCCCACAGTTCCGAATGGGCGCCGAGTTCTGACCACTTGACAAGGTTACGGTTGCGTAGGTTACGGTACCGTAGGAACGTCACTTCATGAGTCGGGAGAACCCATGACCGCCACACCAGACATCAAGTACACCGCCGCAGAACTCGCCGAAGAGCAGGCGCTGACCGGCCAGGCATACGCCGCCCGCGAGGATGGCAACGTCCCGATGTTCAATGGCGAGGACAAGCAAACCCTGGCCGAGCGGATCACCGTCGGCATCTTTGTGGGCGTGCCCTTGGTGGCAGTCTTGTTCGCAATCCCATTCGCATGGGGCTGGGGAATCGGATGGAGCGACATCGCGCTGTCGATCATCTTCTTCGCGATCACTGCGCATGGCATCACGATCGGTTACCACCGCCTTTTCACACACGGATCGTTCAAGCCCAACCGCGGCGTGAAGATCGCATTGGCCATCGCCGGAAGTCTGGCAATTGAGGGACCCGTGGCCCGCTGGGTCGCCGATCACCGCAAGCACCACGCCTTTAGTGACCAAGATGGCGATCCGCATTCACCATGGCGTTACGGCGATTCCACGATCGGCCTGATCAAGGGCTTCCTGTTCGCACACATGGGCTGGCTGTTCGACGTGGAGCAAACCCCGATCAGCAAATACGCGCCAGACCTGAGCAAGGACAAGGACATCGCCCGCATCTCCCGCCTGTTCCCGTTGTGGGTCGCTGTCAGTCTCATCTCGCCAGCAGTGCTCGGCGGGCTACTGACTTGGTCGTGGCACGGCGCGGTGACCGCCTTCTTCTGGGCCTCAATCATCCGCGTCGGAATGGTTCACCACGTCACGTGGTCGATCAACTCGGTGTGCCACGTCTGGGGTAAGCACCCCTTCATGACTCGCGACCGCGCCGGCAACGTCGCATGGCTCGCGATCCTTTCTGGCGGAGAGTCCTGGCACAACCTGCACCACAGCGATCCCACCTGTGCCCGTCACGGAGTGCTGCGCGGTCAGATCGACAGCAGCGCACGCATCATCGAACTGCTCGAGTGGTTCGGCTGGGTGAGTGATGTTCGCTGGCCCAAGCCCGAACGCCTCGAAGCCCGCCGCGTCGCACCCCGAGGCGAGAACGCCGCCGCGTGATCTCGCCCGGGTCGATCATTGACGATCCCGACTCGCTTCACGGCAGGATGGTCTCCGTGACACCCGAGGATGAGACCGACACACCCGTCGAAGCGCCCACACGAGTCAGCCGACGCGATCGCAAGACCGACCGTGTACGCATGAGCGGGCGTGAGCGGCGTGAGCAACTCATCGACGTCGGCCGAAAACTCTTCGCTGAGAAGGGCTTCGAGGCGGTAACGGTCGAAGAGATCGCCTCGAAGGCGAGCGTCTCAAAGCCCGTCGTGTACGAGCACTTCGGCAGCAAGGACGGCCTCTACGCGGTGATCGTCGACCGCGAGATGAACATCCTGCTTGGAATGGTCAGCGATTCACTCACTGCTGACGCGCCGCGCGCGCTACTCGAACAGGCCGGACGCGCCCTCTTCGATTACATCGAGGAGCGCAGCGACGGCTTTCGTGTCCTTGTCCGCGACTCACCCGTGGCGCAGAACACGGGTAACTTCGCTTCGCTCTTGCGAGATGTGGCAAGCCAGGTTGAGGCTCGACTCGCGAAAGAGTTTGACCGCATGGGTTTCCCGGCCAAGTACGCGCCGATGTACGCCAACATGTTGGTCGGCATGGTCGCGCTCACCGGCCAATGGTGGCTCGACGCACGCAAGCCGAAGAAGGACGAAGTCGTCGCACACGTCGTGAACCTTGCATGGAACGGCGTCGTGGGCTTGGAGAAGAAACCCAAACTCATCACGTCGCGAACTAAGCCCTGACCCATCGTGCAGACGTGACCACCCCACCACTACAGACCGAGCGACTAAGTCTTGAGCCGCTCGAGGTCAGCCACGCAGCAGAGATGGTCGAGTTGCTCGCACCGCGTTCGCTCTACGCCTTCTACCCAGAAGAACCCTCGCCGTCGTTGGTCGAACTCACCGAGCGCTACGAGCGCCAGGTGCGCGGTCAATCAGCCGATGGCACTCAGGTGTGGCACAACTGGATCCTGCGAGAGCGGTCATCCGGCCTGGCCGTCGGATTCGTCCAGGCAACCGTGATCGGCGATACGGCCGAGCTTGCCTGGGTCCTGGGCGAAGCACACCAGCGCAAGGGTTTCGCCACCGAAGCAGCCACCACAGTGCGCGATGCCTTCACCACCGAGACCATCGGCATACCGGTCACGTCCCTCATCGCGCACATCGCACCCGGGCATACCGGCTCCGAGTCGGTTGCACAACGGCTCGGCCTTCGACCTACCGAGATCTGGTACGACGGCGAAATCCGTTGGCATCTCAGCGTTTCCGACTCCTAGACACAGACTCCATTTCACGTATATCTCGATGCCGAGATACTTGCGGCTAGGCTGAGTACATGACGGGAGCCACCCACGACGCCGGCGACGAGGTCGATGGACTAGTCACTGCGTGGCGCCGCGAACGCCCGGATCTCGATGTCGCACCGCTTGAGGTCCTCTCGCGAGTGACCCGTCTCGCTCGGCATCTAGATCTAGCTCGACGCGAAGCCTTCGAGACCCACGGGCTCGAGCCTTGGGAGTTCGACGTGCTCGCTGCGCTGCGTCGCGAAGGTGCGCCCTACGCACTGTCCCCCGGCCGATTGCTACATGTCACGCTCGTCACCAGTGGCACCATGACCAACCGCATTGATCGACTCGAGGCTCGCGGACTCGTGGGACGCGTTCCCGACCCCAGCGACGGCCGAGGCGTGCAAGTGGTGCTCACCGACGCCGGACGAGCCTGCGTCGACGACGCGCTCACTGACCTACTAGGACACGAGCGGCTCATCTTGTCTTCGCTGGAAGAACCCGAGCGTGCTGCTCTGGCGGAGTTGCTGCGGCGGCTAACTGTGCCGTTCGAGCACTCGTCGCCGGAGTAAGTTCGAGCGACTGTCCGAGCCACTATTCCAGCGTGGCAGCAACTTCGAGCCACTGGTCTTCAAGCGACTCGCGTTCGGCAACGATCTCGCGTAGTTGGGCATCGAGTGCCTGAACTCGTTCGTGATCGGTGGCAGCACCGGCGAGTTCGGCGTGCAGCCGGTCTTCCTCCTCGCGCACTCGTGCACTGCGTCGCTCGATCTTGCTGAGTTCCTTTCGCGCTGCTTTCGCTTCTGCCGCAGTCAAAACCGGCGCTTCATCAGTGTCGTCGTCGAAGGTCGATGCATCATCGGTAGTCGAGGAACGCGTGGACTTGATCGCTCCGCTCGATTGGCTTGGTCGGGCAGCCCTACGCTTGAGGTACTCGTCCACACCACCGATGAGATGCCGGATCTTGCCGTCGCCGAGCAACGCGTAGAGATCGTCAGTGGTGCGCTCAAGGAAGTACCGGTCGTGGCTCACCACGATGAGGGTGCCGGGCCAGGTATCTAGCAGGTCCTCAAGCACGGTGAGCATCTCGACATCGAGATCATTCGTGGGCTCGTCGAGGAGCAAAACGTTGGGACCGCCAACTAGCAGGCGTAACAACTGTAGACGACGCAGTTCGCCACCCGAGAGGTCTCCTAGCCGTGTGTGCAACTTGTCGCCGACAAAACCGAAGTTCTCAAGGAGTTGCTGAGCGGTGAGAGTGCGACCCTTACCAAGGTCCACATACTCGGTCTCGCGGCGTAAGGCTTCAAGAACCCGCTCCTTGGGATCGATCTCTGCCAGCGCCTGCGACAGATGCCCGACCGACACGGTTTGCCCTACTCGCACAGTGCCTTCACGCACATCGGGTGCTGCCGAAGTATCAAGGACACCATCGTGCGCGGCCGAAAGCAGCCGAAGGATGGTCGTCTTTCCAGCGCCGTTGGCCCCGAGAATGCCGACACGATCGCCAGGGCCAAGACGCCACGTCTGACGAATGAGAACCGGACTGACCTCAGGTGCCGGCGCAAGGGTGATGTCCTCGAGGTCGTACACCTGCTTGCCCAGACGCGCGGTCGCGAACTTCTCCAAGGCGAGTCGGTCGCGCGGCGGCGGCTCGTCCGCGATCAACGCATTGGCGGCGTCAATTCGAAACTTCGGCTTCGACGTACGAGCCGGTGCCCCACGTCGCAACCAAGCGAGCTCCTTGCGGAGGAGGTTCTGCCGACGTTCCTCGCTAGACGCCGACTGCCTTGATCGCTCAGCTTTAGCCAGCACGAATGCGGCATAGCCACCCTCGTACCGTTGCACGGAGCTATCGATGACCTCCCATGTGTCAGTGGCCACCGCGTCGAGGAACCAGCGGTCGTGGGTTACTGCGACAAGCGCCCCACGACGACCCGACAGGTGGTTTGCAAGCCAGGCAACAGCCTCGACGTCTAGATGGTTGGTTGGCTCATCGAGAACGAGCAGGTCTGGATCGTCGATGATCAACCGCGCCAACGATGCTCGTCGCCGCTCGCCACCAGACATGGTGCCGATCAGTGTTTCGAGACCATCGGTGTACGCGGCCGCATCGACCCCGCCCAGCAGGCCGGTCAGCACCGACCGCACTCGGGCATCACCTGCCCACTCATGCTCGGGTCGGTCACCGACCACCACTTCACGCAACGTGGCACCAGGATCGAGGTCGTCGGTCTGCGCAAGCAGCCCGATCGTGACTCCACCGGCCCGGATAACGCGTCCAGAGTCAACAGGTTCGACCCCGACGAGAACACGGACCAGGGTGGTCTTGCCGCCACCGTTACGGCCGACAACTCCGATTCGCGCGCCTTCAGTAACACCTACAGTGACACCAGATAGCAGCGTTCGCGTGCCGAGTGCCTTGCCGACGTCTTCCAGCGCCACCAATGTGACGGGTGCCATCAGGCAGCGCTCCGATGATCGATGATGTGTGCGCCCGAGACCGGGCCTGTTGCGCGCTTGACCGTACGGCATAGACCCGCCGACGTGAGAGCCACGGCCAGATCAAGTGCCTCGTCGCCATCTCGCACGAGGAACGCACAGGTGGGGCCGCTACCGGATATCACTGAGCCCAGAACTGCGAAGTCGTCGCCGATATCAAGTACCCGTTGAAGTTTCGGCCGAAGCGCGAGCGCGGCTGGCTGCAAATCATTGCGGAGTTCACGTCCGAGGGCTACCGGGTCGCCTGCGATCAGAGCGGCCATCAGCGCCTGCGGCACTTCTGGATCCGCAACCTCGATGCCAGCCCGTAGTTGGTCGCACTTGGCATACACAGCCGGAGTCGAGAGCCCCGCATCGGCGATGGCGAACACCCAGTGGAACGAGCCGCGTACGAGGGCAGGTGTCAATTGGTCGCCGCGGTTGGTGCCGACGGCAGTCCCGCCGTGCAGAACGAACGGCACATCGGACCCAAGGGTCGCCGCAACGTCAGCAAGTTCGTCCCTGGTCAAATCGAGTTCGAAGAGAGCATCGACCGCCACAAGCGCAGCGGCCGCGTCAGCGCTCCCTCCAGCCATACCGCCAGCGAGGGGGATCGACTTGTGAATCGCGATCGCGACATCGGGCGAAGCACCGAAAGCACCGAGAGCTCTGACTGCACGTGCCGCCAAATTGTCTGGCCCCAAGGGGATTACGCCAGCGCCCTCGCCGGTGATGACCAGTTGGGTACCCGAGCCAAAAGGCAGCGGAGTCGCGACCAGATCGTCGAAAATGCTCACTGCCTGGAACACCGTGACAAGTCCGTGGTAGCCATCGGCGCGCAGTGGGCCGACCCCTAGGGCGAGGTTGACCTTCCCTGGGGCGCGAACAGTGACAGAGTCCAGCACGACGTGAGCCTACGACGTCTCAGCGAGTTGAGCGCCTGCAGCAGCGATACGTGCGAAGTCGTCTACGCCCAACTGCTCGCCGCGTTCCGACGGATCGATACCCGCCGCGCGCAGGATCTCCTCAGCACGAGCGGGTGAGCCAGCCCAGGTGGCAAGAGCAGCGCGCAACGTCTTGCGCCGCTGCCCGAATGCGGCGTCGATGACGGCGAATACTTCTTTGCGACCCGCTGACGTCTCGGGCGGCTTGGTGCGCGTGATAGACACGAGCCCGCTATCAACATTGGGTGCGGGCCAAAAGACCGAACGGCCAACCGTGCCCACTCGCGATACGTCGCCGTACCAGCGGGCCTTCACACTCGGCACCCCGTAGACCTTGTTGCCCGGCTTGGCCGCAAGGCGATCTGCAACTTCAAGCTGCACCATGACAAGCACTCGATTGATGCTTGGAAACTTCTCAAGAAGATGCAAAATCACGGGCACGCTGATGTTGTAAGGCAGGTTGGCGACCAAAGCTGTGGGAAGGGCGCCCGGGAGCTCAGTGATGGTCAACGCGTCGGCATGAACCACCTCGAGACGATCCAACAAATCGGGGCGCCTCGCCTCGACGGTCATCGCCAAGGCGCCGGCCAGATCGTCGTCAATCTCGACCGCCACGACCCGAGCCGCATGCGGTAGTAGCGCCAACGTCAAGCTACCTAGGCCGGGCCCGACCTCGAGCACAACGTCATCAGGAGACAATTGCGCTGCCCGCGCGATGCGGCGCACGGTGTTCCCGTCGATGACAAAGTTCTGGCCCCGCTGCTTGGTTGGACGGATGCCGAGACGGTCAGCCAGCAGGCGGATTTCGGCAGCCCCAAGCAGCCCATCGGATTGGGGCGCGCTCATGCGATCACCACGGACCGAAGACTCGCTGTGCGTTGTCCCACAAGGCTTTCGACATGGTCTCCAGATAGACATCAGCACTAGCGGCCAGCACCCGCGCGGTGTGCGGAATCAAATACGAGGCATTTGGTCGTCCGCGGTAGGGCATGGGGGTGAGGTAGGGAGCATCGGTCTCCACCAGGATGCGATCCAGCGGCGCCGCCGCGACCGCCTCTCGGAGAGCGTTCGCATTCTTGAACGTGAC
Source organism: uncultured Actinomycetes bacterium (assembly GCA_903918645.1). Taxonomy (GTDB): domain Bacteria; phylum Actinomycetota; class Actinomycetes; order S36-B12; family CAIYMF01; genus Longivirga. The sequence goes on along the minus strand of CAIXFH010000128.1, from coordinate 5,244 downwards.
CGGGCCCGCGAACGAGAGGTACCAGCCACGATCAGTGCAGTATCGAGCCATGTCCGCATCGCCCGAGTAGCAGTGGAAGACCACGATGTCAGGCGCACCTTCACTCTCGAGTACCCGGAGCACATCGTCGTGGGCATCGCGATCGTGAATCACGACCGGCTTCCCGAGCCGCTTGGCCAGGTCGAGGTGCCAGCGAAAGGATTCCTCCTGGAGTTCGCGGCCCTCCTCCCCCGTGCGGAAGTGGTCCAGACCAGTCTCACCGATCGCGCGTACGCGCGGTGCCTTCGCCAGTTCCTCGATCTCAGCGCAGGCTTCGTCGAATGCTCGACGTCCATGTGCGGCAGCGATTCTCGGTGCTTCGTTCGGGTGCAGCGCCACAGTTGCGACGATCGCGTCGTAGTCATTGGCGGCTTGAGCAGACCAACGCGCGCTCGCGAGATCGCACCCAACCTGCACTATGCGCGTGACACCAACCGACGACGCCTGTTCGAGCGCGGTCTCAACCGTCAGCCATGGCGCGCCCACGTCGCCATCGTGGATATCGAGGTGACAGTGCGTGTCGATCACGGGCGACGGCAACGGTTCGGGCAGTGGCGGTCGCTCAAGATCGCGCGAATGCCCGGTCTCCTGGGTGCTTGCGCGCGCGCGGACTGGCTCGTCGGTACTGGCCATGGATGTGCGGGCCGTTAGCCGGCCGTCTCCTCGAGACGCGGGAACAAGATGGCGCCCTTGGTGATTACTGCGCCTTCCGATAATTGACCCCATCGGCCCACATCAGTGACATTCTGCGAGCCGATCGGACCAAGGGCCGCCTCGGCTCCGAGCTGATCCCACAACGACGTGGTCGCCTTCGGCATGAATGCGTGGTGGAGGACAGCGATCGCACGCAGCGCTTCACAGATTGTGTACAGCACGGTTGAGAGTCGCTCGTCGTTGGCAGGGTCCTTGGCCAGTACCCAGGGCTCTTGCTCGGTAACGTAAAGGTTGACCGCATCAACGAATGACTTCATGGCAGCCAGCGCTCCTGCAAAGTCCAAGCGCAGCATCGACTCATCAGCGACAGAAGCGACAGATGCGAGTAGAGCCTGCAGCGCCAACTCGGCGTCGGCCGACGGCCCAGCGGCGGGGAGCAGCCCGTCACGATACTTGTTAACCATCGCTGGCGCCCGTGATGCCAAGTTGCCCAGGCCATTTGCGAGTTCAGCGGTATACCGAGCGCTCATGTCTTCCCACGAGAACGAGCCGTCGGCACCGAACTGGATCGCGCGAAGGAAGTAGTAGCGAAATGCGTCTGAACCAAAATGGTCGACGATCTGGCTCGGTGCGATCCCGGTGAGTTTGCTCTTGCTCATTTTCTCGCCACCGACTAACAACCAGCCGTGGGCGAAGACCTGATGGGGCAAGGCGAGTTCGCCCGCCATCAACATCGCGGGCCAAATGATTGCGTGGAAGCGCAGGATGTCCTTGCCGACCAGATGAACGTTTGCCGGCCATGTGGTGGCGAACTTTTCCGCGCCCGCCGAGCCAGGCTCATCGCCCAGCCCAACGGCAGTGGCGTAGTTGAGCAGTGCGTCGAACCAGACATAGACGACCTGCGCCGGATCCCATGGCACGGGGATTCCCCAGTCGAAGGTGGACCGCGAGATCGATAGGTCCTGAACCTCACCACGCAAGAAGGACATGACCTCGTTGTAGGCCGATGTCGGGGCGACCGCGAGCGGGTTTGCTTCGTAGTGGGCGATGAGCCGATCGGCGTACGCGGAGAGTCGGAAGAACCAGTTGGTCTCACTCACCGTCTCGACTGGACGACCGTGCGACGGGCACACCTTCTGCCCTTCGTATTCACCAGTACCGTCAGCCAGATCGCCCGGAAGCTTGAACTCCTCGCAGCCCACGCAATAGGGACCTTCGTAGGAGCCCTCGTAGATGTCGCCGCGCTCCTTTAGGCCGGCCAGGAATCGCTGGACGCGTTCGGTGTGCCGCAACTCTGTGGTGCGAATGAAGTCATCGTTGACCGCATCGATCACGTCGAGTACCGGCAGCCAAGAACTCTCGACGAGTTGATCGGCCCACTGCTGCGGCGATACCCCATTCGCCTCGGCGGTGCGCATGATCTTCTGCCCATGCTCATCCGTGCCAGTGAGAAACCACACGCTCTCACCGCGCTGTCTGTGCCAGCGCGTGGCGACATCGCCAGCAGCCGTCGTGTACGCATGCCCAATGTGCGGGGCGTCGTTGACGTAGTAGATCGGCGTAGTCAGATAAAAGGCCTTGGATTCAGACACGACACTGATCCTACGGGCGTGGGCCGGGGTCGTTCACCGCAGTTTGCTCCGAGCCCTCTGACCTCGCCGCCTTCTTAGCCGCCACCACTGCGTCATAGACCGCCTTTCGCGGCAACCCATAGGCCTCAGCAACTGCTGCCAAAGCAGCTTTGCGCGGATCAGCGTCGTCGTCGATGACGAGCGCGCGAGTACCCGCAGGTGCTCCTTGCACCACAACGGTGATCTCACCCCTGAGCCCGTCCGCTGCCCACGCCGCCAGCTCGTCGAGTGTTCCCCGTCGCACTTCTTCATAAGTCTTGGTGAGCTCACGGCACACCGCAGCGGGGCGATCGCCGCCGAAAGCCCGCGCCAACGCTTCGAGCATCTCAGCGATGCGGTGCGGTGCCTCGAAGAAGACGAGAGTTCGCGGGTCGACTCGGAGCGGCGCCAAAGCACGCGCTCGCTCTCCCGCCTTGCGCGGCAGAAAACCTTCGAAGGCGAAACGATCAACCGGAAGGCCAGAGAGCGCCACCGCAGTGAGCACCGCCGACGGACCCGGCACAGCAGTGACGTGAAAGCCCTCGGCCACAGCCGCAGCGACGAGGCGATATCCCGGATCACTAACGCTGGGCATCCCCGCATCGGTAACTAAGACCACCCGCTTTCCCTCGCGCAGTGCATCGAGGAGTTCAGGTAGGCGTCGCACTTCGACCGAGTCGTAATAGGACAAAAGCCGCCCGGTGATCGTGATCCCAAGATCATCAGCGAGTCGGCGGGTGCGACGAGTGTCCTCGGCAGCCACGACATCGGCGCCAGCAAGTTCGATTCGGAGTCTGGACGAGGCATCGTTGGGGTCGCCAATAGGCGTACCTGCCACTACAAGTGTTCCCGAATTTCCCGTGACCATGACCATGAGCCTGCCACGTCTCTATGCTGGGCCGGTGACGGCGACGCTTGAGATGCACCAGGAAGCATCCACTCCGGTTTCCCATGGTGCCCGCGAGTCAGACTTGGCTCGACGATTGAGCCCTGCGATTCCTGCAGATCGGCTCAACTCCTGGCTAGTCACGATCGGGATCACCATCTTCGCCGCGGTCCTTCGATTCACCGATCTCGCCCGTCCGCACTCAGTGGTGTTCGACGAGACGTACTACATGAAGGACGCATGGTCGCTGCTGCGCTGGGGCTATGAGAAGGGGTTCGTCGACGATGCCAACGCCAAGATCCTCGCGAGCAATGGCGACTGGCGCACCCTAGATTTTTTCACCAACAAGCCCGCCTTCATCGTGCACCCGCCAATCGGCAAGTGGACCATCGCGCTAGGCGAATACGCCTTCGGGCTCAACCCATTCGGGTGGCGCGTAATGATGGCCATCCTGGGCACATTGTCGGTGTTGCTCGTCGTACGGATCACTAGGCGCCTTACCCGATCTACGTTGATCGGTGGGATTGCTGGATTCCTATTGGCAATCGATGGCATGTCGATCTCGATGTCGCGAACTGCCCTGCTCGACATGACCCTTGCCTTCTGGATCCTCGTCGCCTTCGGTTGCGTGCTCATGGATCGCGAACGCACCCGCGGGTTGGTCGCCCGTGAAGTACTTCGGTTCCCCGATGATCGCGCAGCAATGCGCCTCCTTGGCTCCGGCACCGGCCCCTTTGCAGGTCTACGTCCGTGGCGCTGGGCCGCGGGTGTCGCACTTGGCCTCGCGTGCGGTACCAAGTGGTCCGGGGTGTGGTTTGTGATCGCATTCGGGCTTCTCACAGTGGTCTGGGATTACGGCATGCGACGCATGCTCGGTGTCCGCACCCAGGCGGCTGTCGGCGGCGCCGTGATCGACGGCGTGCTAGGCGCCATCTCCATAGCCGGTACCGCCCTTGCGGTATATATGGTGTCTTGGAGTGGCTGGCTTCTTACCAGCGGTGGCTACGATCGCAACTGGGCCAAGGGGATGCAAGGTTCCGGCCTGCTCGGGTTCATGCCAGAAGCGTTGCGTTCGCTCTGGCATTACCACGCCGAGATGCTCAACTTCCACACGCATCTCACCTCGACCCACTCATACCAGAGCAATGCATGGAGTTGGCCGCTACAGGCCCGCCCCACGAGTTTCTACTACGAGTCTCGCGATCTTGGCGTCGACGGGTGCCCTGCCGACAAGTGCTCGACCGAGGTAGTCGCCCTCGGCAACCCGATCATCTGGTGGGCCGCCATCGGTGCGGTAATCCACCAGTCGTGGCGCTGGATTTCACAGCGTGACTGGCGTTCTGGCGCCGTGGTGCTCGCGGTGTTGGCCGGCTGGCTGCCTTGGCTCGGCTTCCAAGGTCGCACGATCTTCACGTTCTACTCCGTCGCCTACGTCGCCTTCTTAGCCATGGCAGTCGCGATGACTCTGGGCACCATTCTGGGCCCGAGTAATGCCCCACCTCGGCGACGAACCATCGGTGCGGCCGTTGTGGGCACGTTCCTTTTGCTCGCTCTGGTGTCCTGCTGGTTCTTCTATCCGATCTGGACCGCTGATGTGATCCCTTACGGCCAGTGGCAAATGCGGATGTGGTTCCCGACCTGGGTTTAGGCGGTCACGGCAGCATCATGCCGCTCGCCTAGGCGCGGTGCAGCAACGCTCCTCGGCTTTGCTACCCTTGCTAACTCAAGGGGCTGTAGCGCAGTTGGTAGCGCACTTCGTTCGCATCGAAGGGGTCAGGGGTTCGAATCCCCTCAGCTCCACCTGTGTAATGTCCCGGGACGTCCTTATCGGATGTCCCGGGACATTGTAATTTTTTGAACTTGAATCCTTTGGGCATGCCGCCTTTTTTGTTGCCTGGTTGGGGTCCGGGTTTGAGGCCGCGGGGTTGGCTGTCTTTGTCGGGGTTGATGGTGAGTTCGTGGGGGATTTCTCCGGTCTCTCGGTTGATGATGATGACGTCGAGGTCGTGGATGAGCATGCGTACTGGTGTGCCACCGAGGCTGGTGCCGAGTTGG
>CAIXFH010000127.1 GCA_903918645.1 uncultured Actinomycetes bacterium | reverse complement strand
GTCTCGGTGAGCGGCGCGATTGGCACCAGGGTGCGGCGGGCCTCGTAGAGCGCTGCGGCGAACTCATCAGCGCGCTCAGCAGACAGTGTCATCGTGAACCTTCCTGAGTGGACGAATCGCGCCACCCGAGTCGACGGCTGATTGCAGCCGAAGCCTCGGTGACGTGGCGCGTGAATCGGCGCAGGTTCGCACCGTCGAGACGCTGGACTGGGCCAGCGACGGATAAGGCAGCAACGACGATGCCTAGATGATCTCGAATGGGAGCTGCGATCGAGGCCACGCCGACTTCGGACTCGTTAACGTTCTCGGCCCAGCCACTTTTACGAATCTGACGCAGTTGCGCTCGGAGTGTGGCCTGGTCAGAAATCGTCCACGGTGTCTTCTTCGGTAACCGCCAACCCGCAAGTACCTCATCGAGTTCGGCGTCGGGCAGGAAAGCCAGCAGCACTTTTCCGGTGGAGGTGCAGTGCGCATCGTTTCGATGGCCCACCTTGCCGAAGAGCCGAATGGTTTGCGGGCTTTCGCGCCGTTCGACGTAGACAACCTCTCGTCGATCGAGTACCGCGATCTGGATGGTCTCCTTAGTCATGTTTCGAAGGGTCTCCATGACCGGGCTCGCTGCCGTATGGATGTCGAGTGAGGCTTGAACGCTGGCTCCTAGCTCGTGCATGACCAACCCGAGTCGATACAACCCGGTGTCGGCGTCCTGCTCAAGCAGCCGCTCCTCGGTGAGGGTGTTCAGCAACCGATGTGCCGTGCTCTTCCCTATTCCTAGGCGACGCGAGAGCTCGGTGACTCCCATCTCGCGTTCGCCTCGTCCGAACTCCTTGAGGAGTCGGGCCGCGTTGCTCACGCTGGACAGAGTGGAATGGGCGCGCTTAACAGTCAGGTCAAGGGCAGGCGCCGCGAATGCCGCCTCGAAATCGAGCGCAGTTGTGTCGATGGACGTATCGACCCGAGTGGAGCTGTTGTCGCGGCGGGCGGTCATGCGCTGCTCGGCTCTGTTGATGCGAATTGCGAGCCGCGACCGGATCGGACGGCAGCGAGCACCGCGCGACGTAGCGCCTCGGAGTCGGGGGGTACAGCCGCGGCAAGTCGCGCGACCTCCGGATCGTTTGGGGAAATCAACATGGCCAGAGCTGCCGTGGCGTATCTGAGGCCAGCAACCGCGGCACCGGCCATGTCGTCGGCAAGAAGCTCACGACCGCGAGCGTGCACGCGAATTGTTTCGAAGTCGCGGGCTGCAGCAGCGTGGGAATGTGCCAGGCCAGTACCCGCGTGCTGCGCGTGGTGTGGGGTGAGGCCACCGCCGGGAGCAACTGCAAGGTGATAAAGGTGGGTTCGGACACCGAGGAGTCGGCGGACGTCATCGTTGAGTGGCGCCGTATCTTCGTCGAGGAGCCCGAGGGCCGGAAGTACAACTGGGTCAACGAATCTCAAGGTCCAGGTAAGTGCGCCAAGGTCGCCAGTTATCTCAATTTCCGGACCTTGCGGCGGGGGAAGTGCTTCGCGGGTTGCGACAACGTGCAGGTATTTGGTTCCTACAGCGACAACAGTGAGTGGCGCTGGGTCGAGTAGAGCGAGCCGGGCCCGCTCGGCTGGTGCGAGAAGGGCAGCGGCGTCGAGGTAGGCCGCATGTACGGCCGTCACGTAATCGGCCAGCGCGGAACGCATGGCCTCAGGACCGGGTCGCAGCTCGTTCATGATGTATCGGACGCTAACACCTGTGTCCCGCGGAAGGGAACATCGGTCTTGTATGCGGGACACGGGCCAATACTGTTCCACTATTCCGGCGTTCGAGTTGCGTACCTCACATGTGACAGCGCAGGGTCGGAGCTCTTGAGGGAGGGCAACAGATGGGCATATTGCGCCTAGGACACGTCGACGTAGCAGTCGTCGACCTCGACCTTGCCGTGGCCTATTACACCGAGGTCATGGGCATGCTCGAAGTTGAGCGTGACGACACGTCGGTCTACCTCAAGTGCTGGGACGAGCCCGACCACCACTCACTGCGCTTGGTGTATTCGCCCCGTATGGGCATTGAGCTGATGACCTTCAAAGTTGAGCACTCCGATGATCTGTCCGATCTCGAGAATGCGGTCTCTCGCTATGGATTTCCGGTGTCGCGAGTCTCGAAGGGAGAGTCAGTCGGGCAGGGTGAATCCATCCGATTCGAAACCCCGTCTGGCCACGTGATGGAACTAGTTCACGAAGTCGAACGAGTCGGCCGGCTCAACGGACTGCTCAACCCCCGTCCGTTCGTCGATGGGCTGCCCGGCATCGCACCTCCTCGCATGGACCACTTGCTCGTGACCGCCGAAGAGGTAGGTGAGGCGAGCGCGTTCTATATGGATGTCCTCGGCTTCCGCCTCACCGAACAACTTCTCGACGGTGATGGTCATCAGGTTGCTACCTGGATGGAGCGTTCGCACTCTCCTCATGACTTAGCCATCGTTTCGGGTCAGAACGGCGGGCTGCACCACTTCGCTTTCTGGCTCGATGATTGGGATCACGTCCGGCGATCGGCGGACATATTGGCCTACAACGGGATCCAGATTGATGTCGGTCCGACGCGTCACGGCATCACACGTGGCAACACGATCTACTTCTTCGACCCGCTCGGCACTCGTAACGAGGTTTTCACTGGCGGATACCGGCCAGACCCCGATTTCCCGACCATCACGTGGACGGAAGACAACATCGGTAAGGCGGTCTTCTACTACGAGGGCGAACTCAATGATCGATTCATGAAGGTGCACACCTGATGGGCCTGCTTCGACTGTCGCACGTGGAGATTCGCGTACCAGATCTCGAACTCGCCGTTGCCTACTACACCGAGGTCATGGGCCTGTTCGAGACAGGTCGTGACGGCGATCGCGTGTTCCTCAAGTGTTGGGATGAACACCAGCACCACTCGGTAGTTCTGACATATGCGCCGGTCTACGGATTGGGCCACGTGGGCTGGAAGGTGCAGTACCTCGAGGATCTTGACCACTATCAAGAGCGGCTCGAAGCTGTCGGGGTCCTCACCAAGCGACTGGCTGCGGGCGAGTGGGGTCCTGGCCACGGAGAAGCGCTTCGCTTCGAATCCCCGACCGGGCATTTGATGGAACTCGTGCACGGTATGCAGCAGGTGGGAAACCTTCTGCCCCTTACCAATCCGCCGCCTCGACCCTTGAATATGGTCGGTGTGGCGCCACCGAGAATCGATCACGTATTTCTCACAGCCGAAGACGTTGGCGCCGCCACTGAGTTCTTTTCCGACGTTCTCGGCTTCCACTTGACCGAGCAGGTGCTCGGCGACGACGGCTTCCAGATTGCCACCTGGCTCGAGGTCTCACACTCGAGCCACGACTTGGCCTTGGTTACTGGACCTAATGGCGGCCTGCACCACTTTGCATTTTGGGTCGATGACTGGAACGACATTCGCACCGCGGCCGACATCTTGGCCTACCACGGTGTACGGATCGAGACCAATCCCACGAGGCACGGGGCTACCCGTGGACACTGCTTGTACTTCTTCGATCCGGCTGGCCATCGCAATGAGGTCTTCACTGGCGGCTACTGGGTTGATCCCGATGAGCCGCCGGTGATCTGGACCGAGGGCGAGATGGGTCGCGCGCTGTTCTACTACGACGGTGTTGTGAATCAACGATTCTTGACGGTGCACTCATGACAATCTTTGATGAGCCAAACGCCGCCCCGACCGCATCTAGTGGCCGGGGAGCGTCTGAATCCATTCCGCTTGCCGAGATTCCGCGTACTGAGCGACCCGACGCCCCGGCCTACTTGCAGCGGTACTACGAACGTACGGCACAGGGCGGCAAGCCCCACACGGTCGAGAGTCGAGAGAGCACCGACGAAGGGCCCTTGTACTTGCGTCGCTTCCGTGAGCGCCGTGAGGACTCCGTCCTTGGCAATGACGTTCCAGCCTATGAGGGTGCGGAAGTCAGTGGCGGAAGCCGAGCCTGGGCTGAGGTCACGCGTACTCGAGAGATTGTTCCCGAACGACGTGAGCAAGCGGCCAAGGTCACCACGGACATCTACTTCGTTCGACACGGGGAAACCCAGGGTTACTCCACGGAGTCCGGGCTCACACCTCTTGGCTCGTGGCAGTCGCACAGACGCGGCCAGGAACTTGCCCGTCGAGTCTTGGATGGGAACACGGTAGTTATCGGTACCGCCGACACGAACCGGGCCCGTCAGACCGCGGAGCACTTGCGTCGTGGAATGTTAGACCAGATCCAGACATTCGGACGCGAGGCGTCCGTTGGTGAGATCACCGCGATGGAGGAGTTCCGCAACTTTCAGGTGTCGACACCCGAGGGCATGCGCGATGTCACTCAAGCATTCCGTCAGTATCACAAGGAGATGGAGCGCTATGAGCGCCAATCCCTTGGCGAACGGCCACTTTGGCTGGTCGAGGTTGATCGCTTCTGGGGCATTCAGCAAGGCGGTGGGGACCCGATCACACATTGGTTGACGATGCCGTTGATGCACTTCGAACCACCGATCGCCTGTGTGCGGCGCTTTTGGGCTGGCCTGCTGCGAATGCACGCAGAGACACCAGGCAATTCCATTATCGTGACTACGCATTCTGGCCCGATCCGAGCATTTGCAACCTGGGCCATGGGGTATGACCCGGGGGAGCCGTTCAACACCGAAGCAGTTCGGGTTCGCCTGATCGAAGGTGGCCAAACAGCACTCGTGCTCTACCGCAATCGCGTGCAAGAAGTGCATGTACCCGATCTCGACGCGCTACCGGACTGGTGGGCTGGTCTACCCAGTACCGCAGTCCCACCCACTATCCGTGACTCCCGGGAGAACACATGAGTTCGATCACCTGGTTCGAGAGCTACTGGGCAGGCATCAAGCACGAGATGGGCGGTAAGGCGGCCAGTCTCGGAGAGATGATGGGTGCAGGGCTGCCAGTGCCGCCCGGCTATGCGATCACAACGGTGGCCTATGCCAGCGCACGTGATGCGGGTGACATCGACGCCAAGATCGCTCATCACCTCGACGGACTCGACATCCGCGATACCGATGACGTCACACGTCGCTGTGCGCTTATCCGTGACCACATCCGCACTATGGAGATTCCGGCCGACCTAGAGCGTGACATTCGTACCGCGTACGACGTACTGAGCGCGCGTTCCGGAGTCGCTGATGTTCCGGTTGCAGTGCGGTCGTCTGCCACGAGTGAGGACTCACCGGACGCCTCATTCGCGGGTGAACATGACACGTACCTGTGGGTGCGTGGTGGCGATGACGTCATCGATGCCGTACGTCGTTGCTGGGCAAGCCTTTTCACCGATCGGGCTACGTGCTATCGCGTCGAGATGGGCTATGACCACCGCACGGTCGAGATGTGTGTAGTGGTTCAAAAGATGGTGCGGCCGAAGTCGGCTGGTGTCGCCTTCACGTTGAACCCGATCGATGGTGATCGGTCGCAGGTCGCAATCGATAGCGCGTGGGGATTTGGCGAAGGGGTGGTGTCGGGTGAAATCACTCCCGACAACTTCTTGGTCGACAAGGTGATTCGAGAGATCGGTCGACGGATCATCTCGACCAAGGAGTGTGAATTCCGGCTCTCGGATCATGACACGGTTGAGAAGGTGCCGTTGGACCCGGAGCGTGCCTCGGCGCCAAGTCTGACTGACAACGAAATCAAGGCGATAGCCGTACTTGCCCGCACCGCGGAGAAGCATTATGGCTGCCCCCAGGACATCGAGTGGGCCGTGGATGCCGACCTACCCGACGGCCAGAACGTCATCTTGCTGCAGGCGCGGCCAGAGACGGTCTGGAGCAAGAAGGTTCCCGCTGCACGAGCGAGTGCTACCAGTGGCGATTTCATGTCGAGCATCGTCTCGACGTTGATGTCACCGCTGTACTCGCGCGACTCAGCGGGCAGTTCTGAGAAGAAGTAGTCCCGAAGCCGTCACACCGTGGCGGCGGCGTTCCACGTGAGCAATGGCGGTTCGAGAAGGAGCACAGATGGCTGACCGTTTTCCCAGCCCGTTTGACGTCCCCGTTCCTGAGGGCGCAGAGGGATGGCAGGAGCTCTACGGGTATTCGTCGATCTTCAGTGAGGATCGACGCGAGTACGAAGATTCAATGTTCTGGTTCCAGGACGGCGTGCACTGGCCCCAGGTGCTCACACCATGGGACGCAACGCTGTTCGAGTACGCGATCGCATCGCTCTCGCAGTACAACACCCGACACCTGCTGGTACCACCGGCAAACGGGATCGACTACCGCATTCTCAACGGATACGCCTATCTGACCCCGGTACCTGCGCCTGAGGCAGAAATCGGCGCTCGCGTCGAAGAGTTCATGAAGCGAGCAGGCTTCTACTTCATGAACTGGGATGACCTCTACGGCAAGTGGATGGTCAAGATCCGTGACCTCGTGGGCGAACTCGAGTCATTGAAGATCGCTGCGCTACCTGATGTCGAGAGTTTCGAAGATGTTGTGGAATCGGGCCGTGGGGTGGGCTCGGGCTATGACCTAATCGACGCCTACTCACGCTTGCTCAGCCTCTCGCTGAAGTTGTGGCAGTACCACTTCGAGTTCCTCAACCTGGGCTATGCGGCCTACCTTGACTACTTCGGCTTCTGCAAGCAGGTGTTCCCTAACATCCCTGATCTTGCGATCGCGAAAATGGTTGCGGGCGTTGATGTTGACCTATTCCGCCCCGACGACGAACTCAAGCGTCTGGCGCGCTTGGCCAGGGACTCTGGGGTAAGTGAGGCGTTTGCTGCGGGAGATGTCGAGGCAACGTGCGCAGTGCTCAAGTCGACTGATGCTGGCAATTCCTGGATCGCGTCATTCCAGGAATCGGCCGAGCCGTGGTTCAACTTCTCGAATGGATCTGGCTTCTATCACACCGACAAGATCTGGATTGAGAACGTCGAGATCCCGTTCGACTTCATCCGCAACTACATCAACATGCTCAACGACGGTGGTGACCTCGCTCGTCCGATTGAGGCCGTCCGGGCAGAACGAGACCGCATCGTTAACGAGTACATGGAACTGCTCACCAGTGATGAGGACCGCGAGGCATTCCAGGGCAAGCTTGGCCTGGCCCGCACCGTGTTCCCCTACGTTGAGAACCACAACTTCTATGTTGAGCACTGGAGCCACTCGGTCATCTGGCGCAAGATGCGCACTCTTGGCGAGATCTTCGTTGAGCAGGGTTTCCTCACCGAGCCCAACGACATTTTCTACCTCAAGCGCAACGAGATTCCCGACGCGCTGTGGGATCTATATGCAGCGTGGGCCACTCCTGCCCCCGCACGTGGGCCGAAGTACTGGCCCGCGAAGGTGGCAGAGCGCAAGCGCATCGTTACTGCGCTGAAGACCGTCAAGCCGTTGCCAGCTTTGGGTGTCCCGCCAGAGGTTGTCACCGAGCCGTTCACAGTCATGCTCTGGGGCATTACCTCTGACTCGGTGAATGCCTGGCTTGGTGGCGGGCCCGGCGACAGCGGCGGTGCGATTAAGGGCTTCGCGGCATCGCCTGGCGTGGCTGAAGGTCCGGCACGCGTGATCTTCTCTGCAGATCAGATCAATGAGATCCAGGACGGTGAAATCCTCGTCGCTCCGTTGACTGCGCCAAGCTGGGCTCCGATCTTCGGCAAGATCGGAGCCACGGTCACTGACACTGGCGGAATGATGAGCCACGCGGCCATCGTGTGTCGCGAGTACGGCTTGCCCGCTGTGACTGGTACCGGGTTTGCGACGAGCAGTATCCGGACAGGCCAGCGGATCCGAGTCGATGGATCCAACGGAACGGTCACGCTGCTCGACGACTAGATCCGCGGCCATCGGCCTCGGAAAGACCCAAGTAGACGCAGGTGAAGATCATGGCCGCCGTTGCCGGAGAGTTTCAGCTTTCCGGCAACGGCACCTTCAGGACCAGTTCCTGAGAGACTATGTAGGGCAAGGCTTCGAACGAGAAGGGGAACCACCATGCTGACCATCGAGCAGAACGAAGAGCTAACCCAGGTTGGGCCAGGAACGCCCATGGGCGAGTTGCTGCGCCGCTATTGGTACCCCATCGCGTTCGAGCAGGACTTTGACCGCAAGCCCAGCAAGACGGTTCGGCTGCTCAGTGAGGACTGGACTCTGTACAGATGCCTTCGGGTAAGTACGGCATCATCGGTGAGCACTGCCCACACCGTCGTGCCTCGCTGACTTATGGAGTCGTGCACGAGGATGGCATCCGATGTGGCTACCACGGTTGGCGTTTTGATGTCGATGGTCAGTGCATCGAACAGCCCGCTGAGGCTGACAACGAGAATTTTCGCAATCGAGTCAAGGCCAAGGCTGGTGTTGCGGAGACCATGGGTGGAATGGTGTGGGTCTATGTCGGACCGAGCCCGGCACCAAAGTTGCCACGCTTCGACGTGTTCGTTCTCGACGGTGTACGTGAGGTCGGTTACGCCACGTTGGAGTGCAACTGGCTGCAGATCATGGAGAACTCCGTAGACCCGCATCACGTTGAGTGGCTACATGGGTTCTACTTCAACTTCTTGGGCCAGACCCAGGGTTTCGAAGCGCCGAAGTCGTTCCAGAAGAAGCACATGAAGACCGCATTCGATGAATTTGAATGGGGCATCATCAAGCGACGCGTACTGGAAGGCCACAGCGAGGCTGACGACGATTGGGCAATCGGTCACCCTCTCGTTTTCCCGTTCTACATGAGAGTAGGCGGGCAGTGGATCGATCAGATGCAGATTCGGGTGCCGATCGATGACACCACCACCTGGAAGCTCTTCTACACGTTGCACCACCCTGAGGCAGGGGTATGGGAGCCGCAAGATCGGCCGGTGTTCTACGAATTCCCCTACAAGGACGCCAACGGTGAATTCATCACCGATTACGTTGAGGGCCAGGACGTCATGGCTTGGGTTAGCCAGGGCCCGATCGTCGATAGATCCCTTGAGCACCTAGGGCGAAGTGATGCCGGTGTTGCGATGCTGCGCAAAATGTTCAAGGAGAACATGCGCAAGGTGGCCAATGGCGAGGATCCGATCGGAACCATTCGCGAAGACCATGAGGTCATTCACCTGCCGTGCGAGCGAGACAAGTTCGGCGCGGGAACTGCCTTTACCGATCAGTGGATCACAGGTGGCTCCATGCGCTACAGCCCGCTGAAGGAAGAACTTCTACACCTGCACCGCACGGCAGCGATCGCACGCGAGCGTGCGGCTAGCGGGAGCTAATCAATGGTTGATCCTCGGCTGTTGCCTCTTGACCCGCACAAGTTGCCGCCACCCAGCGAATGGTTCGCGCCAGACGCTGAGCGGCACTTGCTCGACAAGCCTGGGTTCTGCCCGAGTTGCGGGGCGAGTTTCGATCTGGGGATTGTGACTGAGTACTGGCTCGCCGACGATCGGATCTTCTTCTCCTGGTGCGGTTCGTGCTCATGGACTGGCAACGTCATTCACGTCGAACGAGCCATCATTTTCGAACAGGAGCACTGAGTTCGTTTCATGCAGGCATTGGTGCTCGATTTCGGCGGCCCAGTTCTCAAGACTCCCTTTGAACTGCTCCGTGCTGGAGAGGAGCGTGCGGGCCTTGCCCCAGGCGCGTTGAACTGGACCGGCCCGTTCGATCCTGAATCCGACGCCGACTGGCAAGCGATGCAGGCATTTGAGATTACCGAGCGCGCCTATTGGCAGCGCAAGGCAGATCACTTCGCCGAACTCACCGGAGCAAAACCCACGTTCAAGGCGCTCATGGATGTGCTGTTCGACATCGATGAGGAGTTGCTCGTTCGTCCTGAGGCTCTGCGACTGATCGCTGATGCCCGTGCGGCTGGTTTCCGCATCGCTGTCCTCACTAACGACATGCGTGCCTTCCACGGTGATGCCTGGGTCGCGCGCATGAGAGTGCTTGACCAGGTTGATGTTTTGGTTGACGGATCGGTTGAGCATGTCCTCAAGCCGCATCCCGAGATTTACCTGCTCTTGCTCGAGCGGCTTGAACTTTCGGCAGGTGAGTGCCTGTTCCTGGACGACCAGCCGCTGAACATTGCTGGGGCAGAAACGGTGGGTATGAACACGGTGTGGTTCGACGTTCTGCACCCGGTCGAGTCGTACGCCGCTGTTCGTCAGATACTTGGGCTTGTTGGCTAGCGCACGTTGCTGCCGATACCTCGCTGCCGATATTTCGATCACCATGAACGGATGACCTCGTGACCTTGCGCATCGCCATCGTTGGCGCTGGCCCGTCAGGCTTGTACGCGACCGACGCGCTCAACTCGGCGGGACACCACGTCGATGTGATTGAGCGGTTGCCTGTGCCGTTCGGCTTGGTTCGCTATGGGGTTGCCCCTGATCACTATTCGATTCGGTCAGTTCGAGGCACGCTCGAGAAGGTATTGCTCGAGCCCAATGTTCGGCTGTTGGCCGGTGTTGAGGTGGGCCGCGACGTTTCGGTCGATGAGCTTCTCGCCGCATACGACGGCGTTGTTCTGACCTACGGCGCCTCGCGCGATCGTCTGCTGCAAATCCCCGGGGAAGACCTGCCGGGAAGTCTTGCGGCAACCGATCTGGTCGCGTGGTACTGCGGTCATCCCGACGCCGATCGTGCGGCAGTCGAATCCGCGCTGTCGGCCGCGACTTCGGTTGTGGTCGTAGGAGTTGGCAATGTGTCTGTCGACGTGACCCGGGTGCTCACCGCGCCTGCCGATCGACTCGAACGTACGGACATGCCGCAGCACGTACTCGACATCCTTGAGTCGTCAGGCATTCGCGATGTTCACGTCTTGGGTCGACGCAGTCCGGCGCAGGCCACCTGGACAACCAAGGAACTGCGCGAGCTCGGCGAGATCGATGGCATCGATGTCGTGGTCGAACCTGCTGACTTCGAACTCGAGCCGGTAGTCGTAGGGCTCATGGAGTCGGATCGTGTTGTAGCGCGCAACGTTGAGGTCATGCGCGGCTGGATCGACAACGAGCCGGCCGAAGGCAACAGGCACATCCACCTGCACTTCCACTCACGGCCGGCCGAGATCACCGGCACCGACCGAGTGAGCGGTGTGGTGGTCGAGCGCACCGCTCTCGACGAATCAGGCGCGGCTCGCGGTACCGGCGAGACCTACGAAATCGAGGCGCAACTCATCGTGCGCTCGGTTGGATATCGCGGGATGCCGCTGGCGGGAGTGCCTTTCGACGCTTCGCGCCATGTCGTTCCCAATGCCGATGGACGTGTGCTGGGCGAGGATGGCGTACCGATTCCGGGTCTGTATGTTGCCGGCTGGATCAAGCGTGGCCCCACCGGAATCATCGGTACCAACAAGAAGGATGCGGGCGCAACCGTCGCCTCGCTCCTAGCCGATCGAGTGGATATCGCCCCGCGCGGGGGTGACGGAGTCTTCGCGCTGCTGCTAGAGCGGGGGATAACCCCGATCCATATCGATGGCTGGCAGGCGGTCGACGCGGCCGAGAGAGCGTTGGGCCAAGCACAAGGGCGCGATCGCACCACGATCCATGAGCATGACTCGCTTCGCGCCGCCGCGTCTGGCGTCGAGTAAGGCTGCCCGGCCCGGGGTTAGATATCGCGAGGCAGGATCGCGCCTGACATCACGTCGTAGATCGCGCCAGCAACAGTGAGATTCTCGGGCAGAAGCGGGAATGCGCGGATGCGCGTGACGTCATAGACCAGCGCAACCTCTTGGTCTTCAACCGTACGAAATTCTTCGGAACGAGTGTCGACCCCGTAGTCATCGAAGATCGTCTTGTGGATGTTGGCCTCAGTTGTGCTGGCCATCTTGCAATCGGTGTGCGGCATCACCAGCACCCGATCGACGCCGAGCAAATAGGTGGCGAGCACCAAGGTCCGCAGGACGTCATCGGTGACCCGAGCCCCTGCGTTACGCAGGATCTTCACATCGCCAACGCCCATGCCCAACAGCGGCAATGGCTCGATGCGCGAATCCATGCACGTCACGAGCGCGAGACCCTTGGCTGCACGACCACCCAGGGTGGTGCCGACAAAACTTTCGACGAATGATGCATTACCAGCGATCGCATCGGCAAAAACATCGGTGGGAAACCGGCCGCTGGCCCCGAAGGAATTGGTCATGTCCTCAACCTACTAAGTAGTGACTGGTACGCCGTGCTGGCCCCGGTGTCAGGCCCAACGTGCCAACTCGACAGGTTCAACCGCCGACCACGCAAAGGCCTGCACTGCTTGCTTGCCACAAGATTCTGGTCGTGGCTGGCCTAGGGCCTCGCGGCCCAGATGAACAGCCCAGGCGCGCCCGTCGTTGTGCCTCACCTCCACGTCCGCGACATCGTCATTGCCGTCCCAGCGAAGCTCGATCGGAACCGCACGACCCTCGCGACGACGAAGTACGTCCAAGCCCTCTAGCGCGTGGATACCGAAGGAGGCTCGCACTGCTAGTTCGGCAACCTGCGCTGCGCCAGCAAGCGAGGACCGGCCTCGTACGTTTGGCAGGGACGCAATGCGGCCGCTGCGAGCCTGCTCGAGCACTGCGCGCGCTGAGTCGATGTCGAGTTGGCCGTAGACATAACCATGAGGCAACACCAGCACGGTCGGTGCGAAGCGGTGCCCCCCTAGATGGCTGACCTCGAGAACTGCGGCTGCCGTCTCTGGATCCGCCGCGAGTGCGCTGGCAAGTGGACGTCCGGCAAGGGCGCAGCAGACGTCGCGCTTGGAGTTCGTGCAGATGAGCATGAGTGGTTCGTCGGTTCGTTTACCCCAAGGGGGGAGTTGGCCCGACGCTGCGGCAGTCAACAAGGCGCCGAGGTCGGAGCGGGTGAGCTCGGCGTCGTCAACGATGCCAGTGCGCATGCGCACCCCGCCGGGCGAGGTATGTGCGAACCAGAAGCGCCGGCTTGTGGGGCTGGTGTGGGTATCGGCGTGGTGACCGAGTGAGCGGGCGAGAATGACATTGGTACCGGTGGCTTTGCCTGCAGCCGCGATCGACAGGCGGACCTCGGCCGGCAGATGCGAGTGGGTCAGCGCGTCGAAGCCGAAGGGGCCGGACTGCTCGAGGACGAGCCAGGCGCGCGCCCTTGGCGCGGTGCCAGCGAGTGGTTCGTCGACAGCGCGAGTGAGCGCTGAGCAACTCTGCGGATCAGGATTCACGACAGGTCTCCGGGCTCGGCATGTGCATTCGCGGATCCGCTCACGATGATCGGACCGCCCACAGCCGCAACGGTTTTAGAGGTGGGCAACCCGGACGCATCACGTCGCGGATCGATCGGCGGCAAGTTGGCGGGGGCGCCTTGGGGTGTAGCGGCACGTGCGGGGGCCGGACCGACCCAGCCCAGTGCGAGAACGTCTTCGCCCTTGAGGAATCGTTGTGCCCGCACACCGCCGGTGGCCCGACCCTTGCCTGGGAACTCGCCAAGGGGGGTGACCTTCACCGTGGTTCCAGAGGTGCCAGGCAGTGCACCGCTGGTACCTGCCGCGGTGACGACCACGTTGTCGCGTGTGGGGTCGATTGCTCCGAAGAACACCACTCGGGCGCGGTCGCCAAGCCTGACTCCCGCCATGCCGCCGGCGGGCCGTCCTTGAGGCCGTACGGATGAGGCGTCGAATCGGAGAAGCTGTGCGTCGCTGGTGATGAACACAAGCTCTTCATTGCCGGTGGTGAGCTCAACCGCGCCAACGACGCGGTCGCCATCTTCTAGCCTGATGATGGACCACGAGTCGGCAGAGCTGGGGGTATCAGGCGCCACGCGTTTAACCACGCCAGATGAGGTACCTAGGGCGATGCCATGGCCATCTGCGGTGATGGCGCATAGGCCCACGGGTACTTCACCGCGATCGAGTTCGACCAGAGCCGAAAGCGGTACGCCACCGGCGATGGTCGGTGCGCCATGGGTAGGTGGAAGCGCTGGGAGTTCGACGACAGGGACGCGCATCACGCGCCCTGCGCTGGTGACAACGCCGATAGAGCCTCTAGCAGTAGCACGTACGGCACTGACAACGACGTCATGCGCACCGCGTTCACCATCAGCGGCGAGATCACGATTGTCGGCGGTGCGAGCGACTAACCCGGTACTCGACATCAGCACTACACATGGGTCATCGGTCACTTCGAGGGGCACTGACGACGACATCGGTGCCGTAACAGCCTCGAGCAGAACGGTTCTTCGGGGCGTTCCGTGTAGACGCGACACCTCGGAGAGTTCGTCGCCGACGACTCCGCGCAGCCGCTTGTCGTCGTCAAGGATTTCTGCGAGTGCAGTGATCTTGGCCAACAACTCGTCGCGCTCTGCTTCGAGCTCGAGGCGGCTGAATCGAGTGAGTCGTCGCAGTGGCATTTCCAAGATGTAAGCGGCTTGGATCTCACTTAGATCGAATACCTGGGTGAGCCGAACTTTCGCCGTCGCTGCATCGTCGGATGACCTGATGACGGCGATGACCTCGTCAATGTCGGTGATGGCAACGATGAGCCCCTGCACGAGGTGCAAACGCTCTTCAGCCTTGCGACGACGGTAGGCCGAGCGGCGTCGAACGACGTCGATACGGTGATCGACAAACACCTGCAGCATCTCGCGCAGACCAAGGGTTCGAGGTTGGCCCTCGACCAGCGAGACGGCGTTGATGCCGAACGAGTCTTCCATCGGAGTCAGCGCGTACAACTGCTCAAGGACGGCTTCGGGGTGGAAGCCATTCTTGATCTCGATCACGAGCCGAAGTCCGGACTCCATGTCCGTGAGATCGATGACATCAGCGATGCCGGTGAGCTTCTTGGACTCAACAGCCTCCTTGATCTTCGCTATCACCTTCTCCGGACCGACGAGGTAGGGGAGTTCGCTGACGATGATTCCCTTGCGCCGCGGTGTGACGTTCTCGATGGTGGTTGTGGCTCTGATGCGGAACGAGCCACGGCCGGTCTCGTAGGCCTCGCGGATCCCGTCGAGACCGATGATTCGCCCGCCGGCGGGCAGATCTGGCCCCGGGATGAAGCGCATCAAATCGTCGAGAGTTGCTTTGGGGTGCATCAGCAGATGGCGTGCGGCCGCGATCACCTCGACGAGATTGTGCGGCGGAATGTTGGTGGCCATACCCACAGCGATACCGGTGGCGCCATTGACGAGGAGGTTGGGGATCGCGGCTGGCAGTACCACCGGCTCGGTCTCGCGGCCGTCATAGTTCGGCGCGAAGTCCACGACGTCCTCGTCGAGGGAATCGGTCATGAGTTGGGCGCTCAGCGCGGAGCGGCATTCCGTATAGCGCATCGCTGCAGGACCATCGTCGAGCGAACCGAAGTTGCCGTGTCCGTCCACCAGTGGAAGGCGAAGGGCGAATGGTTGAGCCATGCGAACTAAGGCGTCGTAGATGGCCGAATCACCGTGTGGGTGCAATTTGCCCATGACATCGCCGACAACTCGGGCGCTCTTCACGTGCGCTCGATCGGGGCGAAGACCCATCTCGGCCATCTGAAACAGAATGCGACGTTGAACCGGCTTGAGGCCATCCCGAGCGTCAGGGAGGGCCCGCGAATAGATGACGGAGTACGCGTACTCAAGGAACGACCCACGCATCTCGTCGGCGACGTCGATATCGATGATGCGCTCGGGAACGTCCGGGGTCGGGGTGGTCGTACGGCGGGCCATGGGGAGTGGAGCTCCCTAACGTGAAGCGGGCGGGCAGGGTGCCCCCATCATCGCGCCCGCAGGCGCATGGGGCACCTCTTACGGGGTGTGTCGAGCCACATACCTCGCATGGACCGGTTCGCATCGTGATGGAAGGTACGTTGTGAGCGTGGATATGGTGAAGCACTCGGCGCCGGCACACTGGGAAGCTGATGTGGCACTTCGCGACGGACGGCCAGTGCGGCTGCGCCCGATCCGGGCTGACGATGCCGAACGGCTGGCCACGTTTCATCAAGCGCTCTCTGACGAAACTGTCTATTTCCGATTCTTCACCCCTTATCCCACGCTGACCGCCCGCGACATCGCTCGCTTCACCCAGGTCGATCACAGCGATCGCGTGGCGTTTGTGGCGACCATTGGGGCCGAACTTGTCGGGGTCGGCCGGTACGACCGGATCAATCCAACTGAGGCCGAGGTCGCCTTCGTAGTGCGCGATGACCACCAGGGACGTGGGCTCGGGTCGGTGCTCCTCGAGCACCTGGCGGCAGCCGCTCGTGAACGTGGCGTCCAGCGCTTTGTCGCTGAAGTGCTGCCGCAGAACAGACGGATGCTCGCGACTTTTCGTGAAGCTGGCTACACCACCAATGCCCATATCGAAGACGGCGTGGTGATGCTTTCCTTCGATATCGAACCAACCGAGGCATCGATCGCGGTACGTGTCGCCCGCGAGCATCGTGCCGAGGCTCGCAGTGTTGCATCGGTGGTGGCGCCTTCGTCGATCGTCGTCGTAGGTGCTGGCCGTGATCAAGGGTCGGTCGGGCACGAACTTCTACAGCACCTCATCGATGGCGGTTTCACCGGAAAGATCAGTGCTGTCAACCGATCTGCGGCTGCGGATGGTGTGCGAATCCTCGACGTCGATACGTACGCATCGGTGCGCGAGATTCCCCAGACTCCGACACTGGCACTGCTTTCTGTACCCGCTGACCAAGTGCCAGACGTTGTCGACGATTCGGCCGCGGCCCATGTCGCCGGGCTGCTGATCATCTCCAGCGGGTTCGCCGAGGCCGGGGCAGATGGTGTTGAGCGACAGCGGGCCCTCGTTAGACAAGCGCGCGGCAATGGCATGCGCGTGGTGGGTCCCAACGCCCTAGGCATCGTCAACACGGATCCGGCCATATCGATGAACGCGTCGCTGGCGCCGCGCCTACCTACCCGCGGCCCCATTGGGTTCTTCTGCCAGAGTGGCGCTCTGGGCGGTGCAATCTTGGCGCGAGCTGCACGACGCCGACTTGGAGTGTCGACCTTCGTCAGTGCCGGAAACCGAGCGGACATCTCGGGCAATGACATGTTGCAGTACTGGGAGGACGACCCGGCTACAGATGTCGTGTTGCTGTATCTGGAGAGCGTTGGCAATCCGCGCAAGTTCACCCGCATCGCGCGTCGACTCTCACGTACGAAGCCGGTGGTGGCAATGCGAACTGGTAGATCTACTCAGGCCTATCCACTTGGACACACTGTGCGACGCACCACGCTGCCGGTAGCGGCGATTGACTCGATGTTTGCACAGTCAGGGGTCATCGAGACTGACACAGTGGGCGAGTTGTTCGATGTGGCCGGGTTGCTTGCCTACCAACCACTTCCGCGGGGTCGCAAGTTGGCCATCGTCAGTAACTCGGTAGCCCTTACGGTGCTGGCTAAGGATGCCTGCGACACGGCTGATCTTGAGTTGGCCAGCGAGCCGCTGAACCTGCGGCACGACTGTTCAGCCGAAGAGTTGGCCCAGGCGCTTGAGTTCGCCATCAACGACTCGGCGACGGATTCGGTGCTCGTCGCCCATGTCCCCATTCTCGGAGGCGGCGGTCGGGCATGGGAGCAGGCGATAGCGAATGCTGCTCAAGCGGCGAGCAAGCCAGTGGTGGCAGTGCTGGTCGCCGCTGATGAAGAGAGCGGCCTGCTGCCCCCGACTGTTTCCGCCCTCGGGCCCAGCTCGGTTCCTTTCTTCGGCGCAGTGGAGGATGCTCTGCGAGCACTGCGTCGGGTAACCCGCTATGCCGAGTGGCGCGCGCGGCCCTTAGGGCAGGTCCCAGATCTTGAGGTCTCATCAGCAGACGCTCACGTGATAGTCGATCGAGTGCTAGGTGATAACGAGGCGCCGGTCGAACTCGTCGCGTTGCGCGACGACCCGCTCACATCACTGCTTGCTGCATATGGCATCACGGTGTGGCCGTCGATCCAGGCGCTGACGGCAGATGAGGCTGTTGCTGCTGCAGATCAACTTGGATATCCGGTTGCGCTCAAGACCTTGGACCCAAGGTTCACCTCACGTACCGATCTGGGCGGCCTGCGTCTCAACATTGAGAATGGGGACGAGATTCGTACCTCGTTTGCGTCGATGGTGGGGATGCTTGATCCTCAAGCCGCGCGACAGATCGCAGTGCAACGGATGGCCGCACCGGGCGTTGCTTGTGTTGTCGGTTCGGTTGAGGACCCGCTTTTTGGCCCGGTGGTGTCCTTTGGGCTCGCTGGGATAGTGCCTGAGTTATTGGGGGATCGGGGTTATCGGATCCCGCCGCTGACCGACATCGAGGCACACGAACTCGTCGATGCACCTGGGGCCGCACCAATCTTGGCCGGTCATGGCGGCACTCCGCCGGTAGATCGGCTAGCGCTGGAAGATCTGCTCATCCGGATTGGACTCCTCGCCGACGATGTCCCTGAACTCGCCGACCTGCGGCTCGATCCGGTGATCGTTGCTGGTCAGGGCCTTGCAGTGCTCGGTGCGCGCGCGGTCCTCCGGCTCCCGACGGGGCGCGTAGACCCCGATGTGCGTCGTCTCTGAGCTCAGCGAAGACAGTCAGTAAGGACACCCTGGTGTGATGTGGGGCTCGGGGTGCGAGGATGAGCGCTATGTCTAGCGATGTGAATGACACCCTCGCGCCCTTACTGCGCGCCGATATCGAGCGCAGTGGGTATTACCCCGAGTTGGTGAGCGATACGTTGGACACCGCGCTTGCAAATGAGCCAGTGCTGTCCTACGTCGTCCATCATGAGGCCACGTTCGACCACGATGAGCTTCGACGGCACGTCACGGTGCTTGCACTAACTCCCACTCGGCTTATCGTCGGCCACACCGACGAGCACCCAGCTGATGAGACGTCCACCACTGCCTACGCCACCGCATCCACTGAAGCTGTTCGCATCGAACGCATTGATTCGGTTGTAGTTACGCGGGTCGCAGCCGACGCCGCCGCCCACCGGCAGGGCATGCCCGTACGCGAGGCGGTTCTGACCATCGGATGGGGTGCGGTGAGCCGCATCGATCTTGAGCCAGCTGCTTGTGGAGATCCCCACTGCGAGGCCGACCACGGCTACACGGGCACTGCATCAAATGACGATCTTGCGCTGCGAGTCTCGGAAGCCGCTGATGGAGCCGAAGTTGTGGCTCAGGCGTTGACATTCGCAGCGGCGCTGTCACAGGCCACAGCTCAGCGCACGCGCTAGCGGGCGGTCACGGGTCGGGTTGCTGGCCCTTGCCGAACAGGATCTCGTCCCAACTCGGAACGGAGGCTCGGCTCTTCGAGCCCTTCTCCACATCACCCTCGGCTGCCGGGGTGCGACGAGTGGGCTTGCGCCGACCTCGCCGCGGCTCGGGTTGAACTAGTCCGGGCATCGTGTGAAATAGATCGTCCAGCGGTGTGATGTCGTCAGGCTCCGCGGGAGGCCGATCGGAAAGGTCTACGAGGCCGAGGATCTGGGCACCGGAATCACGTTCCACGATCGCGGTGATAGCCGCATCGTGGTCGTCAAGATCATCGGTCCAGGCATCCGTCTCACTCGGTACGGCTGTGAGCAGTGGCCGCCCGCGGTTATCGACCGAAGGGTTTGCTCGAGCGATTGTCGAATGGATGCGTCGGTCGCCGATGATCCACGCACTTGCAGGATCATCGGGCTGGATCATGCGGCCGGCCGGGTCATAGGTCCACAGCGCCGCTGTTGCTCCGTCAGCCACCGAATCGACCGGATCCCAAGACACCAAGAGCGACCATCGGCCGTCGTCGCGACGCCAGGCGTCCCACTCGAGGGCCTCGATGTCGGCGCCACCTTGAGTGAGCGCCAGGATTACGGCGTCCTCGAGTGTGCGGTCACCGCCTGCGTCGCGGATCTCGACCGCCCGCGCCTGGCTCGCCATGTGTTGCCGCTCAGCGATAACCGGCCCAGCAAATCGCAGAACCCGTTCCATGGGGATCTCGCTGCCCAATGAGATGTCCTCGGGGCTCTGGCCGTGGCGGATGCGCTGCTGAATGTCCTTGGGCGAGGTGCCTTCGAGTGCGACGTCACCCACGCCATGACGGCTGCGGTCTCGTCGCACGAGAGCGTCAAGACGATCATCGAGCGGGACGCTGAATCGGGCGCCGTCGGTGCTACCGAGCATTAGAGATGCTCCGTCGTCGGACAGACCGATGACCGTGAGTTCGCGCATGACCTCCTCCTCGCCCGTCCCGTGGCCGCTAGCCCTGTCGGGGACGTCAGGTAGTCCACAGTCTCACCCTCAGCGACGTGCGATGCGAGCACCGCCACGCGGTAATGGCACTGGTGATAAGCCGGCTTCGTTAGGGGCTGCCGGGCAGGCTAGGTCGCAACCGGGTCAACATGAGCGAGTTTGTAGGCGCGATTGAGATTGCGAGTGCCGAGCAAGGCAAGTGCTGCCCCGAGCAGACCGGCGATCGCGAGCACCACGAATGCGGCCGAGGCGCCGGATCTATCGATCACGTATCCGGCCAACGATGACCCAACCGCGAAACCGATTCCGATCCCCGCGCCGACAACTGTGAGACCTTCGGTAAGTCGTTCGGACGGCACGAGTTCCTCGGCGAGACCGAAGCCCGTGATCAGCACGGGCGAGACCCCCAGACCCATCACCATGCCGACGACGCCGAGTACCCACACCTGGTGGATGAACGGGATCGGTAGCGACGAGAGCGACAAGAACACCATCGCCAGGAGGAATTGGCGCGGCAGTGGTAGCCGCAGGTGCAGCGATCCCAACGTGAGTCCCGCGACGGCGGAGCCGATCGAGTAGACCGCGATCAAGATGCCGGTGGCGCCTGGCTGTCCAGCCTCGTCGGCGAACGCGACGGTGCCCACTTCGAATGCACCAAACAGCACGCCGACCAGCAGCAGAACCGCACTCACCAAGGGGATCCCGGGCGTCAGGATTGCGGCACGGCCTTCGTGGTGCTCGGGGCCAGAGAGTGGTGGTTCCGTGGCCCGCTGGGGGACAAGGAACATCGTTCCGGTGGCGAGCAAGATCATGCTGGCGACGACCGATGCGTAATCGGTCACTCCGATGGCCAGGAACGTGGCAACGGGCGGACCCGTGATGAAGACGAGTTCGTCGATTACCGACTCGAACGCAAAGGCAGAACGAACGGAAGCTACATCGCTTAGGACTGCAGCCCAACGGGCGCGGATCAGCGAACCGACGTTGGGGATGAAGGCGTCTCCAAGGCACCACGTGAGGAACCATGTCCAGATCGGCGCGTTGTGGAGTACCAACACGATGAACACGACCTGGAACGAGATCGAGATAGCCGCGGCGATTGGTAGGACCCGATGCTGACCTAGGCGATCGATCCGCCTCGACAGAAACGGTCCGCAAAACGAGTTGATCAGCGCGCCAGAGGCGGAGACGGCTCCGGCAAGGGCATATGAATGGCCTTGGAGTGTGATGAACAGCACCACACCGAGGCCCAGCATCGACATGGGGAGTCGAGCAATGAAGCCGGCTGAGCTAAAACGCCAGGCGCCGGGAACGCGCAGCAGCTCGCCATACGTGGACATCACCCCCCGACGGTATCGACCTTTCGTCGTTCCAGTTAGTCAACGTGCACTCGGCCCTGATGCTTGCCAAGATCAGGGCATGACAATCACCGGCCCGCGCGGTTCATACGACGCCGTCCTGCTCGTGTCTTTCGGGGGGCCTGAGGGGCCAGGCGATGTTGTGCCGTTCCTCGAGAACGTGACCCGGGGTCGCGGGATTCCCCGTGAACGCCTAGTCGAGGTCGGCGCGCACTACTCCGCCTTTGGTGGTGTTTCACCCATCAACGGTCAGAACCGCGAGTTCTTGGCGGCGCTAAACGCGGACTTCGACGGCGCAGAACTCGATCTCCCCGTCTATTGGGGCAATCGCAATTGGGATCCCTACCTTGTCGATGCTCTCCGACAGATGAGGGACGACGGTGTTGGTTCTGCACTCTGCTTCGTCACCAGCGCATATTCGTCGTACTCAGGTTGCCGTCAATACCGCGAAAACCTGGCCGAGGCACTCGACATCGTCGCGGCAGATGGCCTGGGCCCGGCTCCCCGTCTGGACAAGGTGCGTCACTACTTCGATCATCCCGGTTTCATCGAACCGATGATCGATGCAGTGGTGACTGCTTCGTCCAGGCTCGGAGTCGAGGGCGCACGTCTGGTCTTCACCACACACAGCATCCCGACGACCACTGCCACGGAGTCGGGCCCCGACGGCGACGGCTACGTCCAACAGCACAAGGCCGCGGCAGCGTTGATTGCTGCCGCTTCTGGGCAACGTTCCTCTCTTGATCCGGAGTGGGATCTGGTCTATCAGTCGCGATCAGGCGCGCCCAATATCCCTTGGCTTGAGCCCGATATCAGCGATCACCTCAGCGAGCTCCGAGCCCGTGGCGTACCCGGAGTAATCATGGTTCCGATCGGCTTTGTCAGCGATCATATGGAGGTTGTGTGGGATCTCGATACGGTCGCACTCGACCACGCCAGCGAGATTGGGTTGCCTACAGTCCGAGCCGCCACCGTTGGCACGGACCCGCGCTTTGTTGCGATGGTGCGCGAACTTGTACTCGAACGCGTCGGGCTTTCCGATGCCCGAGCACTATCGACGCTAGGTCCCATGCATGACGTGTGTCCGGCGAACTGTTGCCCGAATCCACGAGGTAGCAAGCCAGCCTGCTGCGGCAGCGACTGATTAACCTCCATACGCGAGGATGCGCTTATGACTTCCATTGCTGATCTAGCCTTGCTCGACGAACTGCGGGAAATCGCGGTGACCATTGCTTGTGAGGCTGGCCAGTTGGCTTCCGTCGGACGGCTCGAAGGTGTCGTGGTCGCTGCCACCAAATCGTCAGCGGACGACATCGTTACCGAGATGGATCGGCGAGTCGAGGCTTTGCTCGTTGAACGCATCCTCGCTGCACGACCCGATGACGGTCTGCTCGGCGAAGAAGGTGCGGAGCGCGTCAGCACCACTGGAGTGCGGTGGATCATCGATCCGATCGACGGCACGGTCAACTACCTGTATGGCATTGCGGCCTGGGGCGTTTCGGTCGCGGTGGAGGTTGATGGTGTCACGGTTGTGGGGGTCATTCACTCGCCCGATCTAGGCGAGACCTATGTGGCCGTCCTTGGCCAGGGGGCTCGTCGACATGACGCGCGCGGAGTCCATGAGTTGCGAGTTAATGAGCCGGTGGGTATTGCCGAATCGTTGATTGCGACGGGGTTTGGTTATTCGGCCGAGCGCCGTGTGGCGCAGGCACGAGTGCTCTCGCACATCGTTCGCCGCGCCAGGGACACTCGCCGGCTCGGCGCCTGCAGTGTGGATCTGTGCATGGTGGCGTCTGGTCGCGTCGATGCCTACTACGAACGAGGCACGCATGCCTGGGATTACGCAGCCGGTGGGCTGATCGTCACCGAGGCGGGCGGGCACTTTGGTGGATTGCGTGGCGCCCAGCCTGGCGAAGAGATGATCCTCGCCGCGGGCCCAGCTTTGTTCGCCATCCTTGACGGCGAGCTCTCGAGATTGCGGGCTGACAGCGACGAGACGTCAGACGTGTTTGGGCCAGCGAACTAATACCCGGGATCTAGTACTAGGCGCACTGCCCGATGAGCTAGTAGTCGACCGATTAGTAGTCGTCCGACTAGTAGTCGAGTCTCCTGAGTGTGGCGCGATACTCGTGGCCTCGAGCGACATACATGTCGACCGCGTACTGGAATGCTCCATCGGCGACCGCGTCATGTTTGATCTTGCAGGGGACTCCCAGTGCCATCGCTCCGGTTGGCACCTCAGTTCCGTTGGGTACAAGGGCGCTCGCCCCAACTAGGGATCTGGTTCGCACGATCACCTTGTGTAAGACGACCGAGCCGGACCCGATCAGGCAGTGATCCTCGACCGTGCAACCTTCCAGATGCGCGTTGTGGCCAACCACACAGTCGTTGCCGATCCTCGTCGGCAGTTCGGATGTGCAATGGATCACGGTGCCGTCCTGAATCGAAGTCCGATCGCCTACTTCGATGAAGCTTGTGTCGCCTCTGAGAACAGCAGTGGGCCAAATGGAGGATTCCGCTCCGATGGTGACAGACCCAATGATGACTGCTTCTGGGTGGACGAAAGCCGTCGGATGGATTGATGGAACTCGATCACCGAGTGCGTAGATCGGCATAATGCATCTCCCGAGTACATGACTGATAGGGGCGAAGGGTCTGGTGTTCGGCTCCATCGTGACTGTTGTGTGACTCATCCCACCACGATCGCGAAACACGGATACGGTGGGGCGCCTCGCAACCTGAGCCGTAGTAAGGCACAATCCGCTTGCTTGCCCCACGCGGAATTTGTGGGAAGCACCAAACGTTTGTGAACTGTACTGCTCCACCATCACCGGCACGGTGGTGATAGTTCAGCAAGAGCGAGCTAACTAGCACGAGCCCGATACATAGCACGAGCCCGATGTATAGCACGAGCCCGATGGATAGCAAGTGCCCGATAGATCGCAAGTGAAGTTGATTTACAACCTAGGCCCGATCAACCGCACCACCCCAGCACCACAGAACCGAGGACGAGATGGCAACCGATTACGACGCACCGCGAAAGACCGATGACGAGCTCGCAGAGGATTCCCTTGAAGAACTCAAGGCCCAGCGGGCCAACAAGGCTGGCTCGAGCGTTGACGTGGACGAGGTCGAAGCCGCCGAAAATCTTGAACTTCCGGGTGCGGATCTCTCAGATGAGTCCCTCACCGTGCGGGTGCTCCCGCGTCAGGCCGATGAGTTCACCTGCTCAAAGTGCTTTCTGGTGCACCACCGCAGTCAGATCTCGCGTGAGATCAAGGGCGAACCGGTTTGTCGCGACTGCGACTAGTACGAGGGTGAATTTTGCGTCAATTGTTCGTGCTGCCTGCCCTTCCACGTAGTCTCGTCGCGTGAGCAACCCCCCAATCCCTCTGCAAGGCGACGAACACGCCAACCACCGTGATCCGAGCATTGCTCCGTCGGGAGTTCTCGCGAGCGACAGCATCATCTCGGCTGACCCGCTATCGGACTCAGAGGCACGTGAAGTCGCCAAGATTGTTGAGAGTCTGGGCGATCACACAACGAGCCGGTCCGACAAGGCCAAGCAGTTGGTCAAGCTGTCGGGTATCGTCGGACGTCAAGCGCGTCGGGCTGGTGCCACAGCAGTCGGCAGCGGAAAGTTCCTTGCGGACTTGTTGTTGGACGCGGCGCCGCATATCCCAATCCGCGAACTTGATCTACTTGTCGCGCACTACAACGGCCTTACCGGCGAGGCGCTTGCCGACGCGGTCATCCGCAACGCCAAGCGAGCAACGATGGGCGTTGGAGCCGCGGGTGGAGCTGTTGCTGCAGCTGAATGGGGTGCTATGCCGATGCTGCTCGCCATCCCGATCGAACTAGTGGTCGAGACCTTGGTGGTTGCGGCCATCGAGGTCAAACTCGTTGCGGAACTCCACGCGGTTTACGCAGTGCCAGTCGAGGGCAGTGGTACCCAGCGAGCGATCGCGTTTACAGGCTCGTGGGCTCATCGTCGCGGCGTGGATCCCCTTCGGCCATGGGCGATTCCGAGTGTGCTCGGCATCGCGGGTCGGCAGGCCCTAGGTAAGCGGATGATCGGCCGGTTCGCTCGCAATCTCGGCACGATGGTTCCGTTTCTGATCGGCGCAGTGGTCGGTGCTCGCATCAATGGCTCTGAGACTGAGCGCCTAGCCAGTGCTCTTCGCGATGATCTTCGCCGAATCGGCGCCCTGAGTCGAAACAGCCCACCTTGGGCTTGAACTGTCTATGAACTTTGGTCTTGAGTCGCTGCGATTCGGGTGATCACGACATCGACGATCGCAATCGCGGCTGCAGTGGCTGTTGCCCACAGCAAGATCCGGACCATCCCGGAGTCCCTATCGCTCGCTCGCGGCGGCGGACTTCCGGTGAACCGTTGGTAGCTCTTGTCCATGATCTTCTTCACGGCCCAAGTAGCGCCAATGGCGATCACTGGTGCGGCGTATTTGAGCAGGTTGTTGGAGTCCTTGGACGAGTCTTCGTCGAACGCTTCCACGGTCACTTTCTGCTCCCTGCCACTAACTCGACTGACGACGGCTGCACCATCATGGGATAAGACTGCCATGGGTGGGTATCCCGGCGCCTCATAGACCTTGAGGTCCGCGAAACTGATCGCGTGCGGCGGCCAAGGCGGAAGCAAAAGCGTGCCCATCTCGGGTAGACACCACCCAAGTGGGATGTGGATCAGCGGGGTCGTCGACTTCGATGATCACGGAGGTCGAGATCCATCCGCGCGTGCAACGAAAAGACCTGACGTCAGCTCGCACGCCTAGCGCATCACGTGTGTGCTGGGCGTCCAACGGTGCGATTCGTCCGACGTGCACTAGCGGCAACCGGGCCCGTCCGGCGCGCACTCCTCGGTCATCTACAACGACGATCGGTGAGGTCGTCCAGAGTAGGACGACGCTTGTGGCGTAAATCGCGATGAAGGTGATCACGCCCACGAGCAACCCGAGTCGGTAGCCATAGGCGATGCTCAGCGATGCGCACAGTGCTGTTGCCACCAGCCAGACCGGCCATGGTGGTGTCATGCGTTCTCGGTACGACACAACAGTGCCGTCGATACCCTCGATCGACGTCCAGTCGCCATCAGTCACGGGTGCGAGCCTGCCACGGAACCTTGACAGGCTCAGCAGGTAGGGTCCGACATGTGACGAGTGATCCGATACCGGCAAGGACTCATCGGTCGACAACGCCTCCAGCCGATGCAGTCCTACCCAAGCGCAGCCCGGTAGCGCCAGCGCCCGGGGAAGTTGTGCCTAGTCATTACACCCTGTGCTACAGCTGCGGATCTGACCATCCCTCGGGCCTGCACATCAGCGTTATCGCCGACGAAGGCATGGCCGTACACGCTTCCTTCACTGTCACTGATCTACATCAAGGGGCCCCGGGTCTGGCGCACGGCGGCCTGTTATCTGCGGCTATTGATGACGCACTGGGATCGCTCAACTGGTTGCTCTCCACGCCTGCGGTAACTGGTCGACTCGAAACTGATTTTCGCCGGCCAGTGCCCGTTGGCGAGACCCTCTACATTCACGCGGAAATTGTTGGTGTGAAGGGGCGCAAAGTCTTTTGTCGCGCAGTTGGTCGACTCGGCTCCAAGGAAGGCCCCGTCGCGATCTCGGCGTCTGCGCTATTCATCCAGGTTCCGGTGGAGCATTTCTCCGATTATGGACGACCCGAGGATGTCGAACGGGCCCGCGAAGACCGCGCGGTTCGCGGGAGTCTGACCAACTTTGAGGTCAATCCATGAGCCGCCCAGCGCACTCCGTCGACGTGTTGATCCGTCGCCTTGATCCTGATCTGCCTCTGCCCCAGTACGCGCACCCAGGAGATGCTGGACTTGATCTAGTCACCACGATCGACGCCGAGGTGCTGCCGGGGGAGCGAGTGCTACTGCCCACGGGCATTGCCATTGCCCTGCCCGACGGGTATGCGGCTTTCGTGCATCCGCGTTCGGGTCTGGCTGTCAAGTATGGCGTTTCACTAGTTAACGCTCCGGGCACTATCGATGCAGCTTATCGAGGCGAGATCTCGGTCTCGCTCATCAACCTTGATCCACGTGACACAGTGATCCTTAAGCGGGGCGATCGGATCGCTCAACTGGTTATCCAGCCCGTGGCACTTGCGGTGCTGCATGAGGTAGACGCACTTCCAGGTTCCGATCGAGGCGAGAACGGATTCGGCTCGTCGGGTCGTTGATCGCGTTGGACGGCTTCAGGTAACCCGTACGTGTCATCGTGTACCAAGATCGTCGCGATCCAGTCCGCTCGCCAGATAAGCCCATATGGCAATCAAGTCAAGGAGTTCTCGTGTTCCGTCGTCGCAAAGACGCAGGCTCAACTGATCCTTCCGCGGAGTCAGTTGCTTCCGATCAGCAAGTTGGCGCGGGCACGGTCGGCGATGGTGTCACGACCGGACCGTTCGATTCAGCAGATACGCCCAAGGACGGACTCTTGCGGATCGACTTGGGCTGCTTGCTCGTACCCGGCACGGAGGGGATGGAGTTGCGCCTGGAGGTCGAGCAGGCCACCAACACCGTCGTTGCCGCGACGATCGTTCAAGGCGATTCAGCCTTGCAGCTGATGGCGTTTGCGGCGCCAAGGCGCGATGGCATCTGGGACGACGTTCGCACCGAGATCCGCGACAACCTCTCACTCGACGGCGACGTTGAGGAGATAGATGGTGTTTTCGGGCGTGAACTTCTTGCCTCCATTCCGCAGTCGGGCGATGAAGGCGCCGAGACCGGACCCGTTCGCTTCATTGGGGTCAACGGGCCGCGCTGGTTCCTGCGTGGTCTTATCAGCGGGCCTGCATCGCGAGACGCCGAACTCGCAAGACCGCTCGAGGATGTCATCCGTGCCACGACGGTGGTTCGCGGTGATGATCCTTACGCCCCCGGTGATCCACTGCCGCTTCGCTTCCCGACGGAAATCCCCGATGACGCAACTGACTTCGACGATGGCGCCGAACAAGATGCCGATGACGACGAGGAAACCCGCGAACGGCCAACGTTGTCGCTGCCTGAGCGTGGCCCGGAAATCACCGAGATCCGCTAGGTGAGGCTTCGGTGCCACATCAGCAAGTATCAGGGCGCTAGCCTTAGCAGGTGAGCACAGGCGAACGACCGCGACGTGGGCTGTGGTCTCGACTCACCTCGAGCCAGACTCAGGTTGATGCTCAACACCTGGAGGCGAAATCCCAGGAGCACGGTGCGGGTCACATCAGAGACTGTGTGACGGGCGAACGAGCAACGATCACCGGCCGACTTCGTTCCGTCACGATCAGACCGGTGTCCAAGTCGCCCGCGGTAGAGGCTGAGTTGTGGGACGGTACTGGCCGGCTAACTTTGGTCTTCTTAGGGCGACGACAGATCCCGGGCATCACGCCCGGCCGTCAGGTCGTCGTGCATGGTCGAGCCATCGTCTTAGACGGTGAGCCCTCAATGGTGAACCCGCGTTATGAACTGCTGCCGGTCGTGATGGAGTGAGTCAGTGAGTCTGTCCGACACCGGCCCCAGCGAGCCGATTGAGCGTCCTGATACCGAGCAGCACCGGTCACTCGAGGAAGTACTCGAGGGTGCACCCGCCGGTACGGGTGCACCTGGTGATGCCACGACAGAGCAACTCATGTCGTCTGCCATTGGTGGTTGGCGCGGGCTCATCGACTCAAGTCTTCCCGGCGCGGTGTTTGTCCTGGCCTACCTTGTCAGCGGATCTCAATTGCGTCCTGCCATCTGGGCCGCGGTCGGCGCCGGTGTTCTCATCGCTGTATTCCGTCTGGTTCGTCGCGAGTCATTGCGCCAGGTTGTATCCGGGTTCTTGGGTATCGCGTTTGCCGCGTGGCTGGCTTCGCGTACCGGCAAAGCCGAGAACTTCTATCTGCCAGGTTTGCTGACCAACGCTGGTTACGGGGTGGCGCTCGCCGTGTCATGTGTCGTAGGGCACCCGTTGCTCGGATATGGAGTTGGTGCAGCCACCGGCGATGTCACCGGATGGCGAGCTGTACCAGAACAGCGACGTGCCTATGCACTGGCTACCTGGTTCTTTGTCGCGTTGTTCCTGTGCCGCATCGTCATCGAGGTGCCGCTCTACCTCGCTGGGCAGGTGGGCGCCCTCGGCATCATGAAGTTGGTTCTTGGCTGGCCGCTATTCGCGGCAGCGGCCTTCCTTGCGTATCGAGTCATCAGCAAAGCTAGAGCTGAGGCTCCAGTGCCGGTCGCGATGCCGGTGGAGGACGAGGTCGAACCGACCATCGAGTGATCGGCTAGTGGAGGATCTCTCAGTGCTCGACTAGCAAGTCCTCGAGTGCCTGCTCCTGAGCAGGTGCGGCCACGAACATCAGTTCGTCACCGGACTCCAGCGGGTCGTCAGCCGATGGTGTGATCACGCGCGTATCACGAATGATCGCGACCAAGGCAGTGTCGAACGGCCAGGTGACATCGCCCACTCGCTTGCCCACCACAGGTGATGACGGCGGCAGGGTGAGTTCAACCAGATTGGCGTTGCCTTGGCGGAAGGTGAACAGCCGCACCAGATCTCCGACGGTGACCGCTTCTTCGACGAGGGCGGAAATCATCCGGGGTGTCGATACAGCGACGTCAACGCCCCACGACTCATCAAACATCCACTCGTTCTTGGGGTGGTTGACGCGGGCAACGACTCGAGGAACTCCGTACTCAGTTTTGGCGAGCAGTGAGACAACGAGGTTGACCTTGTCGTCACCGGTGGCCGCAACCAGTACCTGGCACGAAGGGAGTTCAGCAAGGTCGAGCACTGCGATCTCGCACGTGTCACCGAGGAGAACTTCGGCGCCAGGTACGACGTCGGGACGTGCCTTGGCTGGGTCGCGATCGATGAGCAAGATTTCGTGTCCATTGGACAGCAACTCGCGGGCGATCGATCGTCCGACCTTGCCGGCTCCGGCGATTGCGACTCGCATCAGTGGGCCTCGGGTCCGTTGGTGAAGCTGGCAGCTGAGTTTTCGCGATGTGAAGGGTCTACTAGAACGTGAACGATGTCGCCAGCTTGGAGCACTGTGTCGAGGTTGGGCAGTAAGCCTTCGCCGAATCGAGTGATGTAGGCGACCCGAGCGCCTGACTCTCGCTCTATTCGGGTCACTCGCTCACCGATCCATGACTCGGCGTATGACAATTGCGTGAGAGCTACCTTGCCGGAGCCGTCACGCCATTCGTCACCAACGGACTCGGGCAGGACCTGCCGCAAAATCTGGTCGGTCTGCCACGCGACGCTGGCCACCGTGGGAATCCCGAGGCGCTGATAGACCTCTGCACGGCGCGGGTCATAGATGCGGGCGATGACGTTTGCGACACCGAAGGTCTCTCGCGCAACTCGCGCGGCCAAGATGTTGGAGTTATCGCCGCTGCTTACCGCCGCGAAAGCTGTTGCGTTCTCTATGCCTGCCTTGCGGAGGTGATCGCGATCGAAGCCGATTCCGGTAACCATCTGCCCGCGGAATTCAGGGCCCAACTTTCGAAAGGAAGTTGGGTCTTGATCGACAACAGCGACAGAGTGACCTGCGTGATCGAGGGTATGCGCGAGCGCTGCCCCAACTCTGCCGCAGCCCATGATCACAACATGCACATCGGGAACGGTACACCCGCTCGTGTGTTGCTTCCCGACACGACCCCGTGCGCGTCGCCCGGTGCGACTGGGCATGCAGAGCGGCACTAGAGTTCGTAAACGTGTCACCGATGACCGATTCCGCGAAGCGACTCCTCGTCGGGCGCGCGCTATCTAACGAACAATTGGGCGAGACTCTGCTGCCCAAGCGCATCGCATTACCGGTGTTCGCATCTGACGCTCTTTCGTCTAATGCCTATGCCACACAAGAGATTTTGCTCGTTCTGTCCTTGGGCGGAGTGGCGCTGTACAGCTGGGCGCCTTGGGTAGCACTGCTGGTGATCTTCATCTACGCGGTGGTGGTTGCGTCCTATCGACAAAATGTCCACGCGTATCCCAGTGGCGGTGGTGACTACGAAGTAGTGACCACCAACCTTGGTGCCAGGGCTGGGGTATTTGTCGCGAGTGCGCTTCTTGTCGATTACGTACTTACGGTCGCGGTGTCCATTGCGTCGGCTGTGGCCAACCTGGCATCGGCGTATCCAGTCATCGGTGATCACAAGGTCGAGTGGGCCGTGGGCGTCATCCTTGTCATCACGGTGATGAATCTCCGAGGTGTTCGTGAGTCCGGGGCACTCTTCGCGATTCCTACTTATGGATTCGTGTTTGGGATCTTCGTGATGATCGGTCTCGCGCTGTATCGGATCTGGACAGGTGATGTGCTTCTTGCCGAGAGCGCGGGCTGGCAGATCACTCCGGAATCATCATTCGCCGGTCTTGCTCTGATGTTTCTCGTTGCTCGTTCTTTCTCGTCAGGCACAACTGCGCTTACCGGCATCGAGGCCATCGCCAACGGTGTACCAGCGTTCCGCAAGCCCAAGAGCAAGAATGCTGCCACCACACTGTTCATGCTCGGTGCTATCGCGATGGTGATGTTTGCCGGCATCACCTGGCTGGCCCTGTACACGCAGGTGCATGTCACCGAGCAGGACAAGGACCTCGTCGGGCTACCCGCCGGGCAGGCGCAAAAGACGGTGATCGCACAGATTGCCTCGGCCGTATTCGGTAACTTTCACCTCGGATTCCTCTACGTATCGTTTGCCACTGCGCTGATTCTTGCCTTGGCAGCTAACACTGCTTTCAACGGCTTCCCGGTCCTCGGATCGATCCTGGCCCGCGACGGCTATCTGCCACGCCAATTGCACACACGCGGTGACCGGCTCGCGTTCTCGAATGGGATCGCGGTTCTGGCTGGTCTGGCGATTCTGCTAGTTGTCGTTTACGGGGCTGAAGTTTCAAGCTTGATCCAGCTGTACATCGTCGGGGTATTCGTATCGTTCACGCTCAGCCAGCTCGGGATGATCAGGCACTGGAACCGATTACTCCGTGAAGGCCCATCCCCTGCTGATCGTCGACGGATGATGCGCAGCAGAGTGGTCAACGCGATCGGCTTCGTGATGACGGGCTCTGTGCTATTCATCGTGCTCATCACCAAGTTCACGAAGGGCGCTTGGATCGTCTGCATCGCTATGCCGGTGCTCTACCTGTTGATGCAGGCGATTCATAAGCACTACGAACGGGTGCGCATCGAACTCACGCCTGACGACGATGAAACCACCACCTTGCCGTCGCGAGTGCATGCCATGGTTCTTGTATCGAAGTTGCACAAGCCGACACTGCGAGCCGTCGCATTCGCTCGGGCGACTAGACCTGACACTCTTGAAGCTGTGACGGTCAACGTCGATCCAGCTGATACGCAGACGTTGATCGCCGAGTGGGAGCGCCGTGCGATTCCGGTGTCGCTGAAAGTTCTGGACTCGCCGTATCGAGAGATCACGCGACCCATCCTCGATTACGTAAAGGGACTCCACCGAACAAGTCCACGCGACCTTGTCGTTGTGTACATCCCTGAATACGTCGTGGGCCGCTGGTGGGAGCAGATCCTGCACAACCAAAGCGCCCTGCGACTGAAAACTCGTCTGCTGTTCACGCCGGGTGTCATGGTGTCCAACGTGCCATGGCAGCTCACTTCGAGTCAGGCTGCGGCGGGTCGCATCGAGTCGGTCGGGGTTGGTGCTGTTCGGCGCGGAGAACCCACTGCCAGCGCCCAGGACGCGGCAGTCTTGGCCGAATACGCCGACGGGCAAGGGACTCCCGGCGATACCCCGTGACCGCCATCGGTGATCGGCTCGTGCTCGAGGTCGGCGATGTTGCACATGGTGGCCATTGCGTTGCCAGGGATAAGGACCAGGTGGTCTTCGTCCGTCATGCGCTGCCCGGCGAACAGGTGGAAGTAGTCGTCACCAGTAAAGGACCCAAGGGCAGATACCTCTTTGCGGACGTCCACAAGGTGCTCACCGCCTCACCTGATCGCAGGGAGGCTCCGTGCGCGCACGCTGGCGTGTGCGGTGGTTGCGACTGGCAGCACGTGGAATTGGCGGCGCAACGTGAACTCAAGGCGCGCGTCCTACGCGAGCAGTTGCACAGACTCGGCGGTCTGACCGAAGTCGGGGGAGCGCCACTCGAGGAGTCGGTCCAGGTCGCAGCAGTGGCTGGCGACCACGAGGGCCTGGGCTGGCGAACGCGCGTGCGCTATGCCGTCGATAACAACGGTCGAGCGGGTTTTCGCAGACATGGCTCGCACCTAGTTGAGCCCGTTGAGTCCTGCCCACTGGTGAGCCAGGGGGTCGACAGCGCCGAGGTCACTCGTCGCACGTGGCTTGGTGTCGACGACATCACTGTGGTCGCCTCAAGTACTGGTGAAGTGGCAGTGTTGCCGAGCCCGATGGTGCGAACACTGCCGTCGCTTCCATCGTCGGTGACGGTGCCTGGCCTCCGCGGTCGAAAGTGGGTGCGCGAATCTGCTGGCGGTCGAGACTGGCGGGTTGGGGTCGAAGGGTTTTGGCAGGTTCATCCAGGGGCGGCTGATGCCCTCATCGATGCGGTGCGCGCGGTCCTCGCACCGCAACCAGGCGAGCATCTGCTGGATCTTTACTGCGGGGTCGGACTGTTTGCCGGATCGCTGGCTGCCGACGTGGGCGATACCGGTCGGATCGACGCAGTAGAGACCTCGGTGCAGGCGTGCGGTGACGCCCGCCGCAATATGCATGACCTGCCACACGTACATATTCATGAGGCGTCCGTTGATCTTTGGCTCACTGAGCACATCGTCACCGGGGCCGACTTGGTCGTGCTGGATCCCCCTCGAAGCGGGGCTGGTCGCAAGGTGATGGAGTCCTTGCTCGACATGGCGCCGCGCGTGATCGCTTATGTGTCGTGCGACCCTGCATCGCTCGGGCGCGATATCGGGTATGCCCGTGAGGCCGGGTGGACAGTTGCCTCGGTGCGCGGCTTCGACCTATTCCCGATGACGCACCATCTGGAGGCCGTTGCTGCTCTCGTACCACCGGCCCGGGGTTGATGGCACGCACCGGTGTGGCGGACGGCGATGGGCTACTAAGGTAAACTATCTTGATATCGAGATAGTTTACCTTAGTAGCCAAAGCCAAAGCCGGCGCCGACGTAATGAGCCAGCAGGTCGACGAGGAGCAGCGATGACGAGCAAGAACAGTTTTGGGTCCCGGTCCGACCTTGAGGTCGAGGGGACTACGTACGAGATTTTCCGTATCGACGCTGTCGAAGGCTCAGCGCGGTTGCCCTTCACCCACAAGGTGTTGCTGGAAAACCTGTTGCGTACCGAGGATGGCGCCAACGTCACCGCTGCTGACATCAGCACACTGGGCGCCTGGGACCCGATCGCCGAACCGTCCGAGGAGATCCAGTTCTCACCGGCCCGCGTCATTATGCAGGACTTCACTGGTGTGCCCTGCGTTGTCGACCTCGCGACCATGCGCGAAGCTATGAAGGATCTAGGCGGCGACCCCGACAAGATCAACCCACTCGCACCTGCCGAACTGGTCATTGATCACTCGGTGATCGCAGACTTCTTCGCGAGTCGAGATGCCCTCGAGCGCAACGAGGAACTCGACTACGGCCGAAACCACGAGCGCTATCAGTTCCTGCGCTGGGGTCAGAGTGCATTCGACGAGTTCAAGGTTGTACCGCCAAGCACCGGAATCGTCCACCAGGTCAACATCGAAGCGCTCGCCCGTGTGGTCATGGTGCGCAACGGCCAGGCTTATCCAGACACCTGCGTGGGAACCGACTCACACACCACCATGGTCAACGGTCTTGGTGTCTTGGGTTGGGGTGTTGGTGGGATCGAGGCTGAGGCCGCGATGTTGGGCCAACCAGTGTCGATGCTGATTCCGCATGTGCTCGGCTTCCGCCTCACTGGCTCGCTGCCCGACGGCACGACCGCCACCGATCTGGTTCTCACCATCACTGAGCTGCTGCGCAAACACGGGGTAGTAGGCAAGTTCGTTGAGTTCTACGGCGAAGGTGTTGCTGCCGTTCCGCTGGCCAACCGAGCCACGATCGGCAACATGAGCCCTGAGTACGGGTCAACCGTCGCAATCTTCCCGATCGACGAAGAGACTTTGCGTTACCTGCGTCTCACCGGCCGTCCCGCCTCGCAGGTCGCGTTGGTGGAGGCATACGCCAAGGCCCAGGGGTTGTGGTTCGACCCGCAGCACGAGCCGACCTATTCCGAAATGATCGAACTTGATCTTGCTACGGTCGTGCCGTCGATTGCTGGGCCAAAGCGGCCGCAGGATCGCGTGTCTTTGAGCGATGCGCGTACTGCCTTCGCCGGTGCGCTTGCTGCTTACACCGATGCCCCCGCGCGCACTGCAACCTTCGACATCGATGGCGAGCAAGTCACCGTCGGGCACGGAGCTGTAACCATCGCGGCAATCACGTCTTGCACGAACACCTCGAACCCGTCGGTAATGGTGGCTGCTGGTTTGCTCGCGAAGAAGGCAGTTGAACGTGGCCTCTCGCGTAAGCCTTGGGTGAAGACAACCCTGGCTCCAGGCTCAAAGGTTGTCACCGACTACTACAACAAGGCCGGGCTCACGCCTTACCTTGAGAAGCTCGGTTTCAATCTGGTGGGCTACGGCTGCACCACATGTATCGGTAACTCCGGTCCGCTGCCCAGCGAGGTCAGTGCGGCGGTGCATGCTGAAGACTTGGCTGTTACCGCGGTGCTCTCGGGCAACCGCAACTTCGAAGGACGAATCAATCCCGACGTCAAGATGAACTACTTGGCATCGCCGCCTTTGGTTGTGGCGTATGCGATTGCGGGCACGATGGATATCGATATCACCACCGAGCCACTCGGCGTCGATCCAGATGGACACTCGGTCTATCTGAGTGACATCTGGCCATCGACCGCCGAGGTGCAGACCACTGTCGACTCATGCATCGACGCCGAGATGTTCACGGCTCGGTATGCCGACGTATTCGCCGGTGATGCACTGTGGCGCTCACTCCCTACTCCTAGCGGCAGCACATTCGCCTGGGACCCCGACTCCACATACGTGCGCAAGCCACCGTATTTCGATGGGATGGCCGCTGAGCCCTCGGCTGTCACAGACATCACTGGTGCACGCGTGTTGGCGATGCTCGGCGATTCCGTCACCACCGATCACATCAGCCCAGCTGGTTCGATCAAGGCCGACAGCCCGGCCGGCAAGTACCTCGCCGATCATGGTGTGGCGCGCTCGGACTTCAATTCCTATGGCTCACGGCGTGGAAACCATGAGGTGATGATTCGTGGCACCTTCGCCAACATTCGGCTGCGCAATCAACTGCTGCACGGTGTTGAAGGTGGATTCACTCGCGACTTCACCGCCGTCGATGCCCCGCAGGTCACCATTTACGACGCCGCACAGTCGTACGCTTCAGCCGGCGTGCCACTGGTGATCCTGGCTGGTAAGGAGTACGGGTCTGGTTCCTCACGCGACTGGGCGGCCAAGGGCACTGCGTTGCTCGGGGCTCGCGCCGTTATCGCCGAGTCGTACGAGCGGATTCACCGATCTAACCTCATTGGCATGGGCGTGTTGCCGTTGCAGTACCCGGCTGGTCACACCGCTTCCTCGTTGGGTCTGACGGGCACAGAGGTCTTCGACATCAGTGGTGTCACGGCGCTCAATGACGGCGTCACGCCCGATACCTTGCGGGTGAGCGCGGCTGGCGCTGACGGTACGAGCCTCGAGTTCGACGCGGTGCTGCGGATCGATACACCCGGCGAGGCCGACTACTACCGCAACGGCGGGATCCTGCAGTACGTACTTCGCTCCCTTGTTGGCTAAGTTCGGGCCGTGACTTCCGACGCTTCACCTCCGGGCTGGCCGAAGGCTGTACGTTCGCCGCACCTGCCTGGTTGGGAGGAGTCGGCGACCGCGTGGCTGCTTGATTTGTGCCCGGCCGACTACCGCGCGCACGATGTACTACGTCGCTATCCGCTTGTGCTTGTGCGGTTTGCGGCGCACCACGTCATTTCGGCTCGCGAAGGTGCCCGTGAGGCATACGCGGCAGCCAGACGTGAACTCGGAGATCGGGTCGAGCCGGAAGTCATTGAAGCCGCGCTCCGAGCGTTGGAGAGCGAAGGTGCTCGTCTCTCCCGAGCGGTGCGCGAGGTATCGATGGTGGAAGAGGCCCTGCTCGGAACGCGCTGGCGACCCCGCCTCTGATCCTGCGTCCCACTGGTTACGTATCGCCTTGGCCGTGACCCCTGTGGCCAAGGCTGAAACCAACATCACGACTCGACGTCGGTTCAACGTGAGCCGCGACACGTAGGCGGCATCCGGGATGCGCGGGCGCTGCCCATCCCTAGACTGGTGACATGTCCCTGCTCGGGCGGATTACCTCGCCTACCGACCTGCAAGCGATGCCGGCTGCTCTCATGCCCGAGCTCGCCGCTGAGATCCGTGCCGAACTGGTGGAGAAGGTAACCCGCACTGGTGGTCACCTCGGCCCGAACCTGGGAGTTGTCGAGCTCACGATCGCCTTGCACCGAGTCTTTCGCTCCCCGACCGATGTGCTGATCTTCGATACCGGCCACCAGGCGTACGTGCACAAGATGCTGACCGGTCGAGCCGACGATTTCGACCAACTTCGCAAGGAGGGTGGCCTGTCGGGCTATCCGAGTCGTGCCGAGTCAGAGCACGACATCGTTGAGAACTCGCACGCCTCCACCGCACTTGCCTGGGCCGATGGCATTGCCAAAGGATTCGAGCTCACCGGCCAACTCAGCCGTCGACACGTCGTGGGGATCATCGGGGACGGAGCGCTCACCGGTGGGATGGCCTGGGAGGCCATGAACAACATCGCGGCGGCGCCCAAGCGTCCAGTAGTGATCGTCGTCAATGACAATGAGCGCTCGTACTCGCCCACTATCGGTGGGGTTGCGCACCACCTTGCAACACTGCGCACCACACGCGGATACGAACGTTTCCTTGACTGGGGCAAGCGAGTGCTTGGCAAGACGCCAGTTGTCGGCGTGCCGATGTATGAGACTTTGCATGGGCTGAAGAAAGGGCTCAAAGACATCGTCGCCCCGCAGGGGATGTTTGAGGACTTAGGGCTCAAGTACATCGGGCCGGTCGACGGTCATGATGTCGTGGCGCTCGAACATGCGCTGCGCCGAGCACGCGCGTACCAGGGCCCAGTAATCGTGCATGCCATCACCGAGAAGGGCCGTGGCTATCGGCCTGCCGAACTCGATGACGCAGAACGCTTTCACGCAGTCGGGGTCATCGACGCTGAGACCGGACAGCCGCTCTCGACCAGTGGCACGAGCTGGACTTCAGTGTTCGGTGACGAGATCATCTCCGCTGCGCGGCGCAGGCCCGACATCGTGACTGTCACTGCGGCAATGATGGGTCCGGTTGGTCTGGCACGATTCGCTCGAGAGTTCCCAGACCGTTGTTATGACGTTGGGATCGCTGAGCAACACGCGGCCACTAGCGCTGCGGGGATGGCGTATGCCGGGCTTCATCCCGTGGTTGCCATCTATGCGACCTTCATGAACCGGGCTTTCGACCAAGTGATCTTCGACTGTGCGCTGCACCGAGCCGGTGTCACGTTCGTACTCGACCGCGCAGGAATCACCGGCGATGACGGCGCAAGTCACAACGGCATGTGGGACATCTCGCTCCTGTCCATAGTTCCGGGTATATCGATTGCTGCCCCGCGAGACGAAGCCACTCTGCGTGAAGAACTTGGCGAAGCTCTCGAAGTCTCAGACCACCCCACCGTCGTCCGGTTCCCGAAGGGTGCGGTCGCGGCCCCTATCGCGGCGATCGAACGTGTGGGTGGGGTCGATGTACTACGACGAGACGCCGACTCGACCGTGCTCCTAGTTTCGGTTGGCGCGTTTGCCTCGCTGTGCCTAGAGGTGGCGGAACGCCTTGCAGATCAAGGCATCGGCGTGACCGTGATTGATCCCCGCTGGGTGATTCCTGTTCCCGATGCCTTGGTCGATCTTGCACGCAGTCATCGACTCGTCGTCACTGTTGAGGACAACGTCCGTACGGGTGGTGTGGGCAGCGCGGTGTCATCGGCATTGCGTGCGGCCGATGTCGACGTGCCCTGCCGTGATGTCGGTATCGCGCCAAAGTTTCTCGAACAGGCATCGCGTGTGTCGTTGCTGGCTCAACTCGGGCTCACCGCGCAGGACATCTCGCGTGGCATCGTC
Source organism: uncultured Actinomycetes bacterium (assembly GCA_903918645.1). GTDB lineage: Bacteria > Actinomycetota > Actinomycetes > S36-B12 > CAIYMF01 > Longivirga. Next base: position 12,548 of record CAIXFH010000127.1, on the reverse strand, counting down.
GAGACCGTGGCTCGATTCGACAACGTCACCACGTCGTCCGACGATCGTGATGCTGCGAGCGACATCACCATCGTCACCGAGACAGAGCACGGGATCGAATAGCCCGGTCGCGCGAGTCAGGCCTGGCGTGACGCTGGCCGGCTCGGTTCATCCGGTGCAGGGGTCGGCAAGTGACTGGCCGATCGGTCGTCCTCCCGCGCGAACCATGGCAATCTCGTCAGCGGTGATCAGGATGGGCCGGTCAAAGCCGCGTGTGTCTGGATCGGTGAGTTGGGCTGCTGAGATTGCGAACGCCGGATCAACTCGACCGAGGTCGAGCCAGCCGCGATCGCGACTGGGCACTGCCGCAGTGCGCATTCCTTGACCGTCGAGGAGCACATGACGAAAGTGCGCGTTAGCTAGCAGGGTGATGACATCGGCATCGCCCAGGGAGCGAAGCACGGCCGATGGATCGCGTCGGAGTCGATCGGCAGCTAGTTGGGCCATGTCGTCGAGGTAGCGGTGCGCCCGACCGGTGGCGATATCGAGGTCGATGCCAGCCGCGGTGAGGACTCCAAAGGGGAGTAGACCAACTGAATCGGGGTCAAGGTGGCCGTCGTCATCGACTCCGCGCATCGCCAAGCCCACATCGACCGCCCCGCCTAGCACCGAGTGCAACGCCCAGCCCGAGCCAGGATGGAGAGCGTGATCTCGTGGCAGAGCTCTTGGCCGAATCACAGAAATGACCCGGTTTTGGCGGGCCGGTCGGTCAGGGCCACTCAGCCAGGTGTCGAGCACAATCCTGAGCCGCAGCCACCTCGCAAGCCGTCGTCGCACAGTGTGCGAGGGGAGCCCGGTGTTGGCGGCTGCACTCGCCAATTCGGACCACGTGATCTGTACGCCCTCGAACCCAGCGCCTGGATGTGCGATGCCGTCGGGCCCGATGTCGAAGTCTGCGAGCGGGCCCCTATCGAGCAGAATGACGGCCAGCACCTCGCGGCGCAAGGGTGTCGGATCGAAGGTGTCCGTCATAGCAATGACCATAGGGGATTGTGTTGCGCTGCAACGCCATCGGACGGGTGAGGAAGGTTCACGTTTCGCTCTGCCCAAGCGCCGTGATCACGCAGCGGGTGCAGTGGGCAGGCTTGCTACGCCGGGCGCCAGGAATCGTCGCCCTGTGACCCGTTCGCTGGTTCCCGTGCGATCCAGATAGGGGGTAATACCGCCCAGATGGAAGGGCCAACCGGCCCCGAGCATCATGCACAAATCGATGTCCTGCGGTTCGGCCACGACGCCGTCATCGAGCATGAGCCTGGCTTCTTGGGCCATCGCATCGAGGGCTCGCTGTCGCAACTGCTCGGCGGTTGACGCAGAGTTGCCGACGACCAGCAGGCCGGTCACCTCGTCGGTGAGCCGCGGCACGGCGCCATCCCAGGTGAGGAGTCGGGTGATTCCAGCGTCAACGATGCGCTGTTGATTCGGAGATACCAAGTACCGATCAGGGAAGGCTAGGTGCATCGTCTCGGACACGTGAAGAGCCACCCCAGGCCCGACGAGTTGCAGGAGAAGGAAAGGCGAGATCGGGAGCCCGAGAGGATCGAGGGCATGTTCGACGATGTCGAACGGGGTGCCTTCGTCGAATGCTGCGATCACCTCGCCGAGGAAGCGAATCAGGATCCGGTTGACCACAAACGCCGGGGCGTCGTGCACTAGGACGCACGACTTCTTCAGGGCCTTGCCAACTGCGAAGGCGGTTGCGAGTGCGACCTCGTCGGTGAGTTCGGTACTGGCGATCTCCAGGAGTGGCATCTTGGCGACCGGGTTGAAGAAGTGGAAGCCAACCACGCGCTCGGGGTGCGCCAGACCGCGCGACATCTCGGTCACCGAAAGCGATGAGGTGTTGGTGAGCAGCAGGCAAGTCGCGGAGATATGCGTCTCAAGCTCGGCGAAGATCTCGCGTTTGAGTTCCAGCTTCTCGAAGACAGCCTCGATCACAAGGTCGGCATCGGCGAAATCGGCTTTGGTCGTTGTGCCTGATACCAGGGCGCGGAGCCGATTTGCCTTGTCGTTGCTGAACTTTCCCTTTGCCTGCAACGTGTCGATCTCATTTCGCACGTAGCCCACGCCAGTGTCGACCCGCTCTTGGTTGAGGTCGGTCATGACGACGGGTACTTCGAGGCGCTGCGCGAAAAGCAGGGCCAGTTGGCTGGCCATCAGGCCAGCGCCCACGATTCCAACCTTGGTGATGGGCCTCGCCAGGGCCGGGTTAGGTGCGCCGACGGGTCGCTTGGCTCGACGTTGCACCAGATCGAAGGCGTAGAGACTGGCTCGGAACTCGTCGCTCATGATCAATTCGGCGAGCACGTCGTCCTCGGCAGCGAAACCGGCATCGGGAGTCCGGTTGCGGGCCTGGTCGATCAGATCGAGCGCGCGCTCAGCGGCTGGAGCAGAGCCGTGGAGGGCTGCCGAAACGAGTTCGCGACCTTCGGTGATGGCGTCATCCCATTCAGCGCCGGTGTCGACAAGTGGGCGCGATGGCGTGACCTCGCCCGCGACTACGGCGGCCGCCCACCTCAGCGATTGGACCAAGAAGTCAGCGGGCTCGAACATCGCGTCTGCGATGCCTAGCGTCGCTGCCTGCTTGGGGTTGAGCATCCGGTTTTGACTCAGCGGATTCTCGACGATGACCTTGATCGCATTCTTGGCACCGATGAGCCGCGGAAGAAGGTAAGCGCCACCCCAGCCGGGCACGAGGCCGAGCGCGACCTCGGGGAACGCGATCAGCCCGGCACCGCTCGAGACGGTGCGGTACGTGCAATGGAGAGCGATTTCGAGACCGCCGCCGAGAGTGGCACCGTTGAGCAACGCGAAAGTCGGCACTGGAAGCTCGCCGAGCCGCCGAAACACCCTGTGTCCCATGGCACTTAGCTGCCGAGCTTGCTCAAGATCGTGAAGGCGCGGAACTCCGGTTAGGTCGGCACCGACCGCGAAGACGAACGGCTTTCCCGTGATGGCAAGGGCAACAATCTGGCCAGCCTTCGCTGCGGTCTCGGCGGCGTCGATTGCTGAGTCGAGGGAAGCAAGACCAGCGATGCCTAGCGTGTTGGGTTTGGTGTGGTCGTGGCCGTTGTCGAGGGTGATGAGTGCGGCTCTCGCACCGGTGCCCGGGAGCGCGACGATGCGCAGAAGCGATTGGGTCACCACCTCGTCCGGGGCGGCGGCGATAGTGGAGTCGGTGATCGTGGAGGCGGTCTCGGTGCCTGTGCTCATGACGTCCGCCCATCGAAGTGTGGGTTCTCCCAGATGACCGTGCCACCCATGCCCAGGCCAATACACATGGTCGTGAGGCCATATTGGACTTCAGGGCGACGCTCGAAACTCTTTGCCAGATATGCCATCAGGCGGATCCCGGATGACGCCAGCGGATGACCCACAGCTATAGCCCCGCCGAATGGATTGACTCGAGGATCGTCATCAGAGAGCCCGAAGTGGTCGAGGAAGGCGAGCACTTGAACGGCGAAGGCCTCGTTGATCTCGAATAGACCGATGTCCTCGATAGTGAGCCCCGCTTTGGCCAGAGCCTTTTGGGTCGACGGCACCGGGCCAAGGCCCATGACTTCAGGCTCGACTCCGGCGTAGGCGAATGAGACCAGACGAGCCTTGATGGATAGCTCTAGTTCGCGGGCAGTGTCGGCGCTGGCCAACACCGCCGCAGTCGCTCCGTCGTTGAGACCCGCGCTGTTTCCAGCCGTGACCCGGCCGTGAGCGCGAAAGGGAGTCTTCAACGCGGCGAGTGCGGCCAGGCTTGTGCCTGGGCGAGGTGGCTCGTCGACAGTGGCGACGCCCCAACCCTGCTGAGCGTCGCGAATCGCAACGGGGGCCAGATCGGCTGGGATGACCCCGTCGGCGTAGGCCTTGGCGGTCTTTTCCTGGCTGCTCAAGGCGAACTCGTCGGCCCGTACTCGGCTCAGGTGTGGCAATCGGTCATGCAAGTTCTCGGCGGTCTTACCCATCACCAGCGCTTCGGTGTCGACTAGGTGCTCAGCGACGAACCGCGGATTCGGGTCGATACCTTCGCCCATCGGGTGTCGGCCCATGTGTTCGACCCCACTGGCGACGACGACGTCGTAGGCACCGAAGGCGATGCCGCCGGCGAGGTTAGTCACCGCGGTCATGGCACCGGCGCACATTCGATCCACTGACTGGCCGGGTACCGATCTAGGGAAGCCGGCGAGGATTCCCGCGGTGCGGCCCAGGGTCAAGCCCTGATCGCCGATCTGAGTTGTGGCGGCAACAGCCACATCGTCGATGCGGTCGGGGGAGAGGGTGGGGTTGCGCCTCAGCAACTCTCGGAAGGCGGCTACGACGAGATCATCGGCTCTGGTCTGGGCGTAAAGGCCGGTGGCCCCAGCCTTCCCGAACGGCGTACGAACTGCGTCGACTAGTACGACGTCGCGGATCGGACGACTCATGGGTGCTCCTTACAGCTGGGTGTTGTTACCCGTGGGTAACACAGATCCTACGTTGTGCCAGCAGGCACGACCCGGCGGATGGCTCGCTTGGGCTAGGAGTCGCCCGGCGATGTTGTGGTTCCGACAGTGGGGGACGGGGCGGGTGCGGTGACAATCGCACCCGCTCGTTGGGGACGAAGGTAGATCGAGAAAACGACTGCTAGATAGCTGACCCAGGTAATGAGCTGCAGCCAGGTGGTCACCGGGTCGAAGTGGAAGAAGCCGCCGAGGACAGTTCCCAGCGGGCTGGTCTCAGAGACGGTGTCACTGACATCGAAGGCGATATTGGCTGAACCTGGCAGCCAGCCGGCTTCCTGAAGGTCGCGCACGGCGTAGGCAAGTACTCCTGCGGCTACGACGATGAGCAGGGCACCGGTCCAGGTGAAGAATGAGGCCAGGTTTAGCCGCAGCGAGCCTCGGTAGAACGCCCAGCCGATGAGCACCGCCGTACCGATCCCAAGTAGTGCACCGCCCAGCGCGGGAATGGTGCCTGAGCTGGCGTTGGTGGCGGCCCATAAGAAGAGCGCGGTTTCCAAGCCTTCGCGAAGCACAGAGGCAAAGGCGACAAAGGCGAGTGCGATGCCGCCTGCATTCAATGCACTGTCGAGGCGTCCGTGGAGTTCGCCACGCATTTCCCTGGCGGTGCGTCGCATCCAGAAGACCATCCAGGTGACCAAGCCCACCGCGATGATCGAGACGATTCCGGCAAACGCGTGCTGGGCTTGATCGGATAGGGAATGTGAGGTGAGGGTTAGTACGCCGCCAAAGGCGAGCGACAGCACGATCGCGGCGCCGGTGCCCAGCCAAAGGTAGGGGAGGCGGTGCTGATTTCCCGTCTTCACGACGTACGCGACCAAGATCCCGACTACGAGGGCGGCCTCAAGGCCCTCTCGGAGTCCGATCAAGTAATTCGCGAGCACGTCAACTCCCTCACAAGGTAGGTAAGGCTCACCTAACCACAGGTCGGCGCGGACACTCAAATCCGGCAGCGGACAGACGGGTCAATCGGCCCGGCCTAAGGCTGTGCTGGTTCGTTTGAGTCCAGCGGCGCTGGGTCGGCTGGTGGGATCGGCACTGATTCGACGGGCTGTGGCTCGCGAAATGCCATGACCACGGCATCGGTAGCCTGTGCGATTTGCCAGGGGCGGGCACCGCCTGCGGCCAATGCCGCACTAACGCGGGTCTGTGCCTCCAGCGGCTCGACGGTGTCGATGTCCGCTGGCGGGCTCCAGAGCACCCGACGAACCAGATCCGGTGAGATCAAGTTCTCGACTGGCATCGAGACACGTTCCGCTACGGCAGCGAGATTGATCCGTGCCGACGCGAGTCGGGCGGAGGCGACTGGGTCACGATCGGCCCACGCGCGGGGCGGGGGTGGACCTTCTGCGGGCAGCGAGGTCGCTGGTAGCGCGGAATCGGGAAGTGCCAAGGCAGCTTCGGTCGCGTTCTGCCAGTCGGCGAGATGTCTACGTGCGCCTCTACCAGCGAAGGCTGGCAGGAAGGATAGGTCTGGCGCCGCCGGACCTATCGCGGCAGTTGCGGCCGCCACCACTGCACTATCGGGCAGGACCCGACCCGGTGAGGTGTCGCGGCGACGAGCGATCTCGTCGCGCCGCTCCCACAGTGCTCGAATGACGGCAAGCTGACGTGGGCGTCGTACCTTGTGCATCCCTGACGTGCGACGCCATGGATCGATCCGCGCCGGAGTGGCAGGTGCGTCGCGGATGGCGTCAAATTCCTCACGGGCCCAAGCCATTTTGCCGGTCTCGATGAGTTCTGCCTCCAGCGCATCGCGCAGTTCGACGAGGAGTTCGACGTCAAGTGCGGCATAACGCAGCCACGGCTCAGGCAATGGTCGAGTGGACCAGTCCGCAGCGGAATGCTCCTTGGCTAGCGAGAAGCCGAGAACGTCGTCGAGCAGGGTCGAGAGCCCAACGCGTGGATAGCCCAGAAGCCGGCCGGCCAGTTCGGTGTCAAAGAGCGACGCGGGGGTGAGGCCGATCTCGCGCAGGCACGGCAGGTCTTGGGATGCCGCATGCAAGACCCACTCGGTGCCGGCAAGAGCCTCAGCGAGCGGCTGGAGGTCTGTGACTGCAATGGGATCGATGAGATGCGAGCCGCTACCGGCTCGTCGGAGTTGGATCAGGTAGGCACGCTGGCCGTAGCGGTATCCAGAGGCGCGCTCCGCATCCAACGCCACTGGGCCGGTGCCGCTAGCAAGTGCTAATGCTGCAGCAATCAAGGCCTTGGTCGTCTCGACCACCGGTGGGACGCCTTCACGCGGAGTCAACAGCGGGATAGCGGTGGATTGAGTGGGTACCTCGGCAGAGGTTTCTGGGACGTCGAGAAGCGACACGTCAGCGTCGTTCACCTCGTCCACAAGCACCACGATAGAGCCGTTTGCTCACAAAAGATGATCCGGAGGCCCCGTGAAGGCTTGCCGGGTCACTCTTGCTGGGTTAGTTGACGACTCCACTGCGCATCGACATCGCGACCATCTCAGCGCGATCACCGGTGCCAAGCTTGCGGGCGATACGAGCCAGGTGGCTCTTGACCGTCAACGATGAAAGTCCAAGTGACTCGCCGATGTCCTTGTTCGAGCGTCCCTCAGCGACCAGCTGGACAACCTCAACCTCGCGAGCTGACAGTTCGTCTGGTGCTCCAGTGCGTGGTCGGGGCCGAGCAGAGGGCGCGATGGGGGCCAGGGCTTCTTCGGGGGTCACGACGTAGCAGCGAATTCCGGCACCAAGGGCGGCCCGAACCGCGTAAGGATCGTCGCGGACGGTCAGCAAGACGACACGACGCCAACCAGCGGCACGCAGATCTGCCAGCAGCGGCAGAGCCGGGCCGTCGGAAAGACCACCTTCGATGATCACCAAGTCGCGGGGACCCTCGTAAAAGCCACGAACACGCGCCTCAGCGCCACTTGCGGCCTCGATGACCTCGCGAGCACCGAGTAGGCGCAGCCGGGAGACCAAAGCTTGGCGACGCGAAGTCGATTCGGCGACGACTAGTGCGGTGAACTTCGCACGGGGCATCGGGATCCCAGATCCAGAACGCTCTATAACTGCGACCACGACGACACTCCTTGACGGTTTTACCGACCGGACCAATCCGGCTTACACAAGGCCTATCGACGCAACCTGGCCAAACCTTGACCCATTAGGGGAGGCAAATGCGGACACTGCGGTCACCCGATGGGGTGATTGCGAACTAATGAGGGCAATCGCAGCCGGCTAGGCGCCGGTCGGGGGCGAGGTTCAGCGTCGACGTGAGAGCAACAGCGAGGACACGCCTGGAGGCAACGGCGGTAGCCCTGCGATGCGGCTCAGGACATCGCTCCACGCTTGCAAGTGTGGGCCGATGTCGTCGGTGGCCGGGGTCCAAGACGCACGGACCTCGACATCGCCTTGCGGTGGCCGCTCACCGATTGCACCGAAGGATTGCGATGCTGTGCGCGTGACCGTTCCTGATTCGGCGCGGAATTGGGCGCCTCGTTCCTCAAGCGCCTCGAGCAACCACGACCACGCAACCTCGGTGAGCATCGGGTCAGATGCGATATCAAGTTCAACAGTGCCTTTGGCGAAGGTGACGAGGCGAAACTGTCCGTCCCACGGTTCCTGCCCATCCGGATCGTGCAGCAAGACAAAGCGCCCCGAGGCTGCTTCGTCGGCATCGTCGTCGTTGGCCAAGAGCACCTCGGCTTGGATTGCCACCGCAAACGGAGAGAGTCGCTGGGGGGCCGGGGTCTCCTCGATCGACACCTCGGGCCGGAGTTCAACTCCGTGCAAGCTGTCCAGCGCGCGCGCGAACGATGCAGGTACTGCTCCCGCTTGGGGGTCAGCGCCGGTCCCGCGTCCTCTAGCACCCATGGCTCGAGACTAGGTCGACTTCCACGCTGGGGGAGGGACGTCAGGTCATCGTCGGCGAGTCGTTCGTATCGAGTCGCGGTGCGGCAACTGCCCCGGTGCTTACCCCGGTGCTGGCCCCGGTGCGGGCTCCTTGCTGGCTGGGCGCTGGCCCCGGTTCGACGTCCTCGCGGTCAGATGACACGATCGACAACGTGAACCCTGGCGATAGCAACCCCAGCGAGCCAACAGCACAGCCTGTTGGATCACTTCCGACGAGTCATCCACTAGCCGATGGCCGCACGTCTAACTCTCCGCTCTTGCTGGCTGCGCGTCGTAAGCCGGTTCCGCACACGCCCGTGTGGTTCATGCGGCAGGCGGGTCGATCTTTGCCCGAGTACCGAGCTATCCGCGAAGGCACGGCCATGCTCGAGTCATGTTTCACTACCGACCTCGTGGTCGAGATCACACTGCAGCCGGTTCGTCGCTACGGCGTTGATGCGGCAATCTTCTTCAGCGACATAGTCGTTCCACTCAAAGCCATTGGGATTGACCTCGATATCGTGCCTGGAGTTGGCCCAGTGGTGGCGCAGCCATTCCGATCGGCGACCGACGTTGGTCGGCTTCGTGATCTCACAGCGGAGGATGTTGCGCCGATCCTCGCCGCGGTCACCGCCCTGACCGGAGAACTAGGCAGCACCCCTTTGATCGGTTTCGCGGGAGCCCCGTTCACGTTGGCGTCGTACTTGGTTGAGGGTGGACCAAGCCGCGACCACGCTCACACCAAGGCGCTGATGTATGGCGCTCCTGACATATGGCATGCGCTACTTGACCGACTCGCGGTGATCGCGGGTGAGTTCCTTCGTCAGCAAGTACTGGCCGGGGCCAGCGCGGTGCAACTGTTCGACTCATGGGTCGGGGCTTTGTCGCCCCGCGACTACCGGCAGTACGTGCAGCCCCACTCTCGCAAAGCGTTGGGAGCAGTCGCCGATCTTGACGTGCCACGAATCCACTTCGGGGTAGGTACGGGGGAGTTGCTTGTCGATATGCGCGATGCCGGCGCTGATGTTGTGGGTGTCGACTTCCGGGTGCCGCTAGCGGAGGCGTCACGACGAGTCGGTTCCGAACATGCGCTCCAAGGCAACCTGGACCCAGCCATTCTCTTCGCTGGCAATGACGCCGTGGATGCTCAAGTGCGACAGGTCCTTGCGGACGCAGCCGACCTTCCTGGGCACATCTTCAATCTCGGACACGGGGTGCTCCCAGCAACCGACCCCGACGTCCTGGCTCGAGTCGTCGACCTCGTCCACTCGTCGACTGCGCATTGAGATGCGATGACCCAGACACCCGAGCACACCCGACGTCCGCGCGTCGTAGTTGTTGGCGGCGGAATTTCCGGGCTCGCTGCAGCTTGGCGCCTATGCCGAGAACGTCACGACCTCGACGTCGTCGTCCTTGAATCTTCGCCTCGGTTTGGTGGAGTGCTGCGAGTGGCCGAATTGGAGGGCATCGCGCTCGACGAGGGCGCGGAATCGATGCTCGCCACAAGGCCCGAGGCCGTTGCGCTGGCACGTGAAGCAGGTCTGAGCGCTGACATCGTGCATCCGGCAGTCACCTCGCCGTCTCTGCTCGTCAATGGCAACCTCGTGCCGCTCCCCAGCGGTCTAGTCATGGGGGTACCGACCGAGCTCGATGCCATCGCGGTCAGCGGAGTCCTTTCACCGCAAGCACTTGCGCGACTCCCACTCGATCACGTCATGCCAGCCACTGAGATTGGTGACGACATCGCGTTGGGCGAATACGTCGAACGTCGGCTCGGCGCCGATGTTGTTGATCGCCTAGTTGCGCCGATCATGATGGGGGTCTACGCCGATAACCCGATGCTCGTCTCGATGCGTGCGGCGGCGCCGAGTTTGTTCGAGGCAGCAAAAGGCGAGCGCTCGCTACTGGCCGCCGCTCGGTCTGCGCGACGAGCGCCTAGCGGGCCGGTGTTCGCCGGTATCCGCGGTGGTGTCGGTCGCCTTCCGCAGGCCCTCGCAGAGGGATTGGAACGCGCTGGGGCGCAATTGATCACCGACGTCACGGTTCGATCGATTCGGCGTACGACCTCGGGCTGGGAGTTGGAGACGGGCTCGGCAGCCGAGCCTTCGCTGATGTCAGCGGATGCGATCGTTCTCGCGGTGCCAGCACCAGCCGCGGCACGGCTGCTGCAAGGGCTGACGCCGGCTGCTAATGAGTTGGCGGCCATCGAGACCACATCGGTGGCAGTGGTGTCGATGTTGTACCGCACCGCAGACCTCCCAGGCTCCGACCTGCCAACGGGTAGTGGCTATCTCGTGCCGCCGTCTGAACGTCGCCACGTGAAAGCGGCAACTTTCTCATCGCACAAGTGGCAGTGGGTCGCAGACTTGGCAGCTCCGAAAGGATTCGCCGTCGTTCGCTGTTCCCTGGGCCACGCGCAAGACATCGAAGTCCTGCAACGCGAGGACTCCGAACTCACCGCGGTGGCATCAGATGACTTCGGCTTCGTTGCTCGGCTGGGCCGTGCGCGACCGGTTGCTTCACGGGTGTCGCGCTGGGGTGGGGCCTTGCCGCGATATGCAGTTGGGCACGTTGACAGGGTGCAGCGGATCACCGACGCGGTGCAACAGCTACCTGGCTTGGCAGTGTGTGGTTCGACCTACGACGGCGTGGGCATTGCCGCGTGTGTGGGCCGCGCAGATGTGGCGGCTACCTGGATTTCCCAGCGGCTCGCCGCAGACGGACAATGGCACCATGACTGACTCGAAGCCTTCGGCAGCAGCCAAGAAGGCAACATCTGGTAAGCGACCTGGGCAGGGCAAGAAGGCCAAGGAAATCAATCAGATGAGCCGCTATACAAGTTGGTCGGTGTTCCGCGCCGCACGCCCCCTGGGTCATGCGGATCGAGCAGTGCTCGTCGCTGAACTTGAATCGCTGGTGGCCGAATGGGCCGCGCGCGATGTGGTCGTCCGAGGTTGGTATGACGTCGCAGCGTTGCGCGCAGATGCTGACATCGTTCTGTGGATGCATGCCGAGACCTCAGACGCGCTTCAGGACGCGTATCACCAGTTCCGCCGTACTGCGCTAGGTGCTGCGCTCGAGCCGGTCTGGTCGCAGATGGCCTTGCATCGGCCGGCCGAGTTCAACAAGTCGCACGTGCCGGCCTTCCTTGCCGACGAGCAGGCTCGGAACTACGTGTGCATCTATCCGTTCGTGCGCTCCTACGAGTGGTACCTGCTGCCGGATGAAGAGCGCCGCGAAATGCTTGTCGAACACGGACAAATGGGTCGCGAGTTCGCCGATGTCCGTGCCAATACCGTGTCATCGTTCGCACTAGGAGACTACGAGTGGATCCTCGCCTTCGAAGCTGATGAGCTGCATCGCATCGTCGACCTGATGCGTCACTTGCGCGCGTCTAAGGCACGCATGCATGTGCGCGAGGAGATCCCGTTCTACACCGGGCGTCGGCGAGAGATCGCCGACTTCGTAGCAGACCTGCCGTAACTACTCGATCGGCTGCAACTTCAGGCTGATCGAGTTGATGCAGTAGCGCTGGTCAGTAGGCGTTCCGTAGCCTTCACCAGAGAACACGTGCCCGAGGTGGCTGCCACACGACGCACAACGCACTTCCACGCGACGCATGCCCATTGTGAAATCTTCGATTTCAACCACTGACTCGCCTGCTAGTGGTGACCAGAACGACGGCCAGCCGCAGTGCGAGTCGAACTTGGTGTCGCTGGTGAACAACTCGGCGCTGCACGCTCTGCATGAGTAGGTGCCGCGAGTCTTTGTATCGGTGTACTCACCGACATACGGACGCTCAGTGCCGGCCTGACGAAGCACGTGGTACTCGTCGGGGGTTAACCGCTCGCGCCATTGCGCATCTGGCTTGATGACCTCGTACGCCTGACCATCTGGCTTCGTCTCGGGCAACTGCCCTCCATGCATGCTCATGTTCTGACCGTACGGCGCATCGGGGTCGACGGCCAGTGGGAGATCGCATGTGGCGCGCATCATGTCTGCTGCTTTGCCGCTGGGCTGGATGGTGCAGTGGTTGTGTTGCGCCGAGATTGAGGTTCGTTCTTGCTGTGGTAGTAATCCGGAAATGGTTGTCCCCATTGGGGTTTCGGGGTTTACAGCTGTCAGTAGCCCATGCCATAATAAGACACATGTACGACGGTCGAGTTAC
>CAIXFH010000126.1 GCA_903918645.1 uncultured Actinomycetes bacterium | reverse complement strand
CGCGTTCAACGTCGCGCGCAGTGTGCTCACTCGTCTTACCCGGCCCGGCACCATCGTGTTCAACGCCTCGGCCAATGCAGTGCGTCCGGAGGCCAACTTCCTTGATTACAACGCAAGCAAGGCCGCGGTGCTGAGCATGGCCAAGACGATGGCCCTCGAGCTCGGGCACGAGGGGGTCACCGTTATCTGTCTGTGCCCCGGGTATTTCCCCACGCGGATGACCCAGGAATACCTCGATGACGAGTCCACTCGCGACGAGCTCTTGGGGCTCATCCCAGCCGGCCGATTCGGCGAATTGACCGAGGCCGGTGAAGTAGTGGACTTCCTTCTCTCGTCATCAGCGCGGTTCATGACCGGCAGTGTTGTCAACCTCGATGGTGGCCGCAGCATCTAGTTCTAGCAGGCCTTCTCGGCCACGTCCGAGATGTGTGGGGCTCGCGCAGTCGTCCTCGATCGATCGCTCCCGATACCGCCGGGTAGTCAGGCCTCACCCATTTGGCCCAGTGCGCGGCTCCTCAAACGGGTGGTCTTGAAGCCGACTAGCTAGCGTCGGCGGCGCCATCCCAAGGCGGCTGTGCTGCAGACTGGCGGGCTGTTGCCACCGCCTGCGCCAGACCCGTAGTGATCTAGATGCGGTCGCGTGGATGAGATCACTGCGGCTGCATTACTGCGCACCCCGTACGGGCGTGACGGCGAGGTCGGTGAGGGCGAAGTCAGCGCTACAAGAGAGTGCGCTGATTGTGGTTAGTGCCCGGCCTCGGCCGATCGGTGCGTGGGCTTGGGCGAACGTGATGGCGAGCGCACGAGCCCTCGCTGCTTGGTTCATGGGTCGCACCATGAAGGCCACATCAGGAGGTCGTAAGCCCAAAAACTCAACATGCGCAGGCTCTTTTGGCCTCGATACGAACGCATCACTTGCCCCCGAGCAGGTGAAAGGCGCACCACATCGCCGCCGAACCTTGTTCAGAACGACACCTGACCCGAGCGTGGAACAGACACACTCGTGCTCGTCACCGCAGGACCTTGGCGTGTGGGTGCGGTCACAAGCCTGTGACCGGAGAGCCTCGGCGAGCGAGTGTGCATGGCTCGTTGCCACGCCGTTGGCGTGTTCGCGACGGACTTTCGAGAGATTGTTACAGCGGTAAGCCAGGCACGGGGCCACCTCATCCGGTGGGGTTCAGGCTGGTGTGCATTAGCTTCAGGCAAGTCGCGAGCATGTTGAATCCATGTGAGCGAACTGTGTGGGCACACGCAGACCGATAGGAAAACTTGAGCCTTCCAGGTTGGTTAGCGGTTGATAGGGCTGGGAACCTGAAGGGCTTAGGAAACGTGTGATCCTGCCGGATCGTTCTTGATGGGCGAATAACCAATGCACGGTCTGGAATCGGAGCTGGCCTTGTCTAGGCTTATTAGTGGGCTGTTTGCTCGCATTGTTGCGGGCCTTATCACCGCGAGCCTGATCGCCGCTACCGCCCTTGTAGCGATCGCCGCCCCAGCTTCAGCGCTTCCTCCCTCCCAGACTGTGCTCTATGTGGTGCCCAACAACCTTGCGGTCGCTTATGGCGGGGCGGCGCCAGCGGCCTACCCGCTGACGTACTACTCGGATTCGGCTCACACGACCGAAGTCGTGTCACCGAGCATCACGGGCACTGCGCCGGCCTGCACGAGTACCTACGTGGCAATGGCGCAGGTCGCATCGCCGGTGCAGATCACGTGTTCGGGTGGTTCCGATGCTGCCTACCTGTTCGATACGACCGCAACTGCGGCGCTCACGATCGGCGGGGCACGGGTAGCAGCCGGCGGTTACCACTCGTGTGCGGTGTTGGCTACCGGCGCGTCGCAGTGCTGGGGTTACAACGGTTCCGGCCAGTTGGGCGACGGAACGACCAGCAACTCGAACTTGCCTGTGACGGTGTCCACGAT
>CAIXFH010000125.1 GCA_903918645.1 uncultured Actinomycetes bacterium | reverse complement strand
GCTCTTCGTCGACAACATCTTCCGCTTCACCCAGGCTGGCTCTGAGGTATCGACCCTGCTTGGCCGTATGCCATCGGCTGTGGGCTACCAGCCCACCCTTGCCGACGAAATGGGCCAGTTGCAGGAGCGCATCACCTCTACCCGTGGTCACTCGATCACGTCCCTGCAGGCGATCTACGTGCCCGCCGACGACTACACCGACCCAGCGCCGGCCACGACCTTCGCGCACCTCGATGCAACAACCGCGCTGAGTCGTCCGATCTCTGAGCTTGGTATCTACCCGGCTGTCGACCCGCTTGACTCCACCTCGCGCATTCTTGACCCGCGCTACATCGGTGACGAGCACTACCAGGTCGCGGCCCGTGTCAAGGAGATCCTGCAGCGTTACAAGGATCTTCAGGACATCATCGCGATTCTTGGTATCGATGAGCTTTCCGAGGAGGACAAGATCCTCGTGGGTCGCGCCCGTCGCATTCAGCGCTTCCTGTCGCAGAACTTGTTCGTCGCTGAGCAGTTCACCGGGCAGGCTGGATCGTTCGTGCCGGTCGAGGAGACCATCTCCTCGTTCAAGGCGTTGTGCGAGGGCGAGTACGACCACCTGCCCGAGCAGGCGTTCTTCCTCTGCGGTGGTGTCGAGGACGTCGAGCGGAACGCCGCGAAGCTGGCCGGCTGACATGTCCGAACTCAACGTCAGCCTCGTCGCGGTCGACCGGAAGATCTGGTCGGGTACCGCCTCGATGGTGGTGGCCAAGACCCTCGAAGGCGATATCGGCATCCTGCCCGGCCACGAGCCGGTCTTGGCGCTGTTGGCCAACAGTCCCGTCCGCATCATCACCGTCGATGGTCCAGTGGTCTCCGCTGCTGTGCACGGTGGCTTCTTCGCCGTCGATGCGAACAACGTGTCGATCTTGGCTGAGACGGCCGAGCTTGGCGGCGAGATCGATGTGCAGCGAGCTCGTGAGGCGCTTGATCGGGCTAAGGCTGAGGCTAGCGATTCTGCTGAAGCCAAGGCGGCGATCGAGCGGGCCGAGACTCGGCTCAGAGTTGCGATGTCTGACACCCATTCGTGAGCCAGGCTGCACTCGTTTACCTGCACTCGTTTATCTAGTCTGACTGTGAAGAGCCCGCTGCCGCCCCCCATTTGAGGGGGCTGGCAGTGGGCTTTTTTACTTAACTTTGGGGTCACCCGTACCTCCCATCAGCGGCATCCCTTCCCTGTTGCCCGCGGCTAGTGTCGTAAACACAGCGCGTAGCCACTCATCACTGTGTGGCGTATCTCTACGGCAAGTGAGATATCTGCGCGGTTAGCGGTAGATGAGGGGAAGCACCGAATATGCGTAGTGTCATTCGTGCGTCGTTGGTTGGCGTTCTGGCGGTGTCGGCAGTTGCTCTGTCGAGTCAGGTGTCTGCCTGGGCAAACCCGGTGCATCCGGCGGCTGCCACCCCTTCAGCGACCATCAGCGGGACTCCACGTGTCGGCTCCACCTTGATCTGCACTGTCTCGCCAGCCACCACCAGGATCAGGTGGTACTTCTCCTCGAGCAGCACAGTCCTGGAGAACACCGCCACCTGGGAGTTGCCCTACCAGGCTCTTGGTAGGGAGATTGTGTGTGGCACTGCCACCGCACGATCTGCTCCGGTCACGGTGCTGCCAGGTCTGTTCACCAACAGCACCAAGCCGACGATGACGGGTGCTTCTGCCACCCATGTTGCCGTCCTAGGCAAGGTCCTGACTGCGCAGCCCGGCGTGTGGCAGCCCGAAGGGGCAGCGACCTTTAGCTATGTCTGGAAGCGCGGCGCCACGGTCGTGAGCAGGGCGGCGACCTACAAGTCAGTGGCCCTTGATCTGGGCAAAGCGCTGGTTCTCACCACGACCGCAACCAGACTGGGCTTCACAACCCTGCACGCCTCCAGCCTGCCAGTCACCGTCAAGGGTGCCTTCACAGTTCTCGCACCCGCGTCGATGGCCGGCTTGACCGGTCCTACTCAGGCCAGTCCCGGGAAGGCATTGACGGCCTCGACCTTCTCCTTCTCGCCAACGCCGACTTCGTACAAGTACGTCTGGTCGCTGATCGACAGTTCGCACCTCAACGGAGTTGTGGTGTGGTCGGGAACCACGGCGGCTTATGCCACCTACACCCCGCGGGCCGCAGACCGCGGCAAGCTGGTCAAACTGACGGTCTACGCGTACAAGGCCAACTACGTCACCAAGAGTTCGACGAGCGCCCGGGCTGGGATTTCCTAACGAGCACTTGCTAGCGGGGCAACTCGCAAAGTCGATCGCGGTCGTACCCAATGGGCGACCGCGATTGCGTTGCTGGCCGCTGCTAGCGGTTGGCGCCCGGAACCCAGAGTACGTCGCCGCCCGCGTCAACATTGGCGACGCGGGCCAGGATGAACAGCAAGTCCGACAGCCGGTTGAGGTAATGCGCCGTGAGCGGATTGACGCCGTCGCCGTGCGCCTCTAGGGCGGCCCAGGTCGAGCGCTCGGCGCGCCTTACCACCGTGCGTGACACGTGCAGCAAGGCTGCGCCTGGAGTGCCGCCAGGGAGGATGAAGGACCGAAGTGACTCAAGGCGATCGTTGTACGTATCGCAGTTGGCCTCAAGCGCATCGATGTAACTCTGCTCGACGCGAAGGGGCGGATACTTCGGATCGGGCGTGATCGGCGTGCAGAGGTCGGCGCCCACGTCGAAGAGATCGTTCTGGATCTTGGTGAGCAGGTCGTTGAGTTCTGGTGCCAGTGCGCCTAGGGCGATGGCCACGCCGATGCTGGAGTTAGCTTCATCTGTGTCGGCGTATGCGTGCAGACGTCGGTCGTTCTTATCCACGCGCGACATGTCGCCAAGCGCGGTCGTGCCGTCGTCGCCAGTACGGGTGTAGATGCGCGTGAGGTTGACCATGTCCCAACACTAACGACACGAGCTCGACCCGACTCGTTGGGAGCGTGCCTTGTGTCGCCTATCCTCGAGACCATGGAGGTGTTCCGGATCGTCGGTGGTGCGCGGCTCGCTGGCGAGGTGCGGGTCACTGGTGCGAAGAACAGCGTCCTCAAACTCATGGCAGCGGCCTTGCTGGCTGAAGGCACCACCACGTTGCGCGAGGTTCCCGACATTCTCGACGTCGATTACATGGCCGAACTGCTGCGGCGTCTTGGCTGCGACGTGATTCGCGATCGGGAAAACCGCACTGTCGCGATCACGGTGCCGGAAATGCCCTCGCATCAAGCCGATTACGACCTAGTGCGCAAGCTCCGTGCCTCGATCAACGTCCTGGGCCCACTGCTCGCGCGGTGTGGCCAGGCTGATGTCGCCCTGCCTGGCGGCGACAACATCGGCAGTCGTGGGCTCGATATGCATGTCGCCGGGCTCGAACGTCTTGGGGCCACCGTCCATAGCGAGCACGGGTTCCTGATCGCTCGACGCGACGAGCGCCTTCGCGGGGCAAGTATCTGGCTCGATTTCCCCAGTGTCGGTGCAACCGAGAATCTGCTCATGGCTGCTGTGCTCGCCCTTGGCACCACCGTGATCGACAACGCGGCTCGCGAGCCCGAGATCGTCGACATCTGCACGATGCTGCAAAGCATGGGCGCGCAGATATCCGGGGTGGGTACCTCGACCTTGGAGATCGTTGGCGTCGACATCTTGCAGCCCACCGATCACACCACCGTTCCCGATCGGTTAGTCGCGGGCACGTGGGCAGTTGGCGCCGTGATGACCCGCGGCGACATCACGATCCACAACGCAGTTTCCGGACATCTCGAAATTGCCTTGTCGAAACTGGCCGACGCCGGTGCCCAGATCGACCTGATGGACAACGGGTTTCGAGTTCGGTGCGATACCCGCCCGAAGGCCGTTGATGTCGTCACCCTCCCGTACCCGGGATTCCCGACCGATCTGCAGCCGCACTTCATCGCCATGAACTCGATCGCCAGCGGCGCCGCGCTCGTCACCGAGAACCTGTTCGAGGCGCGATTCCGATTTGTCAACGAGATGGTGCGCTTGGGCGCCGATGTTCGTACCGACGGGCACCACGCGATGGTTCGCGGTCGTACCTCACTTTCGGGGGCCCCGGTCGAAGCTGCCGACATCCGGGCCGGCGCGGGCTTGGTTTTGGCCGGACTGGTTGCCGAGGGCATGACCACCGTGTACGAACCGCATCACATCGATCGAGGCTACGAGGGCTTCGTGGCCGATCTCGTTCGTCTTGGCGCGGACGTCACCCGCGTGTTCGTCGACGAACGGATCTGAGCGAGTCAGTTCGATTGGCGCAAGAGTTTTCGAGCTTGTATTTCATCGGCGGGCCACACCATGATCCGGGGCCCATGCAGGGTTTGTGCGAGCATCGCACGGATATCGGCATCCTCGAGGGTCCGGCGCAGGATCTCACCTTCGACGTAGGTATTCGGACTCGCCACCGGTACGAGCAGCCCGTAATCCTCTTCGGCACCGGGCCGGCCTGGACGCGCCATCAACGAACCGCCGCGAGCGAAGGCCCATCTCAGGAGCACGACGAAGAGTCCGACCATGGCGAATGCGATCAACGGCCCGAACAGGAACGACGCGCTCGTGAATCTCACCTAGTAATCGTCGAGCACCGCGGCCCGATCTGCCAGTTGCGGCCGAATCGATGCGACGTGTGATCTTCGCTGCACCATTCGTTGTGTACCCGCTCAGACAGATACGCTGCCCGCGTACAGGTGGGCGTCAGGCTCTCCTTGAGCCGTGATCCGGGTAGGGAGGCGACCAGATGCGTGACAAGCCGTGGCTTATGCGGACCTACGCTGGGCACAGTTCGGCGACCGCATCCAACTCGCTCTACCGTCGCAACCTAGATAAGGGTCAGACCGGCCTTTCGGTCGCCTTCGATCTACCTACGCAGACCGGCTACGACCCTGGTCATGTGCTTGCTCGTGGTGAGGTCGGCAAGGTCGGGGTGCCGGTTACGCATCTAGGTGACATGCGTGCGCTCTTCGACGGCATCCCACTCAAGACGATGAACACCTCGATGACGATCAACGCCACCGCGATGTGGCTGCTCGCGCTTTACGCCACAGTGGCCGAGGAACAGGGTGCTGCGCTCTCGGATCTGCAAGGCACAACGCAGAACGACATCATCAAGGAGTACCTGTCGCGGGGTACCTACGTGTTTCCGCCTGCACCGTCGATGCGCTTGATCACCGACATGATCGCCTGGACCGTGCTGGACGTTCCGAAATGGAACCCCATCAACATCTGCAGCTATCACTTGCAAGAAGCCGGTGCCACTCCGGCGCAAGAACTCGCCTACGCCATGTGCACTGCGATTGCGGTTCTCGATTCGGTTCGCGACTCCGGTCAAGTGCCGCCAGAACGTTTCGGCGAGGTAGTCGCTCGTATGTCGTTCTTCGTTAATGCGGGAGTCCGGTTCGTCGAAGAGATGTGCAAAATGCGTGCGTTCGTTCAACTGTGGGACGAGATCACTTTTGAGCGGTACGGCATCACCGACCAGCAGCAGCGCCGCTTCCGGTACGGAGTGCAGGTCAACTCGCTCGGGCTCACCGAGGCGCAGCCCGAGAACAACGTTCAGCGCATCGTGCTCGAGATGCTCGCGGTCACGCTGTCCAAAGACGCACGTGCACGAGCGGTGCAGCTACCTGCCTGGAATGAAGCTCTCGGGCTGCCGCATCCGTGGGATCAGCAGTGGTCATTGCGAATTCAGCAGGTGCTGGCATTTGAGAGCGACCTGCTTGAGTATGACGATCTGTTCACCGGCTCAGTGGTGGTCGAGCGCAAGGTAGCCGAGTTGGTGGCTATCGCACGTGCCGAGATCGATCGCGTGCAAGAGATGGGCGGGGCGGTCGCTGCCGTTGAGTCCGGCTACATGAAGGGCCAACTCGTCACCTCGCATGCCGCTCGTCGAGCTCGGGTGGAAAGCGGGGAGGACATCGTGGTTGGTGTCAACGCCTTCACCACCACCGAACCCAGCACGTTGACCGCTGATGCTGATACCGCGTTTATGTCGGTCGACCCAGAAGTTGAAACACATGCTGAGCAGCGACTCGATGCGTGGCGCGCACACCATGACCAAGCGGAGGTCGCCGCTGCGCTAGTCGAGCTCCAACGTGTTGCCCGCACCTCAGCAAACCTGATGCCAGCCACTATGAACTGCGCGAGGGTTGGAGTCACGACCGGCGAGTGGTCGGGGGCATTGCGCGAGGTTTTCGGCGAGTATCGCGCGCCCACAGGGGTATCGGGTGTTGTCGGTGTTGCGCCCCGCACCGAGGAACTCGCACAGGTGCGTGCGAACGTCGCCTCGACCGAGGCCGAGCTTGGTGTCCGACTCCGCATGCTCGTGGGCAAGCCCGGTCTTGACGGCCACAGCAACGGTGCCGAGCAGATCGCGGTGCGTGCTCGCGACGCTGGATTTGAGGTCGTCTATCAAGGCATTCGCCTAACGCCTGAGCAGATCGTTGCGGCTGCGGTGGAAGAGGATGTCGACGTGGTCGGTCTGTCGATCCTGTCGGGATCGCACCTCGCGCTGGTACCTATGGTGCTCAACGGATTGCGCGAATCCGGGTTGGGTGATGTGCCGTTAGTAGTTGGCGGGATCATCCCCGATGCCGACGCTGATGTGCTGCGGGCACAAGGGGTAGCTGCGGTTTTCACTCCCAAGGACTATGACGCCACCGCAATCATGGCTCGCGTGCTCGATGTCGTTCGCCGAGCGCACGGCCTCGAAGCGCTTGTCGCGCCCTGATTCTCGGCCAAGCAGTTCTGCGCGTGCCGCGGCCCGTATGCTGCCGACGTGCGCCTGGTCATAGCTCGCTGCTCCGTCGACTACGCAGGTCGACTCTCGGCCCATCTGCCCGAGGCTGTGCGCCTGCTCATGGTCAAGGGTGATGGCACGGTTCTGATCCACTCCGAGACCTCGCATCGCCCACTCAACTGGATGGCGAGTCCGTGCCTTCTACGTGCAGACGTTGATGAGGCGGGCGTCGGCTCCTGGATCGTGACCAATAAGTCCGGCGAACTCCTCACGATCGAGATTGTCGAAGTGCTGCAGGATTCGGCGCTTGACCTTGGCGTTGATCCCGGGCTTGTGAAGGACGGGGTCGAGGCGCAACTACAGAAGTTGCTAGCCGAGCAGGTTGAGGTGCTGGGTTCGGGCTGGCGACTTGTGCGCCGGGAGTATCCGACTCCGATTGGGCCAGTGGACCTACTCTGCCGTGACGAATCGGGTCGAACCGTCGCAGTTGAGATTAAACGTCGAGGCGAGATCAATGGAGTTGAGCAGCTCACTCGCTATCTCGACCTGCTGAACCGCGATCCACTTCTCGCTCCGGTTAGCGGCGTCTTCGCCGCGCAGGAGATCAAACCGCAGGCGCGCACGCTCGCCGAGGATCGAGGGATCACGTGTGTGGTTCTCGATTACGAGGCGCTGCGTGGGGTCGACGATGTGGATGCCCGGCTCTTCTGAGTTGAGTCTTGGCGCAACTGCACTTGCGGCTGTAGCGAAGACGGGCGGGGCGGTAGTGCCACCGAATTGTCACCTGGGAGACTAACCGCAAGGCCATTGGCCGAATCCAAGCGATTTCAACGAGGAGCGACGATGTCACGCGAGATCACCAAGGTCGGAGTAGTCGGCCTGGGCACGATGGGTGCTGGAATCGCCGAGGTCTTCGCGCGCAGCGGGTATGACGTAGTGGGTCTCGACCTCACTGATGGCGCTGTCGAACGTGGACGCGCGCACGTTGAAGGTTCGACCGAGCGCGCCGTTGTTCGTGGCAAGCTCACCGACGATGAGCGAAAGGCGATCCTGGGTCGCATTCGATTCACCACCGACTACAACGATTTCGCCGACCGTCACCTAGTGGTCGAAGCAGTGCCCGAGAACATTGATCTCAAGCGCGAGATCTTCGAACGGCTCGACAAGGTTGTTCCCGCGGGATCCATTCTGGCGACCAACACGTCCTCGCTCTCGGTCACCGATATCGCCGTGGCCACCAGCCGTCCATCCCAGGTGGTGGGGCTGCACTTCTTCAATCCGGCTCCGGTCTTGAAGTTCGTCGAGATCGTGCGCACGGTTGTCTCGGCCGACGACGTCCTCGAAGACATCAAGCAGGTCGCGCACAATCTTGGTAAAGAGCCAGTGATTGTCGGTGACAAGGCGGGGTTCATTGCCAACTCCTTGCTGTTTGGCTACCTCAATCACGCGGCGTCGATGTTTGAAACCAAGTACGCAACTCGCGAGGACATAGATGCGTCGATGCGATTCGGCTGTGGTTTGCCGATGGGTCCGCTGGCGTTGCTCGACCTGATCGGTCTTGATACCGCGTACGAGATTCTCGACACGATGTACAAGCAAGGCCGTGATCGGTTGCACGCACCCTCGCCGATTCTCAAGCAACTGGTGGCGGCTGGCCTGCGTGGCCGCAAGAGTGGACGTGGGTTCTACACCTACCAGGCGCCGAATTCCCCTGTGGTTGTGACTGATTCCTTCAGCCCCGTTGCCTCTGCGGCCGGGTCGACAGCCACACTTCGCGCGATTCGCAAAGTCGGCGTTGTCGGGTCGGGCACCATGGCCACCGGCATCGTGGAGGTCTTCGCCAAAGCCGGGTACGAGGTGCTGTTCGTAGCTCGAGGCGACGACCGCGTTGCCAAGGTGCGCGCTGCGGTCGAGCGCTCGCTCGACAAGGCGGTATTGCGCGGCAAGGCCACGCAGGAGCAACGCGATGCTGCGATGGCTTGCATCACTGGCACGACCAAACTCGATCACCTCGCCGATTGCGACCTCGTCCTCGAGGCAGTGGTCGAGGAAATGTCGGTGAAGGCCGCACTCTTCGAGACTTTCGACGAGATCTGCAAGCCTGGCGCCATTCTCGCGACCACCACATCGAGTCTGCCTGTCATCGACCTTGCCGCGGTCACCTCCCGCCCAGCAGATGTCGTGGGATTGCACTTCTTCAATCCAGCCCAACTCATGAAGCTGGTTGAGGTTGTGTCGACCGTCGCCACCGCTGAGGACGTCGTTGCGACGAGTGTCGATTTGTGCAAGCGCCTCGGTAAGCACCCAGTGAAGTGTGGCGACCGAGCCGGCTTCATCGTGAACGCGTTGCTCTTCCCCTACCTCAACGACGCGGTCAAGATGCTCGCGATGAACTACGCGAATGCTGATGAGATCGACATGGCCATGAAGACTGGTTGCGGCTATCCCATGGGTCCCTTCGAGTTACTCGACGTTGTCGGCCTAGATGTATCGAAGGCAATCCAGCGCACGCTCTACCTCGAGTTTCGTGAGCCCGGCTTCGCGCCAGCACCCCTTCTCGAGCACCTTGTCGCTGCGGGGTATCTCGGACGTAAGACCGGTCGCGGTTTCCGCTCGTACGACTCCTGATCTGTCATGGCTCGTCGGAATCGTCGCGCCCCATCCGGTGAAGACCGACCTCTGGGCGGCGCGCATCAGGAGGTCGAGGAGCACGGTGATGGCGACTGGAACGTTCGGCGTGTTACCGGGGCGAGCGCGACGAAGGACTACAGATGCCCTGGCTGTGATCAGGAAATCCGTTCGGGCACACCGCATGTGGTCGCTTGGCCGGCAGATCAACCAGCGGGGGAGGAGTACCGCCGGCACTGGCACACGCCATGCTGGAATGCTCGGGGCCGCCGAGCACCGAATACCGCGCGGGGGCGCGGACCGGCTTACTAGGAATCGATCAAGCGCGATTCACTATCACGCGAGTCATTGTCAACGGAGGAAATCGAGTGGCTGAGATCGTCACCAACAGCGTGCTTCCGGCGCGCCGCGAACCGCTCACCTTCCTCACCTCTGACGGTCTACGACTCGTCGGCGAGATCGCCTACCCTCTCGATCGCGAACCGCTCGCCACGATGGTGTGTCTGCATCCGCTTCCCACTGCCGGCGGCATGATGGACAGCCATCTGCTGCGCAAAGCCGCGTGGCGGCTCCCAGCTTTGGCGGGTATCGCGGTGGTGCGGTTCAACACGCGTGGGACCACCAGCGCGGCTGGGACTAGCGAGGGGACATTTGAGGCGTGCGAGGGTGAAGGCCATGACCTTATTGCCGCTGTTGCCGAGGTCGCTGCACTCGGTCTGCCCGATCCGTGGCTCGTGGGTTGGTCCTTCGGTACCGACGTCGTGTTGCGCCACGGTGACATCGACCCAGTGTTAGGCGCGGTGCTGATCTCGCCCCCGCTCCGCTTCACTACAGACAGCGATCTTGATCATTGGGCGGCGTCTGGGCGTCCGGTCACGGCGCTTGTTCCCGAACTCGATGAGTACCTTCGCCCAGACGAGGCGCGCGCCAGATTCGCCCGGGTTCCGCAAGCCGAGGTGATCGGCGTCGAAGGTGCGAAACACCTGTGGGTGGGGGAGAAGTACACGAGTATCGTCCTGAGTGCCGTGGCGGGCCATCTCGTTCCTGGCACCGAGCCGCTGCCCACTGAATTCGACGGACCCATGGAAAGGTGGACTGATCGATGAAGACCTTTCGGCTCGATGGGAAGACCGCGCTGGTTACTGGATCCTCGCGTGGCATCGGGCGCGCAATCGCGCAGACCTTCGCTGAAGCGGGCGCCGATGTCGCGCTACTAGCTCGCGATGCTGAACAGCTCGCTGAGGTTGCCGCCATCGTCGAGTCGTTCGGCCAGCGCGTGATCGTGTTGCCCTGCGACGTCATGGACCCGGCCGCGATCGATCAGGCAGTTGCGACTGCGATCTCGTCGTTGGGCCACCTCGATGTCGTGGTCAACAACGCCGGTGGCAATTCGTTCTCTCGGCCGGTCGTCGGCATGCGCTTCTCAGGCTGGGAGCGCACGTTTGCGCTCAACCTCGATTCTGCGGTGCATGTTCTTCAGGCCGCTTTGCCACACATGCTTCAGCGTGGGTCCGGTTCGATCATCAACGTGTCGTCGTTGACCGCTCTTCGAGGTGCACCGTTGATGGCGCACTATGCGGCCTCGAAGGCAGCCTTGGTTTCACTGACACAGTCCCTTGCGATCGAGACCGCTGCGGCGGGCTTGCGCGTCAATGCGCTGCTGCCCGGCTGGGTCGAGACTGATCTCACAGCCTTCCTGCGCGATGACGACAGCATCGGGGCGCCACTCATCGCTCGTGTGCCCATGGCTCGTTGGGGCGGCGTCGAAGAGATTGCGGCGCCTGCGCTGTTCCTTGCATCTGATGCCTCATCGTTCATGACCGGCCAGACCCTCGTCGTCGACGGTGGCTTGTCGGCCAATCCGTAAGGAGTTCGTTCCGTGACATCCACGATCGTCCTGCTACATGCCTTCCCGCTGAACAAGAGTCTGTGGGATGGCGTCACCGGTCCTGTTGCTGAGGCGGGCTGGGATGTTGTCGTGCCTGACCTTCGTGGCTTCGGCGAGTCCTCCTTCGGCGGTGAGGATCTCGACGATGAGCCTGATCTCGCATGGATGGCTCGCGACGTTCTCGAGATTCTCGACCGTATCGGCGTAGAGCAGGCCGTCATCGCTGGATCGTCCATGGGCGGCTATGTGGCAATGGAGTTGTTTCGCCAAGCACCACAACGGGTTTCGGGTCTCGTTCTGATCGATACCAAGGCTACAGCTGACACTGACGAAGCTCGAGCTAACCGACTTCGAGTGGCTGACCAGGTCGAGTCGGCTGGCTCGACCGAGGCGCTGTCGCGGGCGATGCTGCCCAACTTGGTCGGGGTCACCACCCACGACACTCGCGCTGATGTGGTCGAACAGGTGCGCACATGGATTCTGGAGGCCGACCCTTACGGTGTCGCCTGGGCTCAACGAGCGATGGCGGCACGACCAGATTCGCACGCGACTCTTGCGAACGTGAGTGTGCCCGCACTGGTGCTTTGGGGTAGTGAGGACGCGATTTCGCCTCGGCCCGAGCAGGACTCGATGGTCGCTGCATTGCCACGCTCACGAGCAGTTGAGATCCCAGGGTGCGGGCATCTTGCACCGATCGAATCACCTGACGCGGTGAGTGCCGCACTGGTTGAGTTCCTCGCCAGCATCTAAACAGCGGGAAGGGCGGGTCGAAAACGTCGGACCCGCCCTTGCCGCTAGATGTCGCGGAACCGGTTGATGCCGTCGATGTGCTGTGCGCGGAGTTCGTGATTGCGCACTCCGAGGCCCTCTTCGGGTGCCAGCGCTAGGACGCCGACCTTGCCCTGGTGGAGGTTGCGGTGCACGTCGTATGCGGCCTGCGAGGTGTTCTCGAGCGTGTAGGTCTTGGACAGCGTGGGGTGCACGGCGCCGCGCTGAATGAGCCGGTTGGCCTCCCACGCCTCGCGGTAGTTGGCGAAGTGTGAGCCCACGATGCGCTTGAGATTCATCCAGAGGAACCGGTTATCGAACTCGTGCATGTAGCCCGACGTTGAGGCGCACGTGACAATCGTGCCGCCCTTGCGTGCGACATAGACGGATGCGCCGAACGTCTCGCGACCCGGGTGCTCGAACACGATATCGACGTCCTCACCGCCGGTGAGTTCGCGGATTCTCCCGCCGAGTCGGCGCCATTCCTTCTGATCTTGGTTGTGCTCGTCTTTCCAGAACTTGTAGCCCTCTGCGCTGCGATCGATGATGAGTTCGGCACCCATACGTCGGCAGATATCGGCCTTCTCGGGGCTAGAGACCACGCACACCGGCGTAGCGCCCCCGTTGAGGGCCATCTGAGTGGCGTACGAGCCGAGGCCGCCAGAGGCGCCCCAGATGAGCACGTAGTCGCCCTGCTTCATGCCAGCCCCGTTGCGCGAGACGAGTTGCCGGTATGCGGTGGAGTTAACCAATCCGGGAACTGCAGCCTCTTCCCAGGTGAGGTGGGTTGGCTTGTGCAGCAGTTGGTTGGACTTCACGAGTGCGATCTCGGCAAGGCCGCCGAAGTTGGTCTCGAAGCCCCAGATTCGTTGTTCGGGGTCGAGCATCGTGTCGTTGTGTCCAAGTGGGCTCTCGAGCTCGACCGAGAGGCAATGCGCCACTACCTCGTCGCCAGGCTTCCAGGTGTGTACGCCCGGGCCGGTGCGGATCACGACTCCGGAGAGGTCAGAGCCGACCACGTGGTAGGGCAAGTCATGGCGCTTGGCCAGCGGATTGATGCGGCCATAGCGCTCCAGGAAGCCGAAGGTAGAGACGGGCTCGAAGATGCTGGTCCACACCGTGTTGTAGTTGACCGAGCTCGCCATGACGGCGATAAGCGCTTCGCCTGGCCCGAGCTCGGGCACGGGTACGTCGTCGAGGTGCAACGACTTGCGCGGATCCTTATCGCGGGTCGCAACGCCGGCGAACATCTGCTCTTCGTCCTTGTGCACTGTGATAGCCCGGTAAGTCTCAGGCACTGCCAGCGCGGCAAAGTCGTCGGTGGTTGCGTTGCCGGACAAGATGGCATTGAGGATGTTGTGCACGTCGGCCTCCTAGGTCGGCGCTGCGGGACGGGGAACGTGTCGGGTGCAAACTCGACGGGCTGACGCTACCGGCTCGTGGTTCTGCTAGTGCGCAGCGGGTTCGACGAGCTCGACTAGCACGCCGCCGCAGTCCTTCGGGTGGACGAAGTTGATCAGCGAGCCTGCTGTTCCGATACGCGGCTCTTCGTACAGCAGGTGCAGGCCCGCATCGCGCAGGCGCTGGGAGGCCACGGTGATATCGGTGACCCGGAATGCCACCTGCTGAATCCCGGGGCCGCGCTTGTCGAGGAACTTGCCGATCGCGGAGTCGGGTCGCAGTGCCCCGAGTAGCTGGATTTGCGAATCACCGATTGCGAGCATCGCCTCGCGAACGCCCTGCTCCTCGTTGCTCTCCTCGTGGACGAGAGTCAATCCGAAGGTGCGAGTGTAGAAGGCAATGGCTTCGTCGACGTCAGGGACGGCGAATCCGACGTGGTCGATAGCGGTTACGACTGGCCCAAGGACCTGGGCGGGAGTTGGTGTAGTCACAGCAGTATCGTGACGCGTATACATTCCCGTGTCTTCAGGAGGGTCGGTATGACCGCCGAATCTAGCGTTATCGTCGCGGGTGCACGTACGCCCATGGGTCGTCTGCTTGGCTCGCTGAAGGATTTCAGCGCCGCGTCTCTCGGTGGCTTCGCCATCAAGGCCGCGCTAGAGCGGTCAGGTGTGTCGCCCGACCAGGTCGACTACGTGATCATGGGCCAGGTGATCGAAGCAGGTGCCGGACAGAACGCGGCACGGCAGGCGTCGGTTGCAGCAGGGATTTCCATGGACGTGCCTGCCATGACCATCAACAAGGTGTGCCTTTCGGGCCTGGCTGCCATCGCGATGGCTGATCAGTTGATCCGTGCGGGAGAGTTCGAGATCGTCGTGGCCGGTGGTATGGAGTCGATGACGCAGGCACCGCACCTGCTCCTGAAGTCGCGTGAGGGCTTCAAGTTCGGCGACGTAACCATGACCGACTCGATGGCCTACGACGCACTCACTTGCTCGTTCGACAAGATCGCCATGGGCGTGGCTACCGACAACTTCAACAAGCGCTATCCCGATCTCACTCGCGAGCAGCAAGACGCGTTTTCCGCGCGCTCGCACCAACTCGCGGCGGCGGCGCAGAAGAACGGCATCTTCGATGCCGAGATCACTCCGATCGAGATTCCGCAGCGCAAGGGTGACCCGATCGTCTTCTCGCAGGACGAAGGCATCCGCGTCGATACCACCCTCGAGTCGCTCGCTCAGTTGCGTCCGGCTTTCAACAAGGACGGCACCATCACCGCGGGCTCCTCGTCACAGATCTCCGACGGTGCCGCAGCGGTCATCGTGATGAGTAAGTCCAGGGCCGAGGCGCTCGGTCTTACCTGGCTGGCTGAAATCGGCGCGCATGGTGTTGTCGCTGGACCTGACGGTTCGCTGCAGGAGCAGCCAGCCAACGCGATCGCGAAAGCGCTTGCGCGCGAGGGCCTTACGGTTGACGACGTCGATCTGTTCGAAATCAACGAAGCTTTTGCCGCAGTCGGCGTGGTGTCCACGGCGAAACTTGGCGCCAATCCCGACAAGGTCAATGTCAACGGCGGCGCGATCGCGCTTGGTCACCCAGTCGGCATGAGCGGTGCTCGCATCGTCTTGCACCTCGCGCTCGAACTTCAGCGTCGGGGCGGTGGCATCGGTGCCGCAGCTCTTTGCGGTGGCGGCGGTCAGGGCGACGCCCTGATCGTGCGCGTCCCATCGGCGTAGCTCACGTGAGCGCCACTGCCGATGTCGCTGGCCTCGTCGCGAAAGCGCGCGAGGGCCAGCCGCGTGCAGTGGCGCGGTTGATCTCTTTCGTCGAGGACGCCTCACCCTTGATGCGAGATGTCACCGCAGCCCTCGCACCGCATACCGGCCATGCGATGGTTATCGGCCTCACGGGCGCGCCGGGGGTAGGTAAATCGACCACCACGTCCGCACTGGTTGCTGAGTACCGGGGCCGCGGCAAACGAGTCGGCGTGCTCGCGGTCGATCCTTCGTCACCGTTCTCCGGTGGAGCCCTGCTGGGGGATCGGATCCGCATGCAGGATCACGCCACCGACTCAGGAGTGTTCATTCGGTCGATGGCCTCGCGCGGACATCTGGGCGGGTTGTCATGGGCGACACCACAGGCGATTCGAGTGCTCGACGCCGCAGGGTTCGATGTTGTGCTGGTCGAAACCGTGGGCGTGGGCCAAAGCGAGGTCGAGGTTGCGGGCGCAGCGGACACCACGGTCGTGCTCCTCGCACCGGGCATGGGCGATGGAGTGCAGGCCGCGAAGGCTGGGATCTTGGAGATCGGTGACGTCTTCGTGGTCAATAAGGCAGATCGCGATGGTGTCGAGAGCACGATGCGCGAACTTCGCCACATGCTGAGCCTGGGATCGGGCCCGCGTTCGGGGTCTGACGGCGACTCGTGGGTAGCCCCGGTCCTTCGGTCCATCGCATCGCGGGGTGAGGGCATCGCGGAGATCGTCGATGCGATCGATGAGCATCGCGTGTGGCTCGAGCGCACCGGACAGTTGCTCAATCGTCGACAGGTGCGCGCTGCCAGCGAGGTAGAAGCAATCGCATTTGGGCTCCTTCGCGCTCGTATCGGTGACCTCTCGGGCGATGCTCGCCTCGAATCCCTTGCTGCGAGAGTGGTTGCGGGTGCCATCGATCCCTACGCAGCAGCTGACTCTCTCGTTGCCGGGCTCTCTAACTGACGTCGAGCAGATGAACCGACTCGCGCTCCTTAACGTCGCCCTGACCAACTATTCGGCTCCGCGCGCTGTTAGCGTCCGTCCATGACTCCAGAGGACGCTGTCCTTCGCGCGGCCCAGGCAGCACTCGGTGACGGTGACGTCGTCACCGATGTCGATCGGCTCGAGAGCTACCGTGCCGATCGATCGACGGGCTCAGCAGCGGGCATGCCGTTCGCAGTTGCGTTTCCGCGAACAACTGAGCAAGTGTCGGCGCTGCTTGCCGCCGCATATGAGCATCGTGTCCCGGTCGTGCCACGAGGTGCTGGGTCGGGATTGTCTGGTGGATCCAACGCGATCGATGGCTCACTCGTGGTGTGTGTCGAGCGCATGCGAGATGTGCTCACGGTCGACGTCGGTAACGGTTTCGTCGAAACGCAGCCCGGGATCTTCAATCAGGATCTGCGAGATCATGTGGCTAGCCATGGCATGTGGTACGCCCCGGATCCGGCGAGTAAGGACTTCTGTTCGATCGGCGGCAACGTCAACACCAATGCAGGCGGCCTGTGCTGCGTGAAGTACGGAGTCACTCGTGACGCCGTACTCGGCCTTGAGGTCGTGCTCGCCGATGGACGCATCACGCGCGTTGGACGTCGCACCGTGAAAGGCGTTGCGGGCTATGACCTTGCGGGCCTCATGGTCGGCAGCGAGGGCACGCTCGGGATTGTCACGATGGCACGTCTTCGTCTTCGCCCGTTACCGCCACCGCCAACCACGGCTGTTGCCGTCTTCGACGACGTCGCTGCTGCCGGGCGAGCAGTAGAAGCAATCATGTCGGTCACCTCTCCGAGTCTGCTTGAGCTCATGGACCGCACCACGCTGAAGGCAGTTGAGGACTGGCGCCCGATGGGCTTGGACACATCTGCTGCCGCTCTACTGATCGCGCAGAGCGATCTGCCTGGTGTGGCTGGCGAGGCGGAAGCCGATCGGCTCCTCGCGGAGTGCGAGAAGTCTGGCGCCATTGAATGCTTTCGTTCGGAGGACCCTGAACAGGCCGACATGCTGCTTGGGGCACGGCGCATGGCGATCCCGGCGCTGGAGTCGATGGGTGACTGGTTACTCGACGACATCGCTGTGCCGCGTCGTCGCCTGGCTGAAGCGATCGAGCAGATCGAGATTGTGGCGCAGAACCGCGATGTGCTCATCGGTACATTCGGTCACGCAGGTGATGGCAATCTGCATCCGACGATTGTCACACCGCGTGGAGATCACGAGGCCGCGGCTCGAGGGCTACTCGCATTCGGTGACATCCTCGAGGTAGCGCTACGCCTTGATGGCACAGTCACTGGCGAACACGGTGTGGGGCTACTGAAGCGTGACGCTCTCACCAGCGAACTTGATGACGTTGCGATCGACATGCATCAACGGATCAAGACAGCCCTTGACCCTCGCGGAATCCTCAACCCTGGCAAGGCATTACCTCGTTGGTGAGGGTCGGCTTGCCGCTGCTCGTTCGACAGTAAGCAGGCTTTCCTCTGCATGCTCGGCATGATATGCGGCGCCCCCGCCTCGAATGCCGAACAGTCGCTTGCTCCAGAGGAGCCACACAACAGCTGCAATGTTGACAGTGAGTGCACTGAGCCGAAGCACGGTGAACTTGTCAACGATCTCGTATACCTCCAGGGGTAAGAACGCGCTGGTGGCGACGACGGCCAGGTATTCGCCCCAGCGCTTCACCCTCCAAAGGCCCGCCGCTTCGGCGAACTGGAGGGCGCCGTAGGCCAGCATTGCCGCGACTATCCAGTGCAATGTGTTCTGCGAGAAGCCAAGTGCATCTTGGATCGTGCGCACCAACCATGATGCGTCGATGTTCCAGCCGATCTGATCAGCGAATGGTCGCAGCAGTGGGATGTCGGCGTGGAAGGCCTCGGCGATCGCATCTCGTCGGCCTTCATACTTGACGATTAACAGTGCCACGAGGATCAGCAGGGTGCCCTTGAAGGCACGTTCGACTGCAAGTAATCGCATGATGGTGCGATCGCGGAGTAGCCGGCCACGCGGAACTTCAGGTGCCTCGTCGGCTGGTCCGGCGCCGCGCGGCTCACCCGGTACGAATGCGCCGCAACGAAGACATCGCCAGGCCGGGCCCGCCGGGCTGGCGATGGTGAGTCGGGCGCGGAGTTCGGGCTCGTCGGGCGCGTAGGTGGCATGGCCGATCCGCGAGCAGGCGCGCAGATTCCAATCCATGCGCCAACCCTAGAGCGACAAGGTCGGGTTCGGTCATACTGCGTCGATCACTGCAGATGAGGTGGCGCACTGTCAGGATGGGCGGGTGCAACTCACTCCGTCAGAGCACGATCGGCTGCTCATCTTCACTGTGGCTGAGTTGGCGCGTGCCCGGCGTGCGCGTGGTCTGCTACTCAACGTGCCTGAGGCCACGGCGATCATTGCTGATGCGGTTGCCGAGGCAGCCAGAGATGGGCTCAGACACGAACAGGCGGTGGCGATTGGCCGTTCGGTTCTCGGACCCGACGATGTCCTTCCTGGTGTCGCGGATGTGTTGTTCGATGTCAAGGTTGAGGCCGTCTTCGACGATGGCACGAGGCTCGTTGTGGTGCCAGATCCCATCGGCGGCGGCTCACTAGGTGATGCAGCTCCGGGTGCAGTGACGGTGGCCGCGCCACCTGAGCGCACTGTTGATGAGGATGCAGAGCGTGCAGCGCGGCTTGACGTCATCGAGATTGAAGTGCACAACACGGCCACGGTGCCGATTTCCGTCACGAGCCATTTCCATTTCTTCGAAGTCAATCCCCGTCTGGCATTCGACCGCAATGCTGCCTACGGACGACACCTCGACGTGGCTGCCGGATCTAGCACGCCTTTCCCAGCGGGGGAGTCGGTACGCGTTCCTCTGGTGCCCATTCGTGGCGCCCGTGTCGTGATCGGCTTCTCCGGCCTGGTCGACGGTCCGCTCGACGCACCGGGGGCTCGTGCCCGGGCCCTAGATCTGTTGCACGCCACGGGTTTTCTCGATACGGGCACGCCCAGTGATGTTGATCCCGAGTCGGCTGTCACGCGAAT
Organism: uncultured Actinomycetes bacterium; assembly: GCA_903918645.1. Taxonomy (GTDB): domain Bacteria; phylum Actinomycetota; class Actinomycetes; order S36-B12; family CAIYMF01; genus Longivirga. The sequence goes on along the minus strand of CAIXFH010000125.1, from coordinate 30,755 downwards.
GCGGGCCTACTTGCGCGAGCACCCGGAGGTGCAGTCATGACTCTTAACCCGTTGGCACACGCCGACGTCTATGGCCCACGAACGGGCGACCGGGTCAACCTCGGCGACACCGGGCTTGTCGTTCAGATCGAGGCTCACAGCCAACCCGACGATGACGAGTTTCTGCTCGGGTTCGGCAAGACAGGGCGCGACGGCATCGGGCTTCGCGCGGTCACCACCGCGGAATCGTGTGACGTCGTGATCACCAACGTGCTCGTCATCGATCCGATCCTGGGCATCCGTACCGCCAGCATCGGTATTCGAGACGGCCGCATCATGGGGGTTGGCCGTGCGGGCAATCCCGACACGACCGATTCCATCGACGTCGTCCTTGGGACAGGCACCGTGGTCATCAACGGTGAGGGCCTCATCGCTACTGCAGGCGCCGTCGATACCCACGTGCATCTGCTCTCGCCGCGTGTGATGGAGGCCGCTCTAGCCTCGGGTGTCACGACCGTGATCGGCCAGGAATTCGGACCTTTCTGGGGTGTTGGCGTTAATGCCCCCGGCCCACTTCGCAGTGCCTATGCGGCTTTCGACGCTTATCCGATCAATGTTGGCCTGCTCGGCCGAGGCTCGGTCTCACGTCGAGGCTCGATGATCGAAGGCTTAGAGGCCGGCGTGTGCGGATTCAAGGTGCACGAGGACACCGGCGCCCACCTACGTTCGCTCGACACTTGTCTCACCGTGGCTGACGAGTACGACGTCCAGGTCGCCGTGCATACCGACGGTCTCAACGAAGGACTCTCGGTGGGCGACACCCTTGCCGTTGCAGATGGCCGCGTGTTCCACGCCTTTCACGTCGAGGGTTGCGGGGGCGGTCACACGCCCGATGTCCTTCGCCTCGCTGGTGTTCCGAACGTCATCGCGTCCTCAACCAATCCCACCTTGCCGTTCGGACGCGATGCCGTGGCGGAACACTTCTCGATGATCATGTGGGTGCACGCGCTGAAGGCCGATTTGCCGGGTGATGAGCAGATTGTTCGGGCGCGGGTTCGAGCCGCCACGATGGCGGCGGAGAGTGTGCTGCATGATCGCGGAGTCATCCCGATCACGTCGAGTGATGCCCAGGGCATGGGACGAGCCGGTGAGACCGTGCGGCGTACGTTCCAGCTGGCGTCGGTTCTCAAGCCGGCTGACGACGACTCGCCCCACGACAACGATCGAGTGTTGCGCTACCTGGCCAAACTCACGATCAACCCAGCGATCGCCCATGGTTTGTCGCACGAAGTCGGTTCCCTGCAGCCGGGTCGCATGGCTGACATCGTGCTGTGGTCACCGGCTACATTCGGCGCAAAGCCATACTTGGTCTTGAAGTCTGGGCTGCCCGCCTGGGGCACGGTCGGCGACCCTAACTCGGTGGTCGACGTTGCTGAGCCGCGACAAATTGCCGCTCAATTCGGTGGTATCGGGGGTGCCGCAGTCGATTTAGCGGTGCTGTTCACCAACAAGGTTGCGGTTGATTCCGGCAGTGATGTCTTTCCCACTCGTCGTCGGCGAGTAGCGGTCACCGCGTGTCGCGAGATTGGCCTTGCTGACATGGTTCGTCATCGTGGCTCGGCGTCGGTCGCAGTCGACCCAGCAGGTGGTCGTGTCACCCTCGATGGGACCGAGGTCACGATGGAACCAGTACAGCGGGTGCCCTTGTCGCGGTTGTACTTCCTTTAGGTGCGTCTGGGGGATCGAGGTCAGGGTGGTACCGGTGGCCGCGCGTTGACCTCCGGTGGGAGGATGATCCCGTGACCACTCCAACTCCTGGACCCCGAATGCCTGCTGGCGGCGCGGTCGACCTCGCTGCTCTTGCTGTCGCTCGTCAGGCGCAGGCAGCTGCTGAAAAGCGCATTGCGGATGGCGCCGTCGGCAATCCACCTGCAGCTGTCATTGACGTCGGTGAGCATGACTTCCAAACGCAGGTCATCGACCGCTCGTTCCAGGTACCGGTGATCATCGATCTCTGGGCCACCTGGTGTCAGCCGTGCAAGACCCTCTCGCCCATCCTGGAGAAGTTGGCGAATGCTGCCGAGGGCGCCTGGATCCTGGCCAAGGTTGACGTCGACGCGAGCCCGCGGATCGCGCAGGCCTTCCAGGTGCAGTCAGTTCCTTCGATCGTCGCGGTGATCAAGGGTCAGCCGGTGCCGCTGTTCCAGGGCGCACTTCCCGAGCCGCAGGTACGCCAGTTCATCGAGGAAGTGCTGCTCATGGCCAGCCAGAGCGGGCTCACCGGTGTGGTGGCGATCGATGGGGAGGCGGCCGATACCGATGACGAGCTTCCCGATGCCAGCGACCCACGCTTTGACGCTGCGTTCGATGCGATCAACGCAGGTGACTGGGATGCTGCGGAGGCGGCCTATCGCGATGTACTCAGCACCACCCCTGACGATCTTGATGCCACCTCTGGAATCAGCCAGGTGGCCTTGCTGCGCAGAACCGATGGGGTCGACGAGCAGGCTGCCCTCGATGCGGCCTCAGCGCAGCCTGATTCCCTTGAGGCGCAAGCACTTGCTGCAGATGTCGAACTCCTCAGCGGCCAGGCCGAGCAGGCCTTTGCTCGACTGATCGATCTCGTGCGACGAACCTCGGGCCCTGAGCGAGCAGCGGCACGCGAGCACGTCGTGAGCTTGTTCGCCTTGATCGGAGAGTCGGACCCAGTCGTCAAAAAGGCTCGAGGGGCGCTCGCGAGCGCGCTCTACTAGCGCATAGATATCGGCACGACATCAATATCGGCACGGCTGAGCCTGAGCCGGCGCTGTTCACGCCAAGTCGTCGGTGCGCGAGATACCTTCGAAAGCGATGTCCTGATACGAGCGGGGATCGTCACGTGGCTCCACGTGCGTGGTGATCTGCACACCGTCCATGGTCGCCCGGATCTCTCCTTCGATCATCTCTACTACTTCGTGTGCTGCTTGCACGGTCCACGAGCCAGGGACGAGTACGTGCACCGTCATGAATCTCGTGCGACCTGCGGCGCGGGTCTGCAGACCGTGAAAATCGATGTCGTCGCTGCGGTAGCGATCAAGCACGGCAAGGATGATTGCGATGTCCGTTTCGGGGAGCGCGGCATCGAGTAGAGATGACGACGATGAGGCCACGAGCCGCAACCCGATGAAGACGATGTTGAGAGCCACTGCGATCGCGACGATCGAGTCGAGCGGTAGCCAGCCGGTGATGCCGACAAGCAGCACTCCGATGATCACGCCGCCGGAGGTCCAGACGTCGGTCATCAGGTGTCGGCCGTCGGCCGCCAAAGTGGCGGATCGATGCTCAGCGCCGCGACGGATGAGAAGTAGGCCGACTCCGCCATTGATGGCAGTGGCCACCAATGTGATCAGCAGACCGAACCCGATGTTCTCCAGCGGTTGCGGATCCATCAACCGCTGCACCGCCGACACCGCGATCAATGCCGCGGCGCCAAGGATCATCAAGCCTTCGATCGCTGCGGAGAAGTACTCCGCTTTGCCGTGGCCAAAGTGGTGGCGTTCGTCAGCGGGCCGCGCGGCAATGGTGAGTGCCACCAAAGCGATGACGGCCGCGATCAGGTTGACGATCGACTCGGCCGCATCTGACAGCAGGCCCACTGACCCCGTCATGAGGTAGGCGCTGAACTTCAGGCCGATTGTCACGATGGCCGCGGCGATCGAGAGCCATGCGTAGCGAGTCAAAGACGGGTCGTCGTGACTGCCCGCGCCGTGGCTGTGGCTGTCGCTATGGCTATGGCCAGTGCCCATCGACTAGCCCCGTGGTACTTGCTGGGTGATGCAGTGCACGTTGCCGCCCCCGAGGAGGATCTCTCGGCCGGGCACGGTCCGAATTGTGTGGTGCGGGAACAGTTCCCCGTAGATGGCGATGGCCTCGTTGTCGTGTGGGTCGTCAAACACAGGTAGCACCACGAAGCCGTTGCCGATGTAGGAGTTGACGTAGGAACCAGCAAGGCGATGCCCGGCAACTCGTGGCTCTGACCCAGGTGTCGAATCCACGCCGTGTGCTTCGAGGTCGGTCATGAACAGCGGGCCAGGCTGGGTGATCTTGACCACCGTGAGACGACGACCCTGCGCGTCGGTCTCGTTCTCCAGGATCTTCAGCGCTTGGGCTGAACGTTCGTACTGCGGATCGTCGATGTCGTCGGTCCAGGTGAGCATCACGACACCGGGGCTGGCGAACCGGGCGAAGTTGTCGGTGTGGCCGTCGGTCTCGTCGAGGTAGACACCCTGTGGTAACCAGATCACCTTGGTGGTGCCGAGGTGAGCGTGCAGCATCTCCTCGACCTGTTCGCGGGTGAGATCGGGATTGCGATTGGGATTGAGAAGGCACTCCTCAGTGGTGATCACCGTGCCTTCGCCGTCGACATCGATCGAGCCGCCCTCGAGGACGAAGTCGGGCTGGTAGACCCGAACTCGTTCGATATCGCACACCTTCGGCGCGACCAGATCGTCCGCCGCCCAAGGGAAATAGAGACCGCCCTTGAGGCCGCCCCACGCATTGAATGTCCATGAGACACCTCGCACATCACCTGCGTCGTTGATGACGAAACTGGGTCCGGTGTCGCGCATCCAGGAATCATCGGTGGTGGTCTCGATGAGTCTGATTGCCTCAGATAGTGAGCCACGCGCATTCTGATACTGCCTGGCTGAGACGAGAACTGTGACAGGTTCGTACTCGGCGATCGTTTCGATCAAGGTGATCCAGGCCTTTTGCGCGGGCTTCGCGCCAGCTCGCCAATTATCTGGGCGCTCGGGCCAGATTAGGTAGCAGCCGGTGTGCCGGGCCCATTCCGCGGGCATCCGGAAACCATCGGCCGCAGGTGTGCTGAGTAGCGTCTCGTCCATCTGCTCAGCGTGCCACGTCTGCTGCGTCTGCGATGCCAAACGGTGATGTGGCGTCGGCCCCGGGGGGCTTGCGCGGGGCGCTAACGTACGGCCATGTCGATAACCCGCCCGAACTTGAGCAACTGGATGAAGCCTCCGAACCAGAAGTGGTCATTTAGGCACGTTCGCGAGCTCCTCCCGACCGAGCGGATTCGTGCACCGCGTCAGTCGTTGTCTCTCGGTTCAGATCCGCGCCCTGCGGTACTCGACCTGGTCGTACAGGGGCTAAATGGCTCGACCTCAGTGCGCGAAGCACTGAGCACTGGAGAGTCCGATGCGTTGGTCGTCATTCACGACGGGGACGTTGTTGCCGAGTGGCTTGGTGACGGTGTCGCAGACGACGAGCCGCATCTTGTGTTCAGCGTCACCAAGTCGATCACCGGACTGCTGGCGGCCGCGTTAGCCGGTGCTGGCCTGCTCGATCTCGAGGCCAACCTTGTCGACTATCTACCCGAAGCGGAAGGTAGCGGGTTTGGCACCGCAACTCTGCGGCACCTGCTCGATATGGAAGCGTCCTACGCATTCGTTGAGGACTACAGCCCTGGTCCGGATGTCACCGCATACCGCCACTCAGTGGGCTGGTATCCGGCGCCCGAAGGTGCGCCTGCACTGCGCGAGTTCCTGCTCACTCGTCAGCAAGAGGGCGAGCATGGGCAGGTCTTTCGCTATCTCTCGCCGACATGCGATCTCATGGGCATGGTCTGCGCACGGGCCGCAGGCACCACCTGGGCGCAGGCAGTGTCGACTTACCTCTGGCAGCCGATGGGAGCCGAGGCTGACGCCGACGTCACTGTCGATCGCGAGGGCTCACCGCGTGCTGCCGGCGGGTTCTCGGCCGTACCCCGCGACATCGCCCGGCTCGGAATGCTCGTGGCTCGCAAGGGCGCAGGTGTGATCCCGGAAGCCTTCATCGACGACATCATTCATGGCGGCGACCCCGAGCACTGGGCCAACGGCGACTTCGCTACGTTCCTGCCCGGTGGTGCGTACCGGTCGTACTGGTACCAGCCACGAGTCGATGACGATGTCGTGTGCGGAGTTGGAATCTACGGCCAGATGCTCTACGTGGATGTGCCACGTCAGGTGGTGGTCGTCATCCAGTCATCGTGGTCCGAACCTGACAACCAGTTGCGAGAACTAGCTAACCTCGACATCTGTCGAACGATCGCGCGGTCGTTCGACGCTGAGTAGTCAGCTCGGAGGATCTGAATCCGTGAGCGGTTGTGAACTGATCACATCGGACGAAGGTAGATCGCCCCGAGCGGCGGCACTCGAACAAGCGCCGAGTACTGGTGCCCGCCCCACGGAATCTCTTGCGCCTGAACCGATCCCAGGTTTCCAACCCCTGACCCGCCGTAGCCAGCGAAATCGGTATTGAGCAGCTCGTTCCACTGGCCGTCGCAAGGTAGCCCCACTCGGAAGTTCTCGCGTGGACCGCCAGAGAAGTTCACGATCACTGCAACAGCGTCGCGATCACCGCCCCGCCCCCAGCGAAGCCACGCGAAGGTGTTGCCCTCGACATCATTGGCGTCGAGCCACTGGAATCCACCGGGCTCGTTGTCGCGCGACCAGAGTGCTGCGTTATCGCGGTACACGCGGTTGAGATCGCGCATGCAAGAGTGCAGACCACGATGGTCGGCGTTGTCGAGCAGCCACCAGTCGAGCGATCGAGATTCACTCCACTCTGCGTACTGCCCAATCTCGCCACCCATGAACAGCAGTTGCTTACCCGGGTGTGCCCACATGAAAGCTAAGTAGGCCCGAACTCCAGCGAGCTTTTGCCAGTGGTCGCCTGGCATCTTCCCGATGAGCGAACCCTTCCCATGTACCACCTCGTCGTGACTGATGGGTAGGACGAACTGCTCGGTCCAGGCGTACATGAGTGAGAACGTCATGTCGTCGTGGTGGAACTGGCGATGAACGGGTTCGCGCTGGATGTAGGACAAGCTGTCGTGCATCCAGCCCATGTTCCATTTCAGGCCGAAGCCGAGCCCGCCGATATCGGTGGGCTCGGTGACTCCCGGCCAAGCGGTCGATTCCTCGGCGATGATGACCACACCGGGAGATCGTCGGTACGCCGTGGCGTTTGCCTCCTGGATGAACGCCACCGCGTCTAGGTTCTCACGTCCCCCGAACCGATTGGGGCTCCACTCGCCAGCTTTGCGTGAATAGTCGAGGTAGATCATCGAAGCGACGGCATCCACTCGGAGGCCATCGACATGGAACTCCTCGAACCAGTAGCTGGCGTTGGCAACCAAGAAGTTACGGACCTCCGGTCGGCCAAAGTCAAAGACGTAGGTGCCCCAGTCGAGTTGCTCGCCCCGTTGTGGATCGGGGTGTTCATACAGCGGGGTGCCATCAAAGCGAGCGAGGGCCCACTCGTCCTTCGGGAAGTGTGCGGGGACCCAATCGAGGATCACACCGATGCCCGCCTGATGTAGCTGATCGACGAGATGGCGAAACTCGTCGGGGGAGCCGAAGCGCGAGGTCGGTGCGTAGTACGACGTGACTTGGTAGCCCCAACTCGGTACGTAGGGGTGCTCCATGACGGGCATGAACTCCACATGGGAGAAGCCGAGGTCTGCCACATAGCTGGTGAGCTGGTCAGCGAGTTCCAGGTAGCTCAGGCCTGGTCGCCAGGACCCCAGATGAACCTCGTACGTTGACATCGCGGAGTTGTACGGGTCGTGCGATCGACGATGACTCAGCCAGTTTTCGTCGTGCCACTGGTAGGACGATGAGTAGACAACCGAGGCGGTTGCGGGTGCCCGCTCGGCATATCGCGCAAGGGGGTCGGCCTTCGTGCGCCAGGTACTGTCACGTGCGAGTACTGCGAATTTGTAACTGGCACCTGATTCGACACCGGGAATGAACAACTCCCAGACGCCGCTAGAGCCAAGCGATCGCATCGGCGTAGCTGACCCGTCCCAATGGTTGAAGTCACCGATGACGCGAACGCCTAGGGCTGAGGGTGCCCACACGGCGAAACTGGTACCGCGGACTTCGCCCAATGCCGAGTCGTACCGGCGCTCATGCGCACCGAGAACGGTCCAGAGAGTTTCGTGTCGACCCTCGCCGATCAGATGCAGGTCGACCTCGCCGAGGGTGGGCAAGAAACGGTACGGGTCATCGACGATTGACGTGGTTTGGTCATAGCTGACTTCGAGCCGGTAGTCAGGGACCTCCGGTGCATCCATCACTCCGGCAAACACTCCGCCGTACTCATGAGTCAGCGGAGTGCGACGTTCACCGTCGACCGACCCGGTGAGAACCGTCACCGACTTTGCCCAGGGTCGGAGAGTACGGATCGTGACTCGGTTAGCGAAGGGATGCGGGCCGAGGATGGAATGCGGATCGTGATGGCGGCCGTCGACCAGAAGTTGCAGTTGGCTGGTCTCTATGGGTGCGATTTCCCATGGCGTGGAAACCATTTCAGTAACCGGTGACTCGCACATGGATTACATGTGCCACGTGCTCATGCGGGTCGAGACGAACGTAGGGGTGCTCGTTCCAAGTCCAGGTCTGGCCGGTTACTAGATCTCGAGCCGCGAAGTTCGCGCCCTCGGGCAGGCCGAGCGCCGGCAAGTCGAGGTTGAGAACGCCCTCTCGAACGCTGTGCGGATCAAGATTGCAGACAACGAGGATCACGTCGTTGCCTTCGCGTTTGCTGTAGGCGATTAACTTGTCGTTGTTGCTGCCGTGGAAGGTCAGATTGCGGAGGCGCTGCAGCGCGGGGTGTTCGCGTCGCCACTGGTTGAGTTTGGTGATGTACGGCGCGAGGGTGCGGCCAGATTTGTCAGCGCCAGCCCAATCGCGAGGTCGGTACTCGTACTTCTCTGAGTCGAGGTACTCCTCGCTGCCGGGCTTGACTGCCACATGCTCGAACAGTTCGAAGCCCGAGTACATGCCCCAGGTGGGAGCGAGCGTGGCGGCAAGCGTTGCACGAATCTCGAACGCAGGCGCCCCGCCATACTGCAGGAAGGCAGGCAGGATGTCGGGCGTGTTGACGAAAAGGTTGGGGCGCATAGATGCCGCGAGCGGGCCGGAAAGTTCGGTGAAGTACTCCTGGAGTTCCCAGCGCTCCGTGCGCCAGGTGAAGTAGGTGTACGACTGCTGGAAACCGGTCTCGCCCAGCAACTTCATCATTGCTGGATTGGTGAAGGCTTCGGCTAGGAAGATAACTCCTGGATCGATGTGGTTGACCGTGGCAATGAGACGTTCCCAGAAAGCGACCGGCTTTGTGTGCGGGTTGTCGACCCGGAAGATCGCTACCCCAGCCGCCATCCAGTGCCGCACGACTCGCAGCACTTCGGCGAAGAGCCCGTCTGGATCCTCGTCGAAACTGAGCGGATAGATGTCTTGGTACTTCTTGGGCGGGTTCTCGGCGAAGGCAATCGAGCCATCGACTCGATGAACGAACCACTCGGGGTGCGACTGCACCCACGGATGATCCGGTGAGCACTGCAGCGCGAGATCGAGTGCGACCTCCATGCCGAGGGCGTTGGCGCGGCGGACGAACATGCGGAAGTCGTCGAGGGTGCCGAGGTCGGGGTGAACAGCATCATGGCCACCATCGTTGGAGCCGATGCCCCACGGTGAACCGGGATCGCCCGGCCCCGGAGTGAGGGTGTTGTTGCGTCCCTTGCGATGCGCGGTACCGATGGGATGAATTGGCGGTAAGTACACGACGTCAAAGCCCATGGCCGCGATGCCTGGGAGTCGGGCCGCTGCTGTGGTGAACGTTCCGGACCGAGGTGGATCGAGGGTGGCGCCTTCGGACCGTGGGAAGAACTCATACCAACTGCCGACGAGGGCGCGTTGACGTTCCACTCGAATCGGGAAGGCGGCTGACTCAGTGACATTCTCGCGCAGCGGGTAACGGGCCAGCAGGTCGGTGACTTCGGCGGCAACCGCGACCGCAAGACGTGCTGCAGCAGGACGAGTGTTGTCGCGTAGCGCTGCGATCGCAGCCTTGACCGGTTCGCGGACCTTGCCTCTGGGCAGCCCCTTGAGTGCTCGGTCGAAGAGGGCAGCGCCTTCGCGCAGTTCAAGATCGACGTCGAGGCCCGCGGGGATTTTCACGTCGGCGCGGTGCCGCCAGGTACCGAGGGGATCGCCCCACGCCTCAACGGTGAACGCCCATGCACCAATGGCCGAGGGCGCGATTTTGGCTTCCCAGCGATCAGCCGTGACCTGCTCCATTGGGGTTTCGGTGCGCGATCCGTCGGGCGCGATCATTGCTGCGGTGGCAGCCACGGAGTCGTGGCCCTCTCGGAAGACGTTCGCACTGATGGTCAGGGTCTCGCCGACAACAGCCTTCACCGCTCGATGGCCAAGGCCGATGACGGGGGAGATGTCCTCAATCGCGTACCGACCGGTGGTTGCCACAAAGGTCGACGATATGTCCGCGCCACCAGATGGTTCTGCGGGTTCGCGTGAGTCGCGCTCGGCGAGGCGTTGACGAGGGGTCATTGGGCTCAATGCTAGCGATGCGGAACCCAAAGTGCCCTGCCTAGAGCGCGTTAGGCGCCCGGCCAACAATCGGGTAGGTGGTCGGCGCCGGGGTGCAAGGCTCTAGGGTTGGGCAAGTGCGAGCAATCAGACGATTCACTGTCCGTCCTGTACTTCCCGAGGCTCTAGCGCCACTGGCGATGATCGTCAGCAATCTCCGGTGGTCCTGGCATCCCGAGACACAAGAGCTTTTCGCCCGAATTGACCCGCGACTATGGGACGAAGTCGGGCACGATCCCACCCGATTGCTGGGTGAAGTCTCGTCGACCCGATGGGTAGAACTTGCTGCTGACGAAGACTTCCTCGCGCACCTTGGGTGGATTGCGTCCGGATTGTCGGCCTATCTGGACGGCGATCATTGGTATCAGGGTCTGGGCGAAGAGGCACCTAAGTGCATCGCCTACTTCTCACCCGAATTTGGGATCACCGAGGTTTTGCCGCAGTACTCAGGCGGTTTGGGCATCCTGGCTGGCGATCACCTCAAGGCCGCGAGTGATCTTGGCGCTCCGATCATCGGGGTCGCGCTGTTCTACCGTTCCGGCTATTTCCGTCAGTCGCTGTCTCGCGAGGGTTGGCAGCAGGAGACCTACCCGGTCCTAGACCCAGACGGCCTGCCACTGGCACTGCTGCGCGAGAACGACGGAACGCCAGTGCTCATTGCGATTGGCCTACCTGGCGGCCGTACCTTGCATGCTCACGTATGGCGGGCCCAGGTCGGCAGAGTGCCACTGCTCATGCTCGACTCCGACGTCGAAGCCAATGAGGTCACCGAGCGTGATGTCACCGATCGCCTCTATGGCGGTGGTGGTGAGCACCGACTGCAGCAGGAGTTGCTCCTTGGCGTTGGCGGTGTTCGCGCACTTCGCGCCTACTGCCGCATCACGGGCACACCTGAGCCAGAGGTCTTCCACACCAACGAAGGTCATGCTGGCTTCCTTGGTATCGAGCGGATTCGTGAATACGTCAGCGCGGAAGGCCTCACGTTCGACGAGGCACTGCAGACGGTTCGGGCGGGCACGGTGTTCACCACTCACACGCCAGTGCCAGCAGGTATCGACCGCTTCCCGCGTGAGCTCGTTGAGCAGTACTTCGGACGCGATAACGGTGCGCCGGGTGTGCCGATCGAACGCATCCTTTCCCTTGGGGCAGAAGACTTTCCCGAAGGTGACCCGACCATGTTCAACATGGCTGTCATGGGGCTTCGTCTTGGTCAGCGCGCCAACGGAGTCAGCACCCTGCACGGCCAGGTGAGCCGAACCATGTTCGCTGGGCTGTGGCCTGGGTTCGACACCGATGAGGTGCCGATCGCCTCGATTACCAATGGCGTGCATGCCGCGTCGTGGGTAGCCACCGAGATTCGCGACTTGCTCGCCGAAAACGTCGGCCTCGACAACGCACAGGAGCAAGTGGGCTGGGAATCGGCTCGTCAGATAGCGCCCGATCGACTCTGGGCCACCAAGCGAGTGTTGCGTGAGCGTCTGGTCGCAGATGTGCGTCAACGGCTGCGCGCATCCTGGGTGCAGCGTGGAGCATCGGATGCTGAACTCGGTTGGATCAACGATGTACTCGACCCCGACGTCCTAACCATTGGCTTCGCCCGACGCGTTCCGTCCTACAAGCGGCTCACCTTGATGCTCAGCGATCCGGCGCGGCTCAAGGCTTTGTTACTCGACCCGCAGCGACCGGTGCAGTTGGTGATCGCGGGCAAGAGCCATCCCGCTGATGATGGTGGCAAGCGCCTGATCCAGCAGCTCGTCGAGTTCGCGGACGATCCGTCAGTGCGCCACCGAATTGTGTTCTTGCCCAACTATGGGATTGGGATGGCACGCCTGCTCTACCCGGGTTGCGATGTGTGGCTCAACAATCCGTTGCGTCCGCTCGAGGCCTGCGGCACTTCAGGGATGAAAGCGGCGCTCAACGGCGCCCTTAACCTGTCGATTCTCGACGGGTGGTGGGACGAGTGGTATGACGGTGAGAACGGCTGGGCGATACCCACTGCCGATGGCGTTGCCGATCCGGATCGTCGCGACGATCTTGAGGCCGCGGCCCTATATGACCTCATCGAGAAGAGTGTCGCGGTTCGCTTCTACGAGAACGATTCTGCCGGCCTGCCGATGCGCTGGATCTCGATGCTGCAGCACACCCTGGCCACGTTGGGGCCAAAGGTTCTCGCATCGCGAATGGTTCGTGACTACGTGCAGTTGCTGTATGCCCCAGCTGCGGTTTCTTCGCGCGAGGTTGCGGCCGACAACTTCGCCTTGGCTCGTGATCTTGCTGGTTACGCCGCGCGGGTTCGTGCGGCGTGGCCGGGTGTCCGAGTCGAGCACATCGAGGCATCGGGAATCGGAGATTCCCCTGAGCACGGGCAGAAGTTGACTGTGCGCGCATTCGTCGCGCTCGGCTCACTAGCCCCCGACGATGTGGTCGTGCAGCTGGTGAGTGGTCGGGTCGATCACAACGATCGCATCGTCTCGCCTGACACAACTGGGTTCACCGCAGCGGAGCAGTACGAAGGCAATCGTTGGCGTTACGAGATCGTTCGTGAACTCACCGACACCGGGCCGTTTGGTTACACGGTGCGCGTCTTACCGACCCACGCTGGCCTGCACGATGGTGCCGAACTCGGCCTGCAGGCTGTACCTGTCACCAATGGGCCGCCCACCGACCAGTAGGGCTGGCCGCCAGCGGTTGTCATGGTTGCTGTCGGAGTGGGTTTGTGGCTAGTCGATCTGGAAGACCGTGACTGACCTTGGTGCTAGCGGTGTGGGCCGGCCCCCGACATTGAGCGAACCGGTGTCGGGACGACTCAGCGCCGTATCGAGGATGCGCCGGTAGAGTCGCCCGCTCGCGGTGTTCGGCAACGTGAGGTCGACTTGGGTTGCTGCGCGGTTGAGGGCGATGACCAAGGTCGCATCCGCAGTCGGTGTTATGTCGTAGTCGGGAGTTGTAGCCCCGTGGAAAACCATGACCAGGGTGTTGGTGTTGGGGTTGTGCCAGTCCGAATGCGTCATCGGTGTGCCGTCGGCGCACAGCCACCGAAGGTCGGCTCGGGCAGGTGCGGTGTCGTCGTGCGGAGCGAAGAACACATCGCGCCCAAGAGTCGTGTGATCGAGTCGTAACTTGATGAGTGCTTTGGTCCACGCGAGCAGGTCGTGGTCGGTTGCCTCAGGCGCCCAATCGACCCATGAGATCTCGTTGTCCTGGCAGTACGCGTTGTTATTGCCGTTCTGACTGCGCCCACGTTCATCCCCCATGGACAGCATGGGCACTCCGGTCGAGAGCAGCAGCGTGGCAAGTAGCGCGCGTGCGGTGGCCGCTCGCGAGGCGATGATCGCGGGGTCAGCCGATTCGCCTTCGGTGCCGTGATTCCACGAACGGTTGTGATCTGAGCCGTCGCGGTTGTCCTCCTGATTGGCCTCATTGTGCTTGTGGTTGTAAGTAACTAGGTCGTGCAGTGTGAAGCCGTCGTGTGCTGTGATGAAGTTGATCGACGCCGTGGGCGTGCGGCGCCACAGCACGTCCTGCGAGCCCGTGAGCCGCGAGCCCATGTCAGCGGGCGATCCCGTTGCACCGGGGTAGGCGAGCCAGAAAGCGCGCACGTCGTCGCGGTACTTGTCGTTCCACTCAGACCAAGGCTCACCGAACGAGCCGAGCTGGTAGCCGCCCGGACCGAGGTCCCACGGCTCTGCGATCAGTTTGACGCTACGCAGGATCGGATCTTGATGGATCGCTGCCAGGAAGGGCGAGTGCGGATCGAAATCGTGGTGGGTACGGGCGAGGGTGGACGCCAGATCAAAGCGGAATCCATCGACGTGCATCTCAGTGACCCAGTACCGCAGCGAGTCGAGAACGAGGCGCATGACATCGAGTCGACCGACATCAAGTGTGTTACCGCACCCGGTCATGTCGAGGTAGGCACCGGTTTCATGATTGAGCTTGTAGAAGTCGCGTTCGCCGAGTCCGCGAAGCGACAGTGACGGCCCATCGATTCCGCCCTCGCACGTGTGGTTGTAGACGACATCGAGGATCACTTCAATCCCAGCAGCGTGTAGTGCGGCCACCATCGATTTGAACTCGGCGATCTGTGCCCCGGGCCGGTGATCGCTCGAGTACTCGGCGTGCGGTGCAAAGAAGCCCAACGTGCTGTAGCCCCAGTAGTTGGGAAGTCCGCGTGCGGCGAGTGCTGCCTCGGGGGCGACATGATGCACGGGCAGAAGGTTGACGGCGGTAACCCCGAGTCGAGTGAAGTACTCGATTGCTGCCGGGTGGGCTAAGCCGGCGTAGGTGCCGCGTTGAGCCTCCGGGATGTCGGGATGCGTCGCGGTGAAGCCTTTGACGTGCATCTCGTAGATCACCGTGTCTGACCAAGAGGTCAGGGGGGCGTGATCAAGACCCCAGTCGAAGTCATCGCGTACTACGACACCGCGCGGCATAAACGCGGCAGAATCCCGCGAATCTGGCTCGCGACCATCGCTGCTGCCCGGGAGCAAGATCTCGCTCCACGTTACTGATCCGTTGATCGCGCGGGCGTAGGGATCGATGAGGAGTTTGTCTGGGTTGAACCGCAGGCCGCTCTCGGGATGCCACGGCCCATGTGCGCGGAGTCCATATTCGGTGCCGACGTCGACATTCGGGATCAACCCTTGGTGCAAACCGTTCTGCCGCGATGTGAGCGGAACCCGAGTCTCGTTACCGTCGACGAAGAGGCAAACCTCGATCAACTCAGCCGATGGCGCGTGCACTGCCACGAGTAGTCCTTCAGGGGTCCAGGTGGCGCCACGCGAACTTGTGGCTGCCATCGGTACCCCTCTCTCGTTCTAGTCAACTAGCCATAGTCAGTGTGCCTGCCGGGGGTGTAAGTCTGCCGCTCGAGCGGGTTTGCCGTCGTACCGGGATGGCTGGCAGTTAGGCTCAGACTGCTGTCGCACACTGCGAGGCAGGCCGGAGGTGGCGCGATGGGTGAGTTGGTTCTCCTCGAGGTGCAGGACGGTATTGGCACGATCCTGCTCGACCGCCCGCCGATGAATGCGCTGTCGTTCCAAGTGCAAGAAGAGATCCGGCTCGCGGCGCTCGAAGCGGCGCAGCGGTCCGATGTCCGAGCCGTGATCCTTTACGGCGGCCCGAAGGTGTTCGCCGCTGGCGCCGACATCTTGGAGATGGCCGATCAGAACTACGAGCAGATGGTTGAGCGCTCGGTGGCTTTGCAGGTCTCGTTCTCGGCGGTTGCACGCATTCCCAAGCCGACCATCGCTGCCGTCAACGGCTACGCGCTCGGCGGCGGCTGCGAACTGAGTCTGTGCTGCGACCTTCGAGTCGCTGCTGCAAATGCCAAGTTCGGACAGCCAGAGGTTCTGCTCGGGATCATTCCCGGTGCCGGCGGAACTCAACGGCTCACCCGATTGATCGGACCATCGCGGGCTAAGGACTTGATCTTCTCGGGCCGTTTCGTTAATGCTGAAGAAGCTTTGCGCATAGGTCTCGTGGATAGAGTTGTACCTCCTGAGGACGTCTACTCCACTGCAGTGGAGATGGCCCAGCAGTTCGTCCGGGGGTCGATGACTGCGCTTGGCGCTGCGAAGGAATCGATCGATCAGGGTCTTGACCTCGATCTCGATGCTGGGCTCGAACTCGAAAGCGTGAAGTTCGCGGCGTTGTTCGCCACTGACGACCGCAAGATCGGGATGGATTCGTTCATTGAGAACGGACCAGGTAAGGCCATCTTCACCTGAGCTTGGCTCTCGGTGACGATGGAGAATTGTTGACGATGACCGCATTGACGGTCGTGATCGAGTGGAGATGCTGATGTCGCAATCTGATGGCGGACAGGGACAATCGCAGGGGGCTACTCCTGCTGGCTGGTACCCGGATCCGTGGGATCAGACCTCGCTTCGCTACTGGGATGGGCTGGAGTGGACCGGTCACATCGCCCCCTCTGAGCCAGTGGCCGCCGAGGTGCCGCCTGTGCTGGTCGTGCCGATCCAGGCGCCTGTGCCGACTCCTCTTGTTCCGCCGGCTTTTGTTCCGCCGGCTCCGCCCACTCAGTGGGCCCAGACTCCACCCGTCAGCCCCAATCGCAAGTTTGGCTTCGGCGAATCCATCAAGCGTGGCTTCGCGAAATGGTCTGACTACAGTGGGCGAGCCACCCTGGGCGAATACTGGTGGTTCGCGCTATTCACCTTCTTGGTCCTGCTCGTGCCCTATCTACTGTTTATCTTCGCGGTCGTCCCGCCTTCGATGCAGACGGCCATGTTGGATCCGGCCGCGAGCACCGACGATCCCTTTGCTGGCAGTGATTTCCAGGTAACGCCGCTGCTGGTCGTCTTCGTGATTGCCTGGCTCATTCTCCTGCTGGTGATGTTCTTCACCACCTTGTCTCTGGCTGTGCGCCGGCTCCACGACTCCGACCGTTCTGGCTGGTGGTATCTGCTGAACTGGGTGCCCATCGGAAGCCTGGTCGTCTTCATCTTCACTCTGCTGCCTGGTACGCCAGGCGCGAACCGATTCGGTGCGCCGAGTTCATAGGTAGCGCACCTTGAGGTGTGCGATCGGTCTCATCGGGCGTTGTGATCTGGCTGTGGCCCGATCGCGCCGCTAGCCTCACCTCTAGGTAGATCAGGCGCGATTTAGTGCACTGGCTACGATGTGAGAGTTCGATTCCCGGATCACAAAGACACCCATCGCGCGGCACGGCTTCGCGTTGGTCGAGCGGAGTACACATTTATGAAGATCGTCGTCTTGGTCAAGCATGTTCCGGACGCCGCCGGCGACCGCTCGTTCGCTGCCGACACCACCACTGATCGCGCCGCCGTCGATGGCCGACTCTCCGAGTTGGACGAATACGCGGTTGAGCAGGCACTTCAGGTGGTTGAGAAGTCTGGCGAGGGTGAGATCACTTACCTCACCATGGGCCCGGAAGCGGCATCTGAGGCGCTGCGCAAGGCGCTGTCGATGGGTGGCGACGCTGGTGTCCACGTTGTCGACGAGGCAATTCACGGGTCTGATGCCATCGCAACCTCGCTGGTGCTCGCCGCCGCTATTAGCAAACTCGAGCCCGACTTAGTCATCTGCGGCATGGCTTCCACCGACGGCACCATGAGCGTCGTCCCGGCGATGCTCTCGGAGCGTCTTGGCATCACGGGGCTCACGCTCGCGGCCTCGGTCGCGATTGAGGGCGGGCAGGTGACGATCCGCCGCGACAGCGACGAAGCATCCACCACCATCACCGCATCACTTCCCGCTCTGGTCAGTGTCACCGACCAGACAGGTGAGGCCCGCTACCCCTCCTTCAAGGGGATCATGGCTGCCAAGAAGAAGCCGGTCGAAACCTGGTCGCTGGCCGACCTCGGTATTGAGCCAGCTGTGGTTGGCCTCGGTGCCGCATGGTCGGTAGTCGACTCGATCGTTAAGCGCCCGCCGCGTCAAGCGGGCACGGTCATCCCCGATGGGGGCGACGGCGGCGTGCAGCTCGCCGACTTCCTGTCCTCCGGCAAGTTCATCTAGAGGGGCGTGTTTCGTATGGCTGAGGTCCTGGTTCTTGTCGATCATCTCGACGGGTCCGTCCGCAAGACCACCACTGAACTGCTGACCATCGCACGCCGTCTGGGCGAACCGTCGGCTGTGTTTCTAGGCGCCGGGCTCGACAATGCGCTTGAGACCCTCGGCCGCTTTGGCGCCGAGAAGGTGTATGTCGTCGCTGACGCTGAAATCGACGGCTATCTCATAGCCACGAAAACCGATGCGCTGCTTACTGTTGTGGCGCAGGCATCGCCGAGCGCCATCTTGATCACGAGCACATCAGAAGGTAAGGAAATCGCGGCGCGTGCCTCGATCCGCCTTGGCTCCGGGATCATCACCGACGCCTCAGACGTCGACGAGAACGGCATCGCCACGCAGTCAGCGTTTGCCGCGTCGTACATCATCGGATCAAAGGTCACTCACGGCACGCCCATCATCACGGTGAAGCCCAACGCAACTGCGCCGATCGAAAATTTGACCACACCAGCGGTTGTTCAGGTCTCGGTCGAATACGGGGCCCTCTCAACCAGTGCGCGCATCACCGACGTCGCGCCGCGAGCGAAGTCGGGTCGCCCTGATCTGACTGAGGCAGCCATTGTCGTTTCGGGTGGGCGTGGTGTCGGTGGGGCCGAGGGCTTCACTGTCATCGAGGCGCTCGCCGATGCACTCGGCGCGGCGGTTGGCGCATCGCGAGCAGCAGCCGACGCTGGCTGGTACCCGCACGCGTTCCAGGTGGGGCAGACCGGCAAGACCGTGTCCCCGCAGCTCTACATCGCCAATGGCATCTCAGGTGCGATCCAGCACCGCGCGGGCATGCAGACCAGCAAGACGATCGTTGCGGTCAACAAGGATTCAGAAGCACCGATCTTCGAGCTCGCCGATTTCGGTGTGGTCGGCGATCTGTTTGCCGTCGTGCCGCAGTTGACTGAGGAGATCGGCAAGCGCAAGGGCTAACCCCCGCAGTCAGGTCCGCCAGCCAGTAGGACGACCTAGCGGCCTGCTGACTGGGAAGTGGTCGGCTGCGCTGTCGTACACTCACGGGGTGTCCGAATCACTGGTGTACCTCGACCATGCGGCCACCACTCCGATGCGCCCTGAAGCGGTTACCGCCATGGTCGCTGAGATGGGGCGGGTGGGTAACGCCTCATCGCTGCACGCGTCGGGGCGACGGGCCCGGCGCATCGTTGAGGAATCCCGCGAGTCGATCGCTGCCGCATTGGGCGCTCAACCACGCGATGTGATCTTCACCTCCGGTGGAACTGAGTCCGACAATCTGGCGATCAAGGGCTTGTATCGCGCTCGCGTTTCTGAGGATTCTCGACGGTTGCGAATCTTGTGCGCCCCAGTGGAGCATCACGCGGTCCTGGATCCGGTCGAATGGCTGGCCAAGACACAGGACGCCGAGGTTGTGTGGCTTCGAGTCGACCACCTGGGCCGCGTTGACCTTGAGTCACTCGGAGCCGAACTCGCTCTCGATCCTGATTCCATCGCTCTTGTCACGGTTATGTGGGCCAACAACGAAGTCGGCACTGTGCAGCCGATCGCGGAAATCGCAGAGCTTTGCGCCGCGGCGGGAGTGCCACTGCATGTTGACGGTGTTCAGGCCGTTGGGCAGTTGCCGGTTGATGCGGCGCTCGTGGATTCACTGGCCCTCTCCGGCCACAAGTTGGGTGGCCCGCACGGTGTGGGCGCGCTCGTCCTGCGGCAGGGGATCAATCTCGTGCCACTGCAACACGGTGGTGGGCAGGAGCGCGACATTCGTTCCGGAACCCTTGATACGCCTGCGATTGCGAGCCTCGCAGCGGCTATCACGGCGGCTGTTGGCGACCGAGATTCGCGTGGTGCGCAGACTCGGGCGCTGCGTGATGACTTAGTGCGGCGAGTCCTGGGTTCGATTCCCGGAGTTTCACGCAACGGCGATCCCATCAACTCCTTGCCCGGCATCGCCAATCTTTCGTTCGAAGGTTGCGAAGGCGACGCATTGCTGCTCCTGCTCGACGCAGCCGGTATCGAATGTTCGCGTGGATCCGCCTGTACCGCCGGGGTGCCGCAACCAAGCCACGTGCTCTTGGCAATGGGCCTTGACCCGCTCACGGCCCGCGGCTCGTTGCGTTTCTCCCTTGGTTACACCTCAACCCAGGCCGACATCGATTGTCTTGTTGAGGTATTGCCGAGCATCGTCAAGCGTGCACGTCGTGCCGGATCGGCCCGCTGAGATGTCGCCAGCAGCTCCACTGAGGATCATTGCCGCGCTGTCTGGCGGAGTCGATTCAGCTGTCGCGGCGGCGCGCGCAGTGGACGCCGGACACGAGGTCGTTGCTATTCACTTAGCGCTGTCGAGATCCCCTGCGGCTGAGCGCAATGGGTCGCGCGGTTGTTGCACGGTCGAGGATTCCCACGATGCCCGTCGCATCGCCGATGTTCTTGGTATTCCGTTCTACATCTGGGATTTGTCCGAGCGGTTCCAGGACGAGGTCATTGACGACTTCGTCGCTGAGTACGCCGCTGGTCGAACACCCAACCCGTGCCTTCGGTGCAACGAGAAGATCAAGTTCACCGCGGTACTTGACCGAGCTCTCGCACTCGGTTTCGACGCCGTCTGCACCGGCCACTATGCGCGAATCGTCGACTCTGAAAATGGTCGTGAACTGCATCGAGCAGTCGACCCAGGTAAGGACCAGTCCTACGTCCTCGCAGTTCTCGACGAGCAGCAACTCGCGAGTGCCATGTTTCCACTCGGAGATACGCACAAAGACGAGGTTCGGGCCGAGGCCGCACGTCGCGGACTCCTCGTCGCTGACAAGCCAGATAGTCACGACATTTGCTTCGTCGCTGATGGCGATACCTCAGGCTGGCTGCACTCGCGCCTGGGCGATGCCCCTGGCGAGATCGTCGACGCGGTCAGTGGTGAGCCATTGGGGCAGCACGACGGCGCATTCGCCTTCACGGTCGGGCAGCGGCGTGGCCTGGGTCTGGGACGTCCGGCTCCCGATGGTGCTCGCCGGTACGTCATAGAGGTCGACACCGCGTCATCGACAGTGCTTGTCGGCCCGCCGACTTTGCTTGACGTCGACTTGATCTATGGCGACAAGGCGCGCTGGAGCGGTCCGGCGATCACCGGGGTCACCGCGGCCAGGGTGCAGGTGCGCGCCCATGGCGATACCGTCCCCGCTGACGTTGATGTGCTCGGTGATGGCGTCGTTGCACTTCTTGGTGAGTCGCTTCGCGGAGTTGCGGCTGGTCAGGCGATGGTTATGTACGACGGTACTCGCGTAATCGGCTCGGCCACCATCACCCGCGCGACGCGTCAGTAGCGGCTCGTGCCCGTTTGCGTTGACGAATTTCCTGCGACCGTCGTGAGCGTTCGAGTCCAGCGCTGACTCGAGATTCGAGATCGCCCCACAGGTCGTATGCGGTGGGAGTGTGCAATTCGAATCGGATTGCTGCGATCCGCATGGCTGCGGCGATAACCATGGTGCTGATCTCCGCGATGGTGAGCGGAACGCCACGAGTCACCATGAGTACGAACGCGAACGCTGCGACAATGGTCACGAAGCCGTACCACTCACCGGGCCGCACCATCGCTGGGGTTTCATGGCAGAGCAAGTCGCGTATGAGGCCCCCACCGGTCGCGGTGATCACGCCGAGGAGTACCGCTGCCGAGAAGGTGAGCCCGACCTGTAGGGCTTTCTCGGCGCCAAGGAGTACCCACGAGCCGAGCAAAAGCGTGTCGACGATCTGCATCACGGGGAGCACGATGCGAATCACACTGGCCAGAAAGTAGCCGACTAGGGCGGCCAGTGCAGCGAGTCCTAGGTAGAGCGGGTTGACGAGGAAGGCTGGGATTCCGTTCTGCAACAAGACATCTCGGATGACGCCGCCACCCACGGCACACAGTAGCGAGATGGTGAAGATGCCGACGGAGTCAAGCCCGCGACGAGTGGCGTGCAGTGCGCCGGACAGGCCACCGAAAACAACCGCGGTGATGCTCACGATCGCGGGGAGGGTGAATACGTCGTGCACTGGCGTGCTCATGATCATCATTCGATCGACCCAGGTTCGAGGGTCTTGTCGGGCTTATCGGGCTTATCGGTCTTTCGGCCCCACGCCTGCCAGAGCCGATCGGTGAAGTCGCGAGCCGGACGTGTGCGCCACTTTCTTTGCACTGCAAGCAGGCGAACCACAAACACGACCAGTACGACGATGATCTGTGCCTGCCCGGCCGAGATGGGCGAGTACACCTGCAGCAGAGTGAAGGTGACCGCACCGATGAAGCCCGCGGCCGCCGACAGGATTCCTGGTCGCATGATTCCCGGTGCGACACCGGCAAGAAGATCACGCAGGACCAAACCGCCTGCCGCCGTCGCCGTCCCGATGAACACCGCTGAGACCGGGGGCAGCCGCATCGCGAGCGCGGCGTTGGCTCCGGCGGTGCACAAGATGCCCAGTGCGAGTGCGTCGAGCACCACCACCACGACCTCGAGGCGGTCGACCAATCCGGCGAAGAAGAATCCGATCACTGCAGCGACTGCCGCGATGATCAAGTAACGACCGTCGATCAGCACCACTGAGGTACCTCGCTGCAGCAGTGTGTCGCGCAGGAGTAGCCCGCCGAGCCCGGCGGCGACTGAAAGTACGAGCACTCCCACCACGTCGAACCCGCGTCGCGCGGCGAAAGCGGCGCCGCTGACTGCGCCGACCCCCACCGCTGCGAGTTGGGTCCAGTGCGGCAGCGAAGCGGGCAACCCTTCGATCACGATGTCTGCGCCGGCTCGGCCTTGGGCGTGCGTGAGGGCATACTCCGCAACGTCCGTTAGCACTCCCACGGCAACGACGATAGTGCTGACGGGCTAACCTCCGGTTGTGCTCGACGATAAGCGCGACCGCGAGTCTGACCGCAGTTCCGTCGACCCTGCGAGCGTGGTGCCCGCCGTGGCACCGTTCGGGCGTGGACGTCCGAGCCCGGCAGCAGCGACTACCGTCGGCTCGATGCCCGGTACTTCGATCCGCGAGGCGGTCTCGATTGTCGTCGACGAACTTGCTGGCGACGACGGTGTTCCGCACCTGCCCGAGTTGCCCGAGCGCGGGCCTGGCGGCGACCTGATCGGTCGTACCGGTGGCATGCTCTCGCGAATCACTCCCGATCTCGCGTTGGAAACCACGCCGGATGGCTGGCGGTTCGCCGACGCCCCAGGACGTGAGGCAAGGCGAGCGTGGTCGTGGGTTGGTGAAGACCTCGACGCATGGGAGGAAGGGCTGACGTCCTTCACTGGAGTTGCTGCGGCGTCGATCGCTGGTCCGTGGACATTGGCAGCGTCCATCGAACTGCACTACGGCGAGCGCGCTTTACGCGATAAGGGTGCGGCTCGCGATATTGCCGGTGCGTTGGCTCAGGTAGCGACCGAACTCGTGGCCGACTTACGTCGCCGGATTCCGCTTGCGACCCACATGATCTGGATCGACGAGCCCTCGATCAACGCGGTGCTCGAAGGATCAATCGCGACACAAAGTGGTCGGTGGCGCATTGCCGCGGTCGACGCCGCTGTTGTAGAAACCGCTCTGACCTTGGTTGTCGACGCGATCCATGCCGCAGGGGCCGCAGCGGCCATCCATTGCTGTGCCGCGCGCCCACCTCATGCACTGTTGCTTCGTACCGGGATTGATGCACTCTCGATCGACCTGACGCGGCACTCGTCCAAAGACGATGACCGGATCGGTGAGCTCGTCGACTCGGGTACTCGACTTGTTGCGGGGATAATTCCGGGAGTTGATAGCGAATTGTCGGGGGATATCGCTACGGTCGAACCTGTGCGAGTACTCGGTCAGCGACTCGGTTTCGACTCGGCCACGTTGGCCGATGCCGTCATGCTTTCGCCGACCTGCGGACTCGCGGGTGCATCGATGGACTACGTACGTGCTGCCCTACCGCGGTTGCGGTCGGCGGCGCGAACCATGCGTGATCAGGAGCCTGGTGATGACGAACGGTAAGGATCCGGCACTGCGCTGGCGCGAACTCGCTGAACTCGTCGAGGACGCTCGTCGCCGGTACTACGTCAGCGATGCTGCGACCCTGTCCGACATCGAGTACGACCGGCTCTACCGCGAGCTCGAAGAACTCGAAGCGGCTCACCCAGAACTCATTTCGGCCGATTCGCCCACGCAGCAGGTTGGTGGTGAGCGCTCGGAAATGTTCGAGCCGGTTGAGCATCTTCAGCGCATGCTCAGCCTCGACAACGCATTCAGCCTCGACGAACTCGACGCCTGGGCCGCCCGCATCGAAAAGGACCTTGGCTCGAGTCCACCCATGTTGTGCGAGCTCAAAGTCGACGGCCTCGCGGTCGATATCGTCTACGAGAACGGTCGCTTGCGCTCCCTTGCTACTCGTGGCGACGGACGTACCGGCGAGGACGTCACCTACAACGTTCGATTCCTTCCCTCAATTCCGCGAACCCTGACCCCCGCGCCTGGTCATCCGGTGCCTGACCTCGTCGAGGTTCGCGGTGAGATGTACTTCCAACTCGCCGATTTCGATGCGCTCAACGATGAGATGCTCGCACTCGGCCGTACGCCCTTTGCCAATGCTCGTAACGCTGGCGCCGGCACCTTGCGACAGCGCGTCGATCGTCGTGAGGACGAGTTGGCATCTGCGCTCGAGCGCGGTTCTACTTCGATCGATCGACTCCAACTCGACCTCGACCGCGCCGTCCGTCGCCTTGAGTTGCTTAAGCTAGTCGTGCACGGAATTGGGGTGTGGAACGGCCACGCCCCAACCTCGCAAGCCGAAGCGTACGAAGCACTTCGGGGCTGGGGCTTGCCAACGAGCGATCGCGCCAGAGTGGTCGCCAGCACTCGCGAGGTGCATGAGTTCATCGGCTACTTCGGTGAGCATCGGCACGACGTCGAGCATGAGATCGATGGCGTTGTCGTCAAGATCGACAACCTAGCCACGCAGGATCGGCTCGGCTCCACCTCGCGGGCACCTCGATGGGCCATTGCCTACAAGTACCCGCCCGAGGTTGTGCGTACTCGTCTGCTGAACATCGAAGTCAATGTCGGGCGCACTGGCCGGGTCACGCCGTTCGCCGTGCTCGAGCCGGTGAAGGTCGCTGGATCGACGGTGTCGATGGCCACGTTGCACAACGAGCAAGAGGTGCGCCGCAAGGGCGTGCTCATCGGCGATCTGGTGTTCCTGCGCAAAGCCGGTGATGTCATACCCGAGGTGCTCGGCCCTGTGGTTGAAGAGCGCGATGGCACCGAGCGCGCATTCGTGATGCCCACCCTGTGTCCGTCTTGCGGTACGACTTTGGCGCCGGCGAAGGAGAGCGATGTCGATATTCGCTGCCCAAACCAGCGCTCGTGCCCCTCGCAGTTGCGAGAGCGCGTATTCCATCTGGCCTCTCGTGGGGCGCTCGACATCGAAGGCTTGGGCTTCAAGGCGGCAGTTGCGCTCCTCGATGACGGCGTCATCAGCGATGAAGGCGATGTTCTGGGTTTATCCGCCGAGAACCTGCGAGGGAGCGCGTTCTTTACCCGCGATGGTGGTGAGGCCGAGCGCCCGCTGACTGCCAATGCCGAGAAGTTGCTGGTCGAGCTTGAGGCCGCGAAGTCGCGTCCGCTCTGGCGAGTGATCGTGGCTTTATCGATCCGGCACGTGGGACCTACAGCGGCACAGGCGTTAGCGCGAGAGTTCGGCGACCTCGACCGAATCTCAGCCGCCAGCGTTGAGGAGTTGTCGTCAGTCGATGGTGTTGGCTCGATCATTGCTGAGGCGGTCCTCGACTGGTTCAGCGTCGATTGGCATCGCGCTGTGGTCGAAAAGTGGCGACTCGCTGGCGTGCGCCTGGCGCAGGAGCGTGTTGCTGCGGGTCCTCGTCCGCTCGACGGCGTCACGGTGGTGATCACCGGAACGATCGAAGGGTGGTCGCGCGATGACGCCACCCTTGCCGTGCAGGAGGCCGGCGGCAAGGTGTCGGGTTCGGTATCGAAGAAGACTGACTTCGTTGTCGTGGGCGAGAACGCCGGATCAAAGCTTGATAAGGCAATCGCCCTTGAGCGGCCGGTCCTTGATGCATCGGGTTTTGTGGTGCTGCTCGAACACGGGCCAGATGCGGCACGTGCTGTCGCGACAATCGGTACGCCCTGACTCGTCCGGCCGCCGGTGTCCGACGATTCGGCCCGCGGGCGCGGTTGAGAGGTCGCCGCCTCACGTCTGGCGCAGGTCGCCACGTGTGGCCACGGTAGGGTTCGACCTATCCAGCCGACCTATCCCGCGGCCTGTCCAGCGTTCCGTCCAGCGTTCCGTCCGTTCCGTCCAGCGTTAGAGAGTGACCCTTGTCTGACACACCTTCGATCACGCGAGCCGACGTCGCGCACCTCGCGAGCCTGGCCCGGATCGACCTGCCGCCCGAGTCCCTTGACCATTACGCCGAGCAACTCGCAGTGATCTTGGGTGCAGTCGCGCAGGTGGCCGAGGTCGCGGCCGATGACATTCCGCCCATGAGTCATCCGCTGCCGCTGGTCAACGTCTTTCGCACCGATGAGGTCCGACCTTCGCTCACGAGCGATGAGGCCCTATCTGGTGCTCCGTCGGTCGAATCCGATCGGTTCCGCGTGCCGCGGATCCTGGACGAGGCGTGAGGCCGGAGATGTCTGATCTGATCCGGCTTACCGCCGCCGAAACTGCCGCTGCGGTTGCCTCTGGTGCAGCCTCGGCCGTCGAGGTCGCGCAGGCGCACCTTGATCGCATCAGCGAGGTTGACGAACGCGTGCACGCCTTCCTGCACGTCGACACTGAGGGCGCACTCGCCGCCGCAGCCGCAGTCGACTCGGCGCGAGCTGCCGGAGCCACCCTTTCCCCGCTCGCCGGTGTGCCGCTGGCGCTTAAGGACGTGATGACCCAGAAGGGCATACCGACCACGTGTGGCTCGCGCATCCTCGAAGGATGGCGTCCGCCGTACGACTCCACGGTCACTGCTCGGCTCAAAGCCGCGGGGGTTGTGATCTTGGGCAAGACCAACATGGACGAGTTCGCGATGGGCTCGTCGACTGAGCACTCGGCATACGGACCGACCCACAATCCGTGGGACCTGGACCGCATTCCCGGCGGCTCGGGCGGTGGCTCAGCGGCAGCCGTTGCAGCGTTTGAGGCACCGCTCGCGATCGGCACCGACACCGGTGGTTCGATCCGTCAACCCGCGGCCGTCACCGGGACGGTTGGGGTCAAGCCGACCTACGGTGCCGTATCGCGATACGGGCTGGTGGCTCTCGCTTCATCACTGGATCAAGCCGGGCCATGTGCGCGAACGGTGCTTGATGCTGCGCTGCTGCACGCCACCATCGCGGGCCACGATCCCCTCGATTCCACGTCGTTTGACGGACCTGTCCCCGATGTCGTGGGTGCAGCTTTACGTGCTGACGTCCAGGGCATGCGCATCGGCGTGGTCAAGGAACTCAGTGGTGAGGGTTACCAGGCAGGAGTGCAACAGCGGTTTGACGAAGCGGTCGCGTTGCTGACTGGTATGGGCGCCGAGGTCGTCGAGGTGTCGTGCCCGAACTTCCCCTACGCTCTCGCCGCCTACTACCTGATTCTGCCCAGTGAGTGTTCGAGCAACCTCGCCAAGTTCGACGGTATGCGCTTTGGTCTTCGTGTCGGTGAGGACGATGGTGATCCGTCGGTCGAGCAGGTGATGGGGCGCACTCGTGCAGCCGGTTTCGGCGCTGAGGCGATTCGCCGCATCATGCTTGGTACGTATGCACTTTCGGCCGGTTACTACGACGCTTACTACGGGCAGGCGCAGAAGGTTCGCACGCTTATCGCCCGCGATTTCGCGGCGGCGTTCGAGCAGGTCGACGTCCTGATCTCGCCCACCGCGCCCACCACAGCGTTCAAGTTGGGCGAGAAACTCGACGACCCGCTGGCGATGTACCTCAACGATGTCGCCACGATCCCGGCAAACCTCGCCGGGATCCCAGGTATGTCATTGCCCGCTGGGCTGGCGCCCGAAGACGGCCTGCCAGTCGGCCTGCAGATCATGGCACCGGCCATGGCTGACGATCGTCTCTACAACGTCGGTGCTGCCCTCGAGGCGGCGCTGCTGAGCAACTGGGGACGCCCGATTCTTCAGGAGGCTCCGTCGCTATGAGCACTGCCATCACTGAGCCGGTAGTTCCCTATGACGAGGTCATCGCCGAGTTCGATCCTGTGCTCGGTCTCGAGGTGCATGTTGAACTTGGTACGGCCACCAAGATGTTCTGTGGTTGCCCAACCGAATTCGGCGCCGAGCCCAACACCCAGACCTGCCCCACCTGCCTTGGCCTGCCCGGCTCACTTCCCGTCGTCAATGCGATAGGCGTCGAGTCGGCGATCCGAATCGGCCTCGCGCTCAACTGTTCGATCGCCGAGTGGTGTCGCTTCGCCCGCAAGAACTACTTCTACCCTGATATGCCCAAGAACTTCCAGACCTCTCAGTACGACGAGCCGATCTGCTTCAACGGTTATCTCGACGTTGAGGTCGAGACCGATGACGGCATGCGCACCTTCCGCGTTGAGATCGAACGTGCCCACATGGAAGAGGACACAGGGAAGACATCGCATCAGGGCGGTGCCACCGGACGGATCCATGGCGCTGACTATTCACTCGTTGATTACAACCGTGCCGGTATTCCGCTCATTGAAATCGTCACCAAGCCGATCACTGGCACTGGCAAGTACGCGCCCGAGGTCGCCAAGGCTTACGTCACAGCGCTGCGCGAAATCCTTCGCGGCCTTGGTGTTTCAGACGTCAAGATGGAGCAGGGCTCACTGCGCTGCGACGCTAACGTGTCCCTTCGCCCGTCGCCGGAGTCGCCGTTAGGGACTCGGACCGAGACTAAGAACGTCAACTCGCTACGTTCGGTCGAGCGGTCAGTGCGATACGAGATGACTCGTCAGGCCGCAATCTTGCGTGCTGGGAACAAGGTCATGCAGGAGACCCGGCACTGGCATGAGGACACCGGTGTCACCACGTCGGGACGTCCCAAATCCGACGCAGACGATTACCGCTACTTCCCTGAGCCTGATTTGGTGCCTATCGCGCCATCACGTGAATGGGTTGAGCAACTGCGTGCGGCACTGCCTGAGAACCCCTCGGTTCTGCGGGCGCGGGTTCAGGCTGCATGGGGAATAAGCGATTTCGAGATGATGGCCGTTGTCAAGGCAGGTGCACTGGAACTCGTTGCAGCCACTGTCGCCGCCGGCGCCGATCAAGCAGCAGCCCGCAAGTGGTGGGTTGGCGAGGTCACCCGAATCGCCAACGAACGTGGGGTCGAACTCGTTGACCTGCCGATCACTCCTGTCGACATCGCTCGGGTCGAAGCGATGGTTGGCGCCGGAGCGCTCAACGACAAACTCGCCCGGCAAGTGATCGAAGCGGTGCTCGCCGGTGAGGGTTCCCCTGACGACGTTGTGGCAACGCGGGGTCTGGCCGTGGTCAGCGACGATGGTCCGCTACTTGAGGCGATTGATGCAGCACTCGCAGAAGCGCCGGATGTGGCCGAGAAGATTCTCAGCGGCAAGTTGGCTGCTGCAGGCGCGATTGTCGGTGCTGTCATGAAGGCAACCCGCGGTCAGGCTGATGCGGCACGCGTTCGTGAGCTTCTGCTTGAGCGTCTTGGCGTTGCGGAGTAACTGCGATGTACGTGCCGCCGCATTTTGCGCTGGACGATCTCGAGGAGATCGCCGCGTTGGTCAGCGCGCTGGCTACTGCCGACCTTGTCACGGTGGATTCCGATGGCTCACCTGAGTCGTCGCTACTCCCGGTGACATGGGATCGGGCCCCTAGCCCGGCTGGGCCGTATGGTCGTCTGATCGCACATGCCGCTGTGCTCAATCAGCAGTGGACTCGAGTGGTCGACGGTGCGCGTGCGTTGGCCGTAGTGCGTGGTCCGCAGGCTTACATCTCGCCGTCGTGGTACGCGGCGAAGGCCGAACACGGTCGAGTCGTTCCCACCTGGAACTACTCAGCGGTGCATTTCTCCGGGACTATCGAACTCGTGCGCGACGCCGAATTGCTGCGAGGCATCGTCACCGCGCTGACCGACCTGCATGAGGGTAGGCGCCCCGATCCGTGGGCGGTGAGCGAGGCACCTTCGGCCTATATCGACGGACAGCTCAGGGCGATCATCGGCGTAGTCGTGCACATCGACCGGATCGAGGCCAAGGCCAAACTCAGTCAGAACCGCAGTGCCGCTGATCAAGACGGGGTCGTCGCTGGCCTGCGCGCTGATCCGCTGCGTGATTCCGCTGCAATCGCCGACGCGATGGATGGCCGGGCTCGCTGACTGCGCCAAAGCCATCCTGTTTGCGTGCGACCGCGACATCGGCAGCGGTATTGCCCTTGCTCTAGCTGTTGTCTGCTGCGACCTGTGTGTTGGTGGGGTTCGCGTCGATTCGCTAGCCCCATGGAGAGCGGGACCGCTGTAATCAGCATCATCCGATATACCGGAGTGACGGATTTCTAAGCTCTCGACGCTGCCTTCGACAGTATTGCGCTGTTGCACAAGGATATTTGTGGGTCCGAATTCAAGTGCCGAGCCGATGTCACCGTTCGCCGCTCCCAGCGATCGTGACCGGTCATGTGGCATGAATGAGTTCTTACGTTGATCTCATTGCCGAGTAAGCACAATCTACGCTTGGGGTGCACTTGGTCGCGCTACTGCTGGAACCAGGTGGGTGGTTGGGGTGGTTGCATCTGCCAGTAGTCGTGTTCGTGTGGTTGTACTCCTGGGCGTGGGGTGATCTCCCAGTGTTCGTGGTGCACGGCGAAGTGGTGTCGGCCACAGAGGAGTGCG
>CAIXFH010000124.1 GCA_903918645.1 uncultured Actinomycetes bacterium | reverse complement strand
AGGTCGTAAGAACGATGACGAATGTGGAAAGCCAATGCACCGGTCAGCGAGGTCTCGATCGGTTGGCTATCAAGCAAGTACGAGGTCATGGGTGAGTTCTTCCGAGGAATCGTCGTCCGAACTGTGGCTAACGCTAGGCGGTTAGCAGGTCGAAGCTACGAAGGGGACGTAACCTCGAGGGTGAGCGTGACGATATCGCCGACGTCCTACTTGGCGGAGATCGCAACGTACTGACGCAGCTCAGTAGGGTTCTCCGCCTGGTCCACTAAGAATGCGGCCACGTCGGCCCTGTTTATTCCGCCGATTTTTATGCCGGGAAACAGGGAGTTCTCGGTCCGATAGTTCTCCGTGAGCTTCCCGTCGAGCAACCTGCCCGGCCGAACGACGATCCAATTCATGCTCGAGCTGGCGACGATTTCTTCCATCCGCGTCTTGTCGGCGTAGGAATTTCGCAATACGTACTTGAGCAGCAGCTTCGCGATGGGCGTCGCGAAATCGCGGCTCGCCCCGGCGCCGAAGCCACTGACGAACAAGAACGGAACATGTGACGGCGCGGCCTCGTTCAGCTTCGCTAAGAGTTTGGCGCAGTCCGAAAACAGGGTGGTCACCTCTCGATTGCTCGCAAGGCCCAAGGTAACAATGACAGCATCTGCACCGGCAATAGCACGGGCGAGGTCAGCCTCTTCGGTGGCACTCCCCAGCACCTCAGTAACGGTCCGGTCGTCAGCGACTTTGACGTGCGAACGTGAAAGAGTCGTGACATCGTGGTTTCGGCTCAGTGCACCCTTCACGGTCTCGAGCCCAAGCCCCGCGGACGCGCCAATCACAGCAATTCTCATCATTTTCCTGACTTTTTGCGCGGGGCGAAGGATCACTTTCCGCAACAATCTGCAACAAGTATCCGATTCATCATTGACGTTATCAGACACTCAAATTGACCAGGGTAGCTGAGCGCCCCGACGGTAGACAGATCCCGCAAGGGCGGCACCCATCCCGGTCGGATGCTCGAGTCCAACGATCGTCACTGCGTCAATCGCGTTTGTGCGGTTCACCGAGTACTGATGAATGCCCGGTGTGCCAAGACCTTGGTAGTCAGCAGCGACGGCGACCCAGCCGAAGTTGATCCAGTTTTGGACGCCTGGGATTCCGTAGTCGAACCCGAGGCCCTCACGAGTGGTGTGTTGAGCGTAATCACACCAACGGTTTTCGGCGTCTGACGCCCTGATTCGGCCCGGTAATGGCACAAAGTAATGGCACGAGTAATGGCACGCTGACCTGGTACTACACGTCTCAACGCGCGAGGCGACGCCCGCCCGCCGTCATCATCATCATCATCCCGTCGATCGCAGCTCCGATACCCAGAGCAAGCTGCCGACCTGGGGAAACGACAAAGCCGACCCAGCCCGTCGGCGGATCGGCTCTGTGGTGCTGCTGTCTCAAACAACGTGCGCCCGACAAGATTCGAACTTGTAACCTTCTGATCCGTAGTCAGATGCTCTATCCGTTGAGCTACGGGCGCCCCGTCCAGGCAGAGCCTGGGCGACCTGCAGATTCTAGCCATGAGGCTGCACATACCGGAAATCGTTGATCGGGGCCTCCTGCCTGTGTGATCCACCCAAGCGCCGCCTGGCTACAAAGTTAGATCCACCACCGTCATCCCAGCACCGATCGCAGGCGTACTCATCGCTGCAACGGCCTCCCCTGCCGCCTCGAGTGGGATCACCCGACCGACCAAAGTGGAGGGCTGGATAGCACCGGAAGCCACCAAAGCTAGGAGTTCGGGGTAGTCGGTCGCCGGCATCCCGTGGCTGCCCAGCAACTCGAGTTCACGGGCGATGACTCGCCCAATCGACACCGCACTATCGGCTGCCTCGCCTAACATCAAGCCGATCTGCACATGACGGCCCAGTACCCGCAGGCACTCGATCGACGCCCGCATCGTAGCGATCGAGCCGAACGCATCGATCGACACATGAGCGCCCCCACCGGTGGCCTCAGCTATCGCATCAGCGACGTAAACGCCATCCGCCGCCAGCACCACTACCTCGGCGCCAAGATCACGCGCGGCCTCCAACGCAACGGCTGACACGTCGACCGCAACGACACGTGCACCGAGCGCGACTGCGATGTGTACCGCCGAAAGTCCCACGCCCCCACAGCCATGCACCGCGAGCCAATCACCTGGCGCGATTCGGCCACGTTTGGCCACGGCGCGATAGGCGGTCGCGAGGCGACAGCCGAGCGAGGCCGCGTCGATGAAGCTCACGTCATCTGGCAGAACGACGATGTTCGTGTCTGCGAAAGGCACCGCAACGAAGTCAGCGAACGAGCCCCAACTGGTGAAGCCGGGTTGCAGTTGGCTGCGGCACACGTGCATGTTGCCCGCGACGCAAATTTCGCAATATCCACAGCCACAAGCGAACGGGACGGTGACTCGATCGCCGAGCGCGATGCGGCTCACACTGCGGCCGACCGCACTGACCACTCCCGCATACTCGTGCCCAGGCACCATCGGCAGGAACGAAGGATCGTGCCCCATCCAGCCATGCCAATCAGATCGACACACACCTGTGGCATGCACCCTGACGATGACACCTTCGTCATCGCATTCCGGCTCGGGTACATCCGTCAGAACTGGGGTCACCCCGTATGTATCGAACATCACTGCTCTCATCGCGCCAGCATGACGCACGGCCTTGCCCCAACCAAGATTCCGGGCCAGCAATCGCGCGGTGGCAGGACGCCCATAGTCATGGCGGAGGCGGCGAGAACCGTCAGATGCTGCGCATCCTCCTCCCAAATCTCAAGCGGCCCAACACATGACTATGGGCGCCCCCAAGGGGACGCCCACAGT
>CAIXFH010000123.1 GCA_903918645.1 uncultured Actinomycetes bacterium | reverse complement strand
GCACATGCCTGCGTAATAGCGCTTCGCCAAGACGGGTCATGGCCTCATCGAATGGGCTCTGATCGATCGGCCTCGTGCTGAGCCGAAAGTAGTACGCGCCATCTTCATGTCCGGCCCCGCCAGCTGGGGCAGCGACGATGTGGCTCATTGCGTCGCACACGAGCCAATCAAGTGCGCCCGCGTAGGCGGGCTCGATGAGTGTGCAGCCAGGAAGTTCGAGACCGACCGAGGGAGTCATGGTGGATTGGTGCGCGCCACCTTCGGGGGCAAGTGTGACTCCAGACGGCGTTCCAGCAACTATGAACCGCGCGCCCGAGTAGACCGAGTAGATGAAGGCGTCGAGGCCGCGTAGCACGAAGGGGTCGTAGACCGTGCCGACTGCGACCAGAGGCTGGTCGGACAGATCCCAACTCAGCCCGAGTTGCCCCAGAAGTAGGAACAGGTTCATCTCGCTGATTCCCAGCTCGATGTGCTGGCCCTGTGGCCCCTCCTCCCATCGCAGCGCGCTGGTGCCACTCCAGTTGCGTTGTTCGGTTGGCCGAAAGACACCGGTGCGATTGAGAAATCCGGCGAGGTTCGTCGATGTTGCTACGTCTGGTGCTGTCGACACCATGAGTGCACGCAGCTGTTCATCGCGAGATAGGTCGACGAGTACCCGTCCGAACGCCTCTTGCGTGGCCACTGGCTTGGTGGGACGAAGCCCGGTCTGGCTCGGCACTTCGATTCGACTCTGCGGGCGTCGGGGCCTCCGGGTTAGGTGCCTTCCTCGCTCATCGGCCAGTTTGCCCGCGGCTGAGCCAGCTGGAAAGCGGTCCCATTCGGTGTGTTTGGAGAGCCCAAGCCCGGCCCGCATCGCATCGATCTGCTCGGTTGACATGAGCGCCGAGTGGTTACGCGGATTGCCAGCCAGGGGTAGCGACCAGCCTTTGATGGTGTACGCGAACACAACGCTCGGGCGGTCTGTCTGGGCATCGCATGCTTGGTAGGCAGCGAGCATGGAGGCCAAGTCGTGTCCCCCAAGGTCGGTGACCAACGCGCGCAGACTTTCGTCGTCATAGCTTTGGCAGAACTCCGCAACGCCCGGTAGCGCGCCGTCTAGGAAGCGCTCCCGCACCTCTGCGGGCGCAAGTGCAAACAGCGACTGGTACTGCTCGTTGGGCATTGAGTCGAGCCAAGCCTGCAGATGGTGACCACCTGGGAGACCGAATGCAGCGGTGAGGGCCACTCCGTACTTAACGATGACCACGTGCCAGCCTGCGGCCTCGAACTGCTTGGTCCATTGGCCGATGCGGATTCCGGGGATGACCCGATCGAGGGACTGCCGATTGAAATCGACTACCCACATGACGTTGCCAAGGCCCTCTGTCGCTGGATCTGAGATGGCCTCCCAGATGTTGCCCTCATCAAGCTCGGCGTCACCTAGCAGCGCAATGAACCGGCTCGCCGGGCGTGCGTCGAAATGGGAGTCCACGTATCGACGGGTAGCCGCTGCAAACAGTGGCGCGGCCGCCCCGAGACCCACTGAGCCAGTCGAGAAATCGACCCGATCGGGGTCCTTGGTTCGACTGGGATACGCCTGTAGGCCACCCTTCGCGCGCAGTGTTGTCAGGTAGCGAGGGTCGAGGAATCCGAGTAGGTATTGGATGGCATGGAATGCGGGGGATGCGTGCGGCTTGACGCTCACCAAATCAGGTTCATCGAGGTGCGCGAACCAGAGCGCGGTCATCGCCGTCACCAGACTTGCACTTGATGCTTGGTGACCACCGACCTTGATTCCATCAGATGAGGGTCGGTCGTGATTGGCCGAGTCGACCATGCGCGCAGCCAGCCAGAGCACCCGATGTTGGATCTCGTCGAGAACCTCGAGTTGGTCCGAGGACGGGTCGATGCCGAACCCGTTTAAGGGCGCTGCGGTGTCGATCGCCATATCGCCTCCAACGTGTAATTTGAGATCAAAGATCACATTAGTGCCTGAGGTGCCGCAGGTCGAGATGCAATATCTCCCATGTCCAAGGGGTTGCTTACTCCGACTCTGAACGTC
This sequence comes from uncultured Actinomycetes bacterium, assembly GCA_903918645.1. Taxonomy (GTDB): domain Bacteria; phylum Actinomycetota; class Actinomycetes; order S36-B12; family CAIYMF01; genus Longivirga. Next base: position 300 of record CAIXFH010000123.1, on the reverse strand, counting down.
GGCCCCCACATCGCGGATCACAAGATCGCTAGAGGCGGACCGCCATGACCTAGTGCTTGAGGCCTACCAGGTGGGTGGTTGGGGTGGTTGCATCTGCCAGTAGTCGTGTTCGTGTGGTTGTACTCCTGGGCGTGGGGTGATCTCCCAGTGTTCGTGGTGCACGGCGAAGTGGTGTCGTCCGCATAGGAGTGCGAGGTTGTCTAGTGACGTGAAACCGCCTGTGGCCCAGTGGATGACGTGGTGCGCTTGGGTGTGTTTACCTCGTCGATCGCATCCGGGTGCGATGCAGGTGTGGTCTCG
>CAIXFH010000122.1 GCA_903918645.1 uncultured Actinomycetes bacterium | reverse complement strand
GTGCTCGACTCGGATCCTCGGCTGGATGTCACAGCTCCTACGCGGGCGCGCCACGTCGTCGCCCACGGCGTGGTGCACGACCGTGATCGGTTGACGGAGGCCGTGGCGCATCGTGTCTCTACCGTCGACGCCGCGCTGGACGCCGATGACGATTGCCTAGGCCCGATGGGCCGGCGGGCATGGTTCGCGAGGGGCAAGCCCGGCTGACGTTCAGCCCTGAAGGTCCACCTCTTGCCCGAGCCCCAGTGCTCGGCAGCGTTGAAACGCCAGAACAGCTGCTGCCACATCCTGCGCGGCCGTCCCGGTGGAGTCGACCACAATCACGTCTCGGTCCCCGGTCCGCGCGTCGATGACTCCGGCGACTACCTGTCGCAGGGTGCCGACGACGAGCTCCCTAGCGATCGAGTCGTCCACATGCTGCAACTCGCCGTAGGTCAAGCATTGGTCGACGTCATCGACGATCACCCGCGCCTGAAGAATCAACTCTGGCTCGAGCTCCTGCTTCCCCGGCGCGTCCGCACCCAGGGCGATGATCAGGGTCCCCGGAGTCACACACTCCTGACGTACCAAGGGCGCGCGTGCGGGCGTCACACACACCACAACATCGGATTCCGCCACGGCGATATCGAGTGAGCCGGTGGCGAACCCCAAACCGTGCTTGTCTGCGGCGATGAGCGCGGCTTCCCTGTCTCGACCCCACACCGTGATCTCGCACGTGGGAGCTGACAGGCGCAACGCGGCCAACTGGTCGGGCATCTGCCGACCGGTTCCTACGATGAGTGCCTTCCGCAGGTTCAGTGGTGCACAGTGCCGTACCGCGAGGGCGGTGAATGCGGCCGTTCGGGTGCGGGTCACGACGGCCGCATCCATCACGGAGTCGAGGCGTCCCGTTTCGGCGTCATACAGCAGGACTGCACCGGTTGGCGCGCCGTCAAGCCACAAGTTGCACTTCACGACGAACCAGCTGCCGCCACCAGCGAGCTCAGCGCCGGCGACCAGATGCGCGTCGGCGCGACCCGCCTGCAAGCTGCGCCGCACAGATTCCCCTGGTGCTATGTGCGACCACGTGTCGGCCAGTTCGTTGACAACCGAGGGGAGGTCCAGCGCCGCAGCGGTCTGTGTTCGAGTAAGGACGAGGGTCATCGGTCATGTCTGGGCGTCGAGGCCGCCATCGAGTCGATGAAGAGCACCCCGTCAGTGACGCGGGACCAATCTGCAACGATTCTGGGGAGGTTGCCGAAGATCCGCCCTGGTCGCGGGGCCCGAAGCTCGTGGTCTTCGGGAAGCCCTCGCAGATCGGCGAACGCGTACTGCGCGCCCATCCCATGAAGGACATCCTCCAGGCTGCCGCTCTCCACAGAGGGGAGATCACCCATCCCGCTGGGCAATGTGGCTACCCCGTCGTGGGAGTTGACTCCGACGCAGTAGGCACGCCTCCCGAGGCGCTCAGACACAAGGTCCCCCATGGTCACCAGCCCGCTGAATCGCTCCGGATCCTCGGCCCGCATCAGCTGTGAGCCGTGGATCGCGTGCCCGGTAGCCAGCCACGCGATGACCTTGCGTCCCGCGAAACGGGTGTCCATGTGCCAGCGGAGGTTGTCGGCCTGAAGTGTGTCCCGGATGTTCCAGAGGGCCTTGAACAGGTCCTCACCGTCGTTGACGCCGAAGATCACACCGCCCTCCGCCCGGCTTCGCGCGTCCTTCACCCAACGGTTGATGAACCAGGTGAACTCGTCGTTCTCATCGAAGTTGAGGAGGACCTGTCCGATGGTCTCGGTAGTGTCGCGCCCCCAGGCGGCCTCGAGCTCCTCCCGCCGGTAGCGATGCACGTCCCGCAATCGGTGCAGGACACGGCGCGCTTCGGCTCGCTCAGTTGGCGTGAGCTGAGGGCGGAAGGGAATCGATGAGTTCGCCAGCCTGTCGAGCTGGACAACGTCGGAGTCGGTGAGAATCGACGAGTCGATCGCCGTGAACCAGCCCGCGAGATCGTCCGCCACCTTTTCGATCGTGGCCATGCTCGAGAACTGACAGTCGAACCCAGCGATCCGAAGGGGTCGACCTTCACGGTATGTCGCATCCACGTACTCAACGAGTTCGCGCAGCTCCTCGGTCAACCACACAGAGTGGAGCCCCTCATCGAGTGCCGCCCAAGGGTCGCCCCCTGCGATCAAGGCAGCGTGTGCCTTCTCGCAGGAGTAGAAACCGGCCTCGAAGGTAAGCACGTCGAACCCGTGCACCTGGTGCAGGTACTTGATCAGCCGGGTCTTGGCCAGGAAGGTCGATCCGTCACCGTGGCCGGCCTCGCCCAGGAGCACCAGATCGCAGTCACCGACGACGTCACCGAAGTGGGCGAGATCAGACCAGTCCTCGTCGGTCGGGTCGATGGTACGTAAGGGCGAGAACCAGTCGTCCACAGAGACTCCTTTTACGTTGATGACTAGACGCTACGGGTCCCCGCCGCGACCGGCCTGACTCAGACGACAAGCATCGCTGAATGCGTTGTGCCGACCCACGACCGCAACGCCGCGTCAGCCAGGTCGCTTGTCGTTGTTACCAACAAGGGCTGGCGGTTGACTTGATCTCACGACCAATCCGCCGGACCCGTGGTGGCCTACCGTCGGGATTGAGTTACAGAGGATCAACAACCGCCGGAGGGCACGTGCAGCATGGGCTCGAGCTGGTGGGTTCCGACGTCCTCGTTCCGTTGAGAGACGGCCAGCTGGTTCGCCACAGGGACTTCGACCACGCAGCGACCACGCCGTCCCTGCGCCGCGTGCAGGATGCAGTGACCGAGTTCCTCCCCTACTACGCCGCGGTTCACCGCAGCGCAGGTTGGAAGTCGGCCCGCTCGAGCGAGCACGTGGAGCAGGCACGCGAGAGGGTGGCACGGTTCGTCGGTGCGCGCGCGGATGACGTCGTGGTCTTCACGCGCAGCACGACCGACGCCGTAAACATCCTGAGCGAGGCGACGCC
>CAIXFH010000121.1 GCA_903918645.1 uncultured Actinomycetes bacterium | reverse complement strand
TCCCTGCGTCACCGCCCGCACGCCCACGGCCAACCGCCATCCGCCGTGGCTCCCCCCATGACTCACGACGACAAACCGTCGTCCACAAACGGTGCCGCCCCAACTCCGCGATCGAGCCACACAGAGAAAACGCCGGTCGTGTCGAGCGCCGATGACGACTCAGACGAGGGAGAACGGCTCGCTAACGATCCACGGACATGAATGCCATCGCGGTCAACCGGACGAAATCGGGGGGTAAGCAGCCTCGCGAGTTCTACTTACAGAATCGCGAAGTTCTACTTACCCCCCCATGTGGAGGTGGCGGGAATCGAACCCGCGTCCTTCGTTGGCGATCGGGGTCTTCTCCGGGCGCAGCCTGCTTGGTATTTCTCGGCCCCGGCAGTCACACAGGCAAGCTGCCGACCAGGCCCAGTCACTGTTTGATGTCCTGCGCTACCCCGCAACCGAGCGGCACAGTAAGTCCCCTAGATGACGCCAGGAACCGGAGCGGGAACGCCCCCGGGCTGACGGACTTCAGGCTCGCTTAAGCAGCGAGGGCGAAGTCAGTGCGCGATGTATTGGCACTTGTGTTTATTTGCTGGATCGTTTTCGAGATAACCAGCATCCTCGGCCCGCTTCTCCCGTCACGACAGACGAAGTCGAAACCGATCACCCCCATGTTCAGTTGTGGCACGAGTGTAGGCGCTCGACCGCTGGCTTACCTAACTGAATTCAGCCTGCGATACAGGCCCTTTAAGGTTTTGTGCAGGGAACTGAACTCGCGATATCCATCGACATAAGCCGCCGCACCGGTCGGCTCGAACGTTCTCGCGATCGGGACGAGTGCGGGTACGTCCTCCAACCGCATTTCGCCGAGGCAGATTCGCGCCCACAAGGCAGCGCCCCTGAGTTGGGCATGTCGCGGGTCGGCGACCTGCTCGACTCGACGGTTGAGGACGTCCGCATAGATCTGGCACCACAGATCGCTCTGCGCTCCCCCGCCAAGGATGCGAACTTGTGGCACAGCCACCTTGATGAATTTCTCGTAGGCGTCGAACAGCCAGCGACCGTTGTACGCCACCCCCTCGAGCACCGAACGCACCAGCATCGCTCGGTCGGTCCGCAATGACACGTTCAGCCATCCGCCGCGCGCATCCCTGTCCTCGACCGGACTGCGCTCACCGTTGAGCCACGGCATGAACAGTGCGCCCTCGCAGCCCGCCGGCGCTGTCGCTGCCAAGCGCAACAAGTCCTCGAACGAAGGCGCTACATGGTCATCGGCTGCACCACGGGCGCCGATGACGGAACCGCCACCGAGGAGTCCGTCATTCGGTGCCACGATCTGCTCGCGCAACCACTGAAGCGCAGCCCCTCCAGTCTCCTGATTGTTAGCCACCAACGGATACGCAGGATCAAGGCCAGGCACGGTGGCGATGGAATGAAAGACGTCGGTGCGCTTGAACGGCACCCGCGCGCCAATCCACTGGGTGGTCGACACCGCGATGTGCGTCTCGAACGGAGCCACTGCACCCGAGCCCACAATCGCGGCATGCAGATCAGGGATCCCGCACACCACAGGGACACCCGGCATCACTCCAAGTTCCTCGGCAACCTGCGCAAGTAGCGGTCCAAGGATCGAACCAGTGGGCACCAATTCGGGGAGTCTGGCTCGATCGCGCCGCGACCGCACAATCAGCGAATCAACGTAGCCGAACTTCGCTCCGCGTCGGTTATCAGTGAGCCACGACAGGATCATCGATGCTGGTGTGGCCGCTGCGCGTCCAGTGAAGCGCATTCCCAAGTAGTCGACAGGCTCGAGCAAAACGGTTGTGCGCGAATAGATCTCAGGCATTCGGTCACGCAGCAGGAGTGAGTGGCCGGTGGGATCAGCGCCACTCGGGCTAGGAGCACCTCCAGTAAGTCGCACGTAAGGCAGAGCCTTGTGCGGCGCGATTCCTGACATGCTCACCGGCCCGCCGATCACATCGCGTACGAGATCGTGAGCGCGAGTGTCAGCCCACAGCAGTACATCGCCGACGGGTTCGCCGTCAGCACCGACCGGAACGGTAGAACCCCACTGTCCAGTGATCGCGATCGCATGTAGTTCGTTCGAGTCGACGTTGGCACGTGCGATCACCTCGCGCGCCGCAGCAACTACACAGCCCCACCACTCGGTCGCATCCTGCGTGGCTGCGCCATCGAGACCGACGTACACAGCGACGGGGCGCGAGGCAGTCGCGAGGACTTCACCTTGCAGCGTTACCGCAGCGACCTTTGGCCCCCCGTTGCCAAGGTCAACTGCGAGAATCCATCGCTCGGCCATGATCAAGCCGAAGGCATCGCGGGCGCAACTTCGTGCATGGCATCAAGCACACCCGACATCATCGCTTCGATCGTCGCGTTCCCTTGCGGTGTACCGCCGAAGCCATACATCGCACCAGATTCCGCTGGCTCACCCTGGTGTTCACGGGCGTACTCGACTGCCGCACGCAATGCGACGAGGAAACTCTCGGCCACCCCGTCAGCTGTGTTCGGGCGTGTGATGCAAAAGTGCAGTGCCGCAGGCAGTTGCAACGAGTTCATCCGCCAACCCTGGCCCTTGAGTGCATCGTTGACTAGATAGATGTCGAGATCACCAGCAGCCTTGAAGGCAACGAGGAAGGTCGGATCACCGATCACCTCGAACTCGGGGAAGTTGTTACGAATCCCATCGCGAATTGTCACGGCTGTGCGCATGATTGACTCAGCAGCGGTTAGGTACCCAGACTCCCCCGTCGCCAGCATCGCCGCCCATGTCGATGCGATCAGGCCGCCACTTCGAGAACCGGCCAACCCTGGCGACAGATACAGGCCGCCGGGCCAGTCAGGGTAGGTGAAGTACTGGTTGGCGCGCAGTTCCTTGTCGCGATACAAGAGCACGCTGGACCCCTTGAGGGCGTATCCGTACTTATGCGTGTCAGCCGACATCGACGTAACCCCAGGCACGCGAAAGTCGAAGAGCGGCACGTCATATCCAAGACGTTCGATCCAAGGCAGCAGCCAGCCACCCAGGCAGCCGTCGACATGCATCCCGATGCCGTGCTGCTGGGCCAACTCGGCGATGGCCTCGATCGGATCGATCAAGCCATGGGCGTAGTTTGCAGCCGAGCCGACCAAGGCGATGGTCTGATCATCGACGAGAGCCGCCATCGCGGCCACATCGACCACATAGGAATCCGTGAGCGGCGCGTGCCGCACCTCAATGCCCATCCAATGGGCACCCTTGTCGAGAGCAACGTGCGCGGTTACTGGGATGACGACATTGGGGCGGGTGACACCACGAGTCTTGGCGGCGTGCTCGCGATACGAGTACAGCGCAGTGATCAGACTCTCAGAGCCACCACTCGTGACTACGCCAATCCCCGTGCCATGCACGATGTGCGAGGTCATCGCGATGATCTCGGCCTCGAACTTAGTTGCGCTGGGATACATGTCGCGTTGCAGCACGTTGGCATGCGAGAACAGCGAGAAGACCTCACCGAGAAACGCGTAGTGATCGTGATCGCCGCTGTAAAGCGATCCTGACACCGTGCCCTTGTCACCCTGCGCGTCCTCGAGCGCAGCGAATGACGCGATCTCGGCGTAGATAGCCGCGCGGTCGATCGGCTCGGAAGGCACCTGACGATAAGCCTGAGTGCTGTTTCGGTAAGGCCAGAAGCCATCAAGCATCTTGTCGAATTCGCTTGCTGCGTCGCTCACTGAAAGGCTCCCTCGCCCGATGTGGTGTTGGCCCTCATCGTAGGCGGCAGCCGAGTCGTCGGCTCTAGGTACGGCCCTTCAAGTGGCGACCGATCGCGCGAGCCGTCTCCTTCTTGGCATCCCGCTCGGCCATGGTCTGACGCTTGTCATAATTCTTCTTGCCTCGTGCCAAAGCGATCTCGACCTTCGCGTATCCGTTCTTGAAGTACAACGAGAGCGGCACGATGGTCAGGCCACCCTCCTTGGTCTTACCCACGAGCTTGCTGATCTCGTCCTTGCGCAGCAATAGCTTGCGCTGACGTCGAGGGGCGTGGTTGGTCCAGGTGCCCTGCGAGTACTCAGGGATATGCACGTTATGCAGCCACACCTCGCCGTCCTTGATGAGCGCGTACCCATCCACGAGGGACGCACGCCCGGCCCGCAAGGCCTTGACCTCGGTGCCAGTGAGTACCAGGCCCGCTTCGTAGGTGGCTTCAATGAAGTAGTCATAGCGCGCTTTCTTGTTCTGCGCAATCAGTTTGGTGCCTTGCTCGCGTGTCATCGCACTACCCCCTCTGCGCACTACTCGTGGCGGCGACTAAACCGCGAAGAACTTCCAGTGCGCGGAGTTCGGCGGTTACTGAACTCGCACCAGACGTGACCGAGATGTCAGGCTCGACGCCCACTCCATCAAGTGCTCGACCCGACGGGGTCAGATAGCGACCGACCGTGAGTTCGATCGCCGATCCGTCAGACAATGTACGGGGTTCCTGCACGCTGCCCTTGCCGAAGGTATGCGAACCGACGATCACCGCGCGGTTGCGGTCTTGCAGCGCAGCCGCAACAACTTCGGCGGCACTAGCAGTGCCCTCGTCAACCAACACCACCAACGGCACAGTGGCATCGCCAGACCCGACCGCATCGAGTTCGCGGCTTGGCTCACCGCGCTTCTCATATGACACCACCGCGCCACCGTTGAGGAATGCGCTGGCCACCTCGACAGCCTCTAGCAATAGCCCACCTGGATTGCCGCGCAAATCCAACACGACACCAGCCGGTGCCTGCTGATCGGTTGCGGGCGATGCGGCAAGGGCCTTGCGGACCGCGGCACCTACTCCACGACTAAAAGCCGCAACCCGCACTACCTCAACGCCACCTTTGAGTCGGCTAACTACGACGTCATTAGCGGCTAGGTCACCGCGATCAACCTCGACAACCAGCGAACTGCCGTCGCGTGAGACCTCGACCTGAACCTTGGAATGGGGTGGCCCGCGAAGTGCTGATGCGACCTCGGCCAACGACAGACCAGTTGCTGGCACGCCGTCAACACTGACAACGCGATCACCAGCGAGGAGTCCGACGGTAAATGCGGGCGAATCGGTCTGCACACTGCCCAGGAAAATCGAGCCGTCTTGCGCCAAACGCAGCCAGACTCCGATCCCTGAGTAGCGACCCTCGAGACCGTCCTGGAAGGAGGCATAGTCAGCGGGGGCGTAGTAGGTGCTCCAACGATCGCCGAGAGCTTTCAGCATTCCCTCGATTGCGGCCTGATCGAGTTGCTTGCGCGCGACTGGGTGCTGAGCATCAGCCAGAATCTTGTCCGCCGCCTCATCAAGGACGCCGCGTGACGCAGCAACGACCGACTGCGGCTGTGACTGCGGCTGTGACTGTGACTGTGACCCCAACATCCCGGTGGCTACCCCAGCGACATAGGCAACCAGCGCGACGATGCCAACGAGGGCAACCCGTCTGGCGCCAGCGGTCATGAGGGAGGGCATGAGCGCAAGTCTAGGACGTGATTAGCGCGGTCTGAGCCGCGCTAATGAGGTCAGCCAGCCCAGCACGAGACGGGGACCTTAGGCCCACCGAACCAACCCATGGGATCGAAGGGCACGCCATTGACGTGAACTTCCCAGTGCAGATGCGGGCCGGTGACCCAACCAGTCGAGCCGACGTAGCCGATGACCTCACCCTGCGCGACGATCTCGCCGACGTGCACCGCTGTTCGAGACTGGTGCGCGTACATGGTGGTGATGCCGTTGCCGTGGCTGATGATCGTGTGCAAGCCATACGCACCACCATTGACGACCGAGATGACCTCACCCGCAGCCGGTGATTGAATCGGGGTTCCGGACGAACCACGAATGTCGACACCCGTATGACACGACCGATACCCGTACACCGGGTGAACACGCGGCCCGACACCTTGAACCATCTCTGCACCAGGGATCGGCCAGCGCAGGTTGCCCGTCGGTCTGCCCTTGAAGTAGTGGCTCGAGTTCTGCTCAAGCCGACGAATCCGCCGTTGCTCTGCACGTAAAGCCGCGTATTTCTTTGCTACCGAAGCCTTTTCGCGGGCGGCCACACGGAGCGCGCCTGTCCGCGAGTTGACGATTCTTTCGACGTTGGCCTTCGCAGCCGCAGCGCGGGTCGCAGCCTTCGCTGCGACCTTCAACGTGCTCGACGCCTTCTTACTCGTGGCCTTAGCTCGCAACGTCGCCTGCTGCGCTACCGCGCTAGCCAGAGCAAGATCGGCTTGAGCCACCCGTAGATCGGACAGGGCCTGGTTCTGGGATCGCGATACCGCGCGGATCGCCTCAAGCTGGTCGAGGAAATCTGACGGCGTCGCAGCGCTCAGAATCGCGGCCATCTCGACGTATGGCCCTTGGGTGTAGACGGCGCGCACTAAGTCGCCGATCTGACCGGTAGTGGATGCGATCGCAACTTCGGCTTTGGCCACGTTGCGCGCGGCCACCTTGGCCGTGTCGGCAGCTCGAGTCGATGCGGCGCTCGCGAGATCATGATCAGCCTGCGCCTGCGCCAGCAACGCGGTGGCAGTGAGCACCTCAGCCTGAGCGGCGGGCAGTTCTTTGCGAGCGCGGGCGAGAGCCGCGATGGCTTTGGTTACCGCTTTGGATGCAGCCGCAAGATCATCCGAAGCCTGCGCGACTTTATGGTCGATCTTGTGATTCGCGGCGGCGGGTGACACCCCACCAAGCACGAGCGACAAGGTCGCGACGAAGGCGACGGCAGCAACCATCGAAGGCCTCGCCACGCGTGCGTACACGGGTGATGACCTCCCTCGTTGGTCGTGACTGGTGTGACTAATGTGACTGATGGGGTATACGACTCTTCAACATAACCCGCAGATGGGTACGAACTGGTCAGCGACTCGTCCAAGAATCGTCCAAGATCGCCTCGGTGAGGACGGTCGGGCGGGCGCATCAAGCGCTACCCAGGCACGACCCGCTCAGCGCGAACGAGCCCTTGCCCGAGGGCCTGGCCTTGATCGACCCGGCAGCGGAGTGCGGCTGGCGATCAGACGCGCAGGTAGCGCCGCAGGGTGAAGAACGCGGTGACCACAGCCAGCACGAGACCAGTCAGGAGGAGCATCAAGGACGCCCGCACCACGGCATCCCAACCGATGAATGGCGTGATCGTGAACTGCGGGGTCAAGATCCGATCGATCAAAACGATCTTGGTACCCACCATCACCAGTGCCGCAAGCCCAGCACCGATCGCGGCACCGATCGCAGCCTCGAGCAGGAAGGGCATCTGGATGTAGAAGTCACTCGCGCCAACCAACCGCATGATGCCGGTCTCGCGGCGCCGATTGAATGCGGCTACCCGCATGGCATTGGCGATGAGCAACACAGTCACCAAAATCATGGCTCCGGCAATAACGAGCGCCAACTTCTGCAGCCCGCCGAGCACTTGGAAGAACTTGTCGAGCAGGCTGCGCTGATCGACCACGTTGTCGATGCCAGGCCGGCCCTGGAAGGCGCTGGCGATGACGTCGTACTTGGTGGGATCGGCCAGCTTCACCCGGAAGGACTCAGGGAGTGCGTCAGGGCTGGCGTTCTGCGCGATTGGGGAGTTCTTGAACTGCTCCTTGAAGCGCTGGTATGCCTCGGTACTTGACTCGTAGTAGACCTCTTGGACCAGTGGCTTCAACGATTCGAGGTCGGCCTTGATCTGGTCCTTCTGCACGCTAGTGACCGCACCCGCGCTACAACTGGGAGTGTCAGAGTTCTTGGTACACAAGAAGATCGAGACTTGGACCTTGTCGTACCAGTAGTCCTTCATAACATCGACCTGGTCCCGCACGAGCAACGCTGCGCCTAGCAGGCTTAGCGACACCGCGAACGTGATGACGAGCGCAATCGACATCGTGAGATTACGACGAAGGCCAATGCCTACTTCGTCGAAGATGAGTCCTGCGCGCATGATCGGTGTGGGGTCCTAACGTCGTCAGATGCCGGATACGAGCAGGGCTAGCGGGCGTATCCGTAGACACCGCGGCTTTGGTCTCGCACTAGCAGCCCACCTTCGAGTTCGATGACGCGCTTGCGCATCTGATCGACGATTGCGGCGTCGTGCGTGGCCATAACCACTGTGGTTCCAGTGCGATTGATTCGGTCGAGCAACTTCATGATTCCAACGCTGGTGGAGGGATCAAGGTTTCCGGTGGGCTCGTCGGCAATCAGGATCATCGGGCGGTTGACGAAGGCGCGCGCAACTGCGACGCGCTGCTGCTCACCACCGGAGAGTTCGTCGGGCATGCGGTCGTACTTACCTTCGAGCCCGACGAGATCGAGCACCTCAGGAACAACCTTCTTGATGTGGCTGGTGGGTCGTCCGATCACCTCGAGGGCGAAGGCAACGTTTTGCTGAACGGTCTTGTTCGGCAGCAGCCGGAAGTCCTGGAACACCGTGCCGACCTGGCGCCGCAGCGCTGGCACCTTCCACCGCGACAAGTGGTTGAGGTCCTTGCCTGCGACGTGGATCGCCCCACTGGTGGGCCGCTCCTCCTTGAGGCACAGCTTCAAGAAGGTCGACTTGCCCGAGCCGGACGCCCCCACGAGGAAGACGAATTCACCCTTGTCGATCTCGACCGACAGGTTGTCCAAAGCCGGCCGCGCCTGATTGGCGTAGAGCTTGGTGACGTTGTCGAACCGGATCACGGTGGGGAACTCCTTGCTGGACGCCGGTAAAGCACGGTTTGCGGTAAAGCGTTCTTTGAGTCTACGTCGCGAAATGTCCTGTGCCCTGCCGCTGACCCTCTCGGCGTGGTTGAGTCCGCCACATCGTGCTCGACAGCCACCAAGAATCACCCAGCCGGACGACCGCAGTAGTCACGATCAGGCGCGCGCGCAGCAGCACGTCAGGGACTACGAAGAATGAGACCAAAAACTTTTCGCGGTGATCGCTACAGACCCACCATCGACCTGCCGATAGTCCCCCCAGAGACACCGACATCAGCCCAGGTAAGAGTTCAGCATCGCCCGCGTGGATCCAGCGACCGCACCAGAGGCGCCTTGGCTAGATGCCCCGGTCCAACAACTTGAGCCAAGGCTCGAGCCCGCGCGCAGAAGGCTCCGGGACCCCCATCCCAGAGCCTTCTCGTCGTTTTCAGAGCAGTGCTGACGGACAAGGCGTGCCGCGACAACCCGGCTGTGGCCTGCATCTGGGGGTGATGACTACCGCATTTTGCTGGGATCCCAACCGGGACGGTTCTTAGATCGAGTGGCACTTAGGGCCGCTCCGGGGTTTGGCTGGCCAGCACGGCTTCGCACCTCACCGCCTGGCGGCGGACTCGGTCGATGCGGTCGTTCTTGAGTTCCAGGACGTCCTCGAGCAAGTCGTCAACGTGATGGCGAGCCACCACCTTGAGCGCCATCTCTCGCGCACGCCATTCCGGGTCCCTCAGCGACTGTCGGATCTCAGGGCTGGCCTCGGCGGACCAAGCCCAGAGCAACCCCCGCAGGCCCCACACCCTGAGCCAGTAGTCATCTGCGGGGTGACCGGCGTCCAGGACCCTGCGCGCGTGCGGACCGCCGAGTGCGAGGACGAGTTGCGGGTCCGCCTCTTCTCCACGAATGAGGGCACGGCATCCTCGTACGACCGAGTCGCGCCCAGTCCGCCCAGCCTCGCGCTCGATGCTCTGGCGCGGCGTCATACCCCATCGCGATCCCTGGGTCATCGCGTCAGCCTCGCACCACGACACCCGCGCGTGACGGCGCGGCGACACCGAATGCAGGAAATTTCTTCACTCTGCCCGCCGCCCATGCCGAAGACCGTACCGGTTGTGAACGAGAAGGCCACGCGCCTGCACCAGGCCCTTCAGCGCCACGGCCTACACGTCACCACCATCTGCCAGGCAAGACCCGGTTAAGGGTGAGCGGCCGGGCTAGGCGCTGGTTCGGCGCCAGCGAATGCCAGCCTCGACGAACTCGTCGATCTCACCGTCGAGCACGGCTGTTGTGTTACCGGTCTCAACCTCAGTGCGCAGGTCCTTGACCATCTGGTATGGGTGCAGCACGTAGGAACGCATCTGATTTCCCCATGAGCCCGCAGTGTCGCCCTTGAGTGCGTCCATCTTGGCCTGTTCTTCTTGACGCTTGCGCTCAAGCAGTTTGGCTTGCAGGACCGCCATCGCTGACGCGCGGTTTTGGATCTGCGAGCGCTCGTTCTGACACGAGACCACGATGCCGCTGGGCAGGTGCGTGATGCGAACGGCAGAGTCCGTGGTGTTCACGCCCTGACCACCAGGCCCGCTCGAGCGGAAAACGTCGATCCGCATCTCGTCCTCGGGGATCTCGATGTGATCTGTCTGCTCGACGACCGGGATGACTTCAACACCGGCGAACGAGGTTTGCCGGCGGCCCTGATTGTCGAACGGCGAGATACGAACCAGACGATGCGTGCCTTGCTCAACCGAGAGCGTGCCGTATGCATAGGGGGCCTTGACGGCGAATGTCGCCGACTTGATTCCGGCCTCTTCGGCGTAGGAGGTGTCGTAGATCTCGTACGACCAACCGTGGCGCTCGCAATAGCGCGTGTACATGCGCAGCAACATTTCGGCCCAGTCAGCAGCGTCGACTCCCCCGGCTTCGGAGCGAACGGTGACGAGGGCTTCTCGAGCGTCATACTCGCCGGAAAGAAGCGTGCGCACCTCCAGTTCGCCGATCGACTTGCCCAGAGCGTCGAGTTCGCGTTCAGCCTCGATCCTGGTGTCTTCGTCGCCCATCTCCTCAGCCAGATCGAACATCACAGCGACGTCGTCGAGCCGTTGGCGCAAGCGAGTGACCCGCGAGATCTCGCCCTGGGCGAACGACAGCCGAGAGGTGACTGCTTGGGCCTTGGCCTGGTCATCCCACAGGTCAGGTGCGCTGGCTTCGGCCTCGAGCCGTGCCGCCTCGACCCGCATTGCTGGGATATCGAGCACCTTCTCGACGCTGGCAAGCGTCGTGTTGTACTCCTTGAGCTGATCAGCAGGATCGACAGTGGCCACGTGCACAGGGTAGTCGTCTCGCAGACAGCGCCCGTCCACCCGTCAGGTAGTAGGGCTTCACGGTCAGATCCGCGCGAAGAACACCTTCTGCGACGAGGCGTCGCCGAAGGGGCCCTGAGCGCTGATGTCGAACGTGATCTGTGACCAGTCGCTACCTGCCCACCCGTTGTTTTGTGCACACTGATCAAGATCGATGATGAACGAGATGGTTCGCCCAGCGTTGGAGCTGTCTGTCGTCGAGTCGGCAACACCCTCGGCCAGGTAGTCCCCACTTGGAGTTGTGAGCAGGCTGGCCTTGCAGTTGCCGCCTACCCCGCCGGACATTCCGACTGGGGCATCTGGCAGGCCTACGTTGTAGGTGAGACGGCCAATATCGATGAACCGGTGCGACGGCCCGAAGCCGATTTCGCCAGGCCCAGCGAGGCGCTGCGGACGGTTGAAGGACAGTTTCACCTTCCCACCTGAGGGCACCCGGATCGGCAGGCTTGCAGTACCCGCGCTGGCACCTTGATCGGTGTAGTTGACGGGAGTGGGCGAACCAACGAAGTTGCCCGTGTCGTCGATCAGTTGATACGACGCCAGTGCTGGGGTCGTGAGGAACAGCATCGACAGGTCGCCCGGGTAGTAGTAGCCGTTGACCTTCTCGAGGAAGACGTCGCCGGGCGCGATCTCGCTGCGAGTCAGAGTCGGATCAGTGACGCCAACGGGCCACTGCATGGTCGGGCCCTGGGTCCAGTCTGCGAACGCGACCGACTGCCCCACTCCGCAGTAGACCTGACCAGCGCAGTACAGCCGGGTGGCGCCCGCGACGGCCGGCACCGCAATATTCAGCTTGTTCACCAGACTCGTGTCGAGTTTGCGGAACGAGAACGCCGGGGTCGAGTCAGCGTTGACATTGATCACGTCGGTCAACTCGGGATCAATCGAGTCATAGACGCTAGCGATTCGAAGGGCTGCAACTGAAGTTGTCAGCGGTGCAACTCCAAGTGCGTGAATTGATAGCCCAACTCGCCCAACTAATGTGATGCTTCCCCGTCGATCTAGGGAGTCAACGTTGTCGAGAATCAGATCTCCGTCGTCATCGATGTCGAATGCGTTGATGACGCCGTCACGATCGCTGTCGATGGCAGCACCGTCGCCGGCTGCACGTACCTGCGCGGTACTGACCTTGACCAATCCGAGGACTCCGGCGCCGACTGGTTTACCAGCGACTGCACGGGCCGACACTGCTGGCGCCATGTTGACGATGAGGGCAAGCCGCTTCGCAGCAGCTGTGCCTGCGGGCGTCGCCGGAAACGTGGTCACTGCGTAGCCGGCCTTGCGCACGACCGTCCCGAGATCAAGGACTCCTGATGCAGGCACGCCCCGTTTGATGAACTCGTAGGTGAGTGTTCGCGAGGTGCTAGTCGCCAGCAGGACCGGGCCGTAGTAGTTGCCGTTCGGCTTGACGATGGTGAAACTCACGCCAGAGGTCGTGGGAAGCCGCAACCTGAAGGCACCGGTGGCATCCGCAGTTGCCCGCACGGCCCGGCCATTGCCTTGCACCGCGATGACGGAGTAATCCGCGCCTAGAGCGAGTTGGCCCTTGACCAGCATCGTGGTGGCGACGGGTGCAACGACGGCCTGAGTACCAACCGCGTTGTGCGCATTGGCGACCGCAGCAGAGGGCAACACCGCAGCGAGCATGCCTGCTGTGGCAATCACCGGCACAAGGGCGAGTCGGCGCACGTCGGGCATCGGTGATCCTCAACACTAGAAGGCAGTGTCACTGACTATGCGGCAAAATGTGCGATGTTGCACGGGCCACTACTCCAGACGAGTCACCTTGCTAGCCAACCGACGTTCTAGCAGATGCCTCTGCAGTAATCACGATGCTTCGACCGGTAACCAGTGCCACAAATGGCAAGCGCACCAAGGCATTTGCTCGCACCGTCACCACAGCCCCGCTTACTCGAACGGAGACGACGCGAAATCCGGCGAGCTCACGTACCGACGGGATCGCTCTCGTGTAGTCGCGAACCGCGACACGGACCGCGGGCGGGTCGAGCGCAAGATCGCCGGTCGATCCACCTGCGTAGATCGCTGCGAGGTCGACGGCACGGGCGCCAGCGAGCGCTGCACCGTCAACCGTTGCCTGTAACGACCGACGACTGAGCCACAAGGCGCCAACATCGGTAACCACCGTGACCAACGCGGTGACCATGACAACTGCGACAACGACGAGCGGCAGCATCGAACCTCGATCATCGCGGCATCGCCTCATGGCACTGAGCGGAATCGGTCAACGGGCATCGACTCCTGCCCGCTGACAGTGACCGATGGCGCACCCGGGATGAGCGGCAACCGAACCGAGACCACAACGGACACGTCGACTCGTGACCCCGGCACCTGACATCCACCAATGCAGGTGATGCGCGGGGCCACCGCAGCCAATCCCGAGTCGGCGAGGACGAGGCGCGCAGCGACGCGAGCACGGGCAATGCCCTGCGCTGGAGTCGCCGCATCGACGTAGGCCCGCGCTGATTCACGCGCGGCCGCGGTCGCCGCGAATGAAGCCGACTGAACTGCCATCACGCTCATAGCGGCGTAGAGGAGCGGGACGAGCAGGCCGACCCCCAGGACCAGAACTTCGAGGATCGCGGCCCCGTCATCACGCGGATTCGCTTGGTGCAGTGGAATCTTCACGGCTCCGCCAGCGCATGCCCGTGTACGACCAACGCCGTTGGTCCGAGTAGGCCGATGAGCGGGATTCGAGCACGCACTTCGACATCGATCGTGCGCAACCCAGCCGTAGTGCGAGCCCGAACTCGCACAGTGTCGATGACGTCCGCCGCAACATTGCCAGCGAGCACTGCACGCACCCGACGCTCACCGGCGATCGAGTTCGACCCGGAAAGCGCTGCCACACGAGCACCTTCCGCCGCGGCCGAAGCTAATGTCGCTCGAACGTGCAGCGCGAGTGTCACTTGCGTAACTGCGAGCAGTACCAGCAGAAACACCGGGATGATGACAACGAATTCGACGACCGCCGAACCGTCGTCGTCGATCCGTTGAACCCGACGCAGCGGACACAGACGAGGCACGGCTAGGGCTTGGTGACTGAGGAAATGGCTCGGTTGAGCACACCAGTGAGTTGCGTATCAGCCACCAGCCACAAGGCAGTGACCAAGCCAGCGGTCATGACCGCGACGAGGACCCAGCCCGGTACGTCGCCGCGCTCCTCCATGAGGCGAACCTGGAGGCGCGCGGCGAGACGGGTCGCGACATGAGTGGCGGAACGAGTGAAGCGAACGGACATGGCAGAACTCCTTAGGGGACGGACGAATTGGACACGCGCCCTCATGGCGCAACCGACGTCAACGCGGAAATCGCCGGAAATAGCGCGACGAGTACCACGGTCGGAAGAACAAGAAACACAACAGGAAGCAGCATCAGCAGTTCTTTGCGGCCGGCTATCTCCAGCAGGGAGCGGTGTAGATCCGCGCGGGCATCTCCTGCTTGGGCACGCAACACATCAGCCAACGGCGTACCTCGTCCGACCGCGATCGAGAGTCCATCGACGAATCGGCGAACCGACGGGATATCAACGCGCTCAGCCATCCCATCCAGGGCGTCCAGGAACGAGACACCACTGGCGGTATCGGCACAAGCACGTCGACATTCATCGGCGAGAGGGCCACGAGCGACCCGCCCCACGCGGTCGAGGGCCGCGGCGGGTGACTCGCCAGATCCGACAGCCAGGGCAAGAAGGTCAGCAACGGCAGGCAGCCCTGCACGCACCTGAGCGCGACGACGAGTGACCTCACGGGTCAACGCGCGGTCACACGAGAGTGCGCCCATGAGGCCACCAACGACAAGGAGGACCAGCCCGGCGACTGGGCTTACTGCACCACTCGTGGTCGCGAGAAGCATCAGTGCCAAAGCAGCGATTCCGGTCGATGCCGTAGCCCAGACGACCTGAGAGAGACGATGATCCAGCGCCGAAGCCTCGTGACGTCCGGCCGCGACGAGGCGACGACGAATCTCGTCCTCGTGCCCGAGCCATGTCTGGATCCGGCGGGCGACCAACAGAGCGATGGGGCCATAGATCCGGCCCAAGGTGGATGTATCCCGTCTGACCCCAGCGTCATCCCGCGCACTCGCCGCGGTCGAGGGGCCAGCAAGATACGGGCCGACACGATGCGCAAGCGACATCGGCCGCCGCGCCAGAACTCCCGATATCACCAGCAGCCCGCCACAAGCCGCCAGACCGCCAGCCAACGCGCCAATCGACAGGGTCATGACAGCACACGTTCATCGATAGGCAACTTTCCGATCCGGCGCATCAGCACGTAGGCCGCCATGCTCATTCCACCGGCGATGGCGAGGACGAGCAGCCCTGCCAACGAGTTGTAAGAGGTCAACCCGCCCGGGCGCAGCGACATCAGGATCAACGTCGCCCACGGGGCACACACCGCTAGTCGGGCAGCATTGACGGCCCAGCTTTGGCGGGCAATCAACTCACCTCGAGCGCGCGCATCTTCGCGCAGCACTGATGACAGTGTGCGAAGGAGCCGACCAAGTTCGCCACCACCTACGTCACGAGCCAGCCGCAACGCCTCGATCACTCTGTCTCCCACGGGATCAGCAAGATCTGCTTTGAGTCGGTCGAGGCAGGTCACGAAGGATCCGGTGACTCGATAGTCGGCCCCGAATCGCGAGAATGGTCCGCGCAATTCGATCGGCCCACGATCCGACAACGCCACAAGTGCATCTGGCAGGGATAGGCCGGCACGAACAGCTGAGGCGAGGTCGTCGACAGCATCGGGCCAAGCCGCCGCGAGAGCCTGACGTCTCCGATCCGATCGATTGCTGACCATCAGGAAGGGGGCGGAGGCGCCTATTGTGCCGCAGGCAAGACCCACGACAAGTGAGCCAGTGAGCAGCAGCATGAGCACGGTAACGGCGAGCAACGAACCGATCGAGGCGATGATCAGGCGACCGACCGCGAGATCGGCGAGCCCCGAAGCATCGAGGCGTCGGCGCAACCTCGAAGGCGCG
Source organism: uncultured Actinomycetes bacterium (assembly GCA_903918645.1). Taxonomy (GTDB): domain Bacteria; phylum Actinomycetota; class Actinomycetes; order S36-B12; family CAIYMF01; genus Longivirga. The sequence goes on along the minus strand of CAIXFH010000121.1, from coordinate 8,505 downwards.
ACAATCGGCGCAACCTCCGAACGAGTCGACCACCACTGGAATGACAGCAGCAAGCCAAGGCCGAGAGCCAGACCACAAATCGCACCCATCAGGCACGCCCGAGCAGATCTATGACGTCGATTCCATGCGCGGCGAACCGTTCTACCTGCGGCGGGAATCCGTTGCCGCGCAACAGTTCTCCGTTACGAATACTGAATATGTCAGAAGTCTCGATCGTGTCACCCTCCGTGCGTCCAGATATAGCGACCACCTCACGCACGCGTCGCCGTCCATCGATCCCGGTCGCCGCATGGATGACCAGATCAACCGACGACGCGACTGTGGGAACCACGAATGCCGCAGTTACGTTCTCGCCAGCCAACATTGGCAACACGCAAAGCTTCAACAACGCGTCACGAGCGCTGTTGGCATGCAGGCTGGTCATGCCCGGCATACCTGAATTGAGCGCCACCAATAGATCCAATGCTTCGGCCTGTCGCACCTCACCCACGACCAGCCGGTGTGGGCGCATGCGCAGTGCCTCGACCACGAGACGGCGAAGCGTGACTTCCCCGGTTCCCTCCAGCCCCGACTGCCGCGTCTGCATCGCTACCCAGTCCGGTCGGTCGACGCGAAGTTCGAACACCTCCTCACAGGTGATGACGCGTTCATGGGCTGGCACAGCGTTGAGCAGGCAGCTGAGCAGAGTCGTCTTGCCAGCTTGCGTACCTCCGGCAACAACAATGTTGAGGCCCGAAACCACAGCAGCACCAAGGAATCTTGCGGCCGAGGCAGTGAGGGTCCCGATCGAGACGAGGTCCTCGAGCCGCGATGCCGGCAGTACATGCCGGCGGATGTTGACTGCCCAGTGCCTGCGGGTGACATCAGGTATCACGACGTGAAGGCGCGATCCGTCGGGCATGAGCGCATCAACGAACGGTGAGCTCACGTCGACTCGTCGTCCGCTAGTTCGAAGCATGCGCTCGATCAGATCGTGGATCTGCGTCTCGGTCAGGACCACCGTGGTGAGTTCGCTCCGACCACGTCGAGCGCACCAGACCCGGGCCGGCTCGTTGAACCAGATCTCCTCAACGTCCGGATCATCGAAGAGTCGCTGCAGCGGTCCGTAGCCGGCGATCGCATCATGAATTTCAACGGCCCACGCTGTGAGCTCATCAGCTCCGGGCGCCACATCAATCTGCTCACGCGCCACTTCGTCGAGGATGTCGAGGATGGCTGCTCGAACGGCGCGCGGGTCCGTGGCTGGGTCAGTCCCCCGATCGCGGACGACGGCGCGCACTCGGTCGATCACCACAGGGGTGAGGGTGTCGGTGGATAGCACCGCACGCTCCAGGGTTCATGAGGCAACTAACCTCGGCTGGCGATACACCCGGCGGGATCGTCGAACCCGGGGCGTCCTAGCCGTGGGTGGTGCATCACTGTTGACCCTAGGAACCACCCGGCCCAAAGGACAGCGCATTCCCCCACATGCAGTGCATCGGTGAGCAACTTGAGAGCACACCGACCGAAGGAGTGGACGCGGTGTCACTCACCTGGCCTAGCAGTAACCCGAGGCGGAATCGATCGGCGCTAGGAGCCGTTGCGCACCAAGGTGCGGATGGTTCGCAGTGCCACCGACAACGTCGCGAGATCGAACTGCTCGAGTTCAGCAATCTCATCGAGGGTTGCTCGCGCACGCGCAAGTCCTTCTGATTGAAGGGATTCCCATGATTCGATGCGGGCCGTGGGCTCAGTCATCTCTGGTGTGCTGTCGATCACGCTGCGCGTGAGCCCACTGAGCGCCCCGTAGAGGTCGTGGCGCAACGCAGCGCGCGCCAGCGCACTCCATCGATCGTCTCGAGGCAGTCGCGTGATGCGAACCAGCATCCGATCGACCTCGTAGCGCTCTGACAACACGAAGTACAAGCGCGCAACGTCATACGCGTCGGTGTTGGTTGCCCGCGCCACTTCGATGACGTCGAGCAACCCGTAGACGTCGAGCAGTGAAGCGGTCTCAGCCGCCAACTCGCGTGGGGCTCCTAGCGCCTGCAACTCATCGGTGCGACGCACCCAGCGCTCATGCTCGACCCCCACGAGCAATTGGGGCACAAGAGGCGCAAGGCGGGCGACCTCACTACGGAACCGGTCGATCTCACCTTCAACATCAACACGACCACCTCGCGACATGATCACCCAGCGCGTGGCTCGATCGAGCAGACGACGGCTCTCCAAGAGGAGCGAGCATTGCGCCGCCGTGGGCACCTTGTTGTCGAGCGCCTCGACCTGACTCCAAAACACCGGCAGTGCGAATACTTCGCGAGCAACGGTGTACGCACGTGCCACCTCGACCGGGCCCGCGCCAGTCTCTTCACCCGCCCGAAAAGCGAACGAGACTCCACCGCGGTTCACCATGTCGTTGACCACACCGGTGATCACGATCTGGCGACGCAGCGGATGGGAATCAAGCACCGCGTCAAAGCGATCGGCGATCTGCTGAGGGAAGTACCGGCGCAAAGCTCCGCCAAACCATGGCTCCTCCGCCAACGGCGTCTCAAGCAGATCAGCCGTCAGCGTGATCTTTGCGTAGGCCAGCAGCACAGCGAGTTCTGGGGAAGTGAGGCCGTGTAGCGCCGCATGACGCGCTTCGATCTCAGCGTCGCTGGGCAGGTATTCCAGGCCTCGGTCGAGGTCACCGCTCGCCTCCAGCGCCCGGATGAACCGCTGGTGCACGGTCAACAATGCGGAGGACTGCACCCGCGCGTTACCCAAAACGATGTTCTGCACGTAGTTGTCTCGAAGGACGAGTTGCGCCACGTCATCGGTCATCTGGGCGAGCAACACGTTGCGCTGATCACCATCGAGGAGCCCATCACGAATCGCTTGGTCGAGCAGGATCTTGATGTTGACCTCATGATCGGAGGTATCGACACCCGCCGAGTTGTCGATGGCGTCGGTATTGAGCCGAACCCCCGCTTGTGCAGCCTCGATGCGGCCCAACTGGGTGAATCCAAGGTTGCCACCCTCGCCGACTACCCGACAGCGCAACTGCTGGCCGTCGATCCGGATCGCATCGTTGGCCTTGTCGCCGACGTCGGCGTGTGTCTCACGGCTCGACTTCACATAGGTGCCGATTCCGCCGTTCCACAGCAGATCCACTGGCGCAGTGAGGATCGCTCGCATGAGGTCGGCAGGAGTCAGGTGTTCGACATCCGCAGCAATACCCAGCGCAGATCGGACGGCAACACTGACCGGAATCGACTTGGCAGTTCGAGCGTAGACACCTCCGCCGTCGCTGATCAGCGCAGCGTCATAGTCAGCCCAACTCGAACGCGGCAGGTCAAACAATCGACGGCGCTCCGCGGACGAGGCAACGGGGTCGGGGGATGGATCGAGAAAGACGTGTCGATGGTCGAACGCCGCGATCAACTTGATGTGCTCAGACAGCAACATCCCATTGCCGAACACGTCGCCACTCATATCGCCGACACCGACGACCGTGAAGTCGTCGGCTTGCGTATTGACTTGCAATTCACGGAAGTGCCGCTTGACTGATTCCCACGCGCCTCGGGCGGTGATGCCCATGACCTTGTGGTCGTAGCCCACCGAGCCACCAGATGCGAACGCATCTCCGAGCCAGAATCCGTAAGACTGCGCCACCTCGTTGGCGATGTCGCTGAAGGTCGCCGTTCCTTTGTCAGCGGCGACAACAAGGTAGGTGTCATCAGGGTCGTGACGTACCACTTGAGGCGGTGGCACCACGCCCCCGTGGACGAGATTGTCAGTGATATCAAGCAAAGCCGAGATAAAGACGCGGTAGCACGCGATACCTTCCGCGAGCCAGGCTTCGCGGTCACGAACTGGATCAGGCGAGTTCTTGACAAAGAATCCGCCCTTGGCGCCGACCGGCACGATCACCGCGTTCTTGACCATCTGCGCCTTAACCAGACCCAAGACTTCGGTACGGAAGTCCTCGCGTCGATCACTCCAGCGCAGACCGCCTCTCGCAACCGAACCGAACCGCAAGTGGACGCCCTCGACGCGCGGGCTATAGACCCAGATCTCAAACTTCGGCCGAGGTGCGGGCAGATCAGGGATTAGCGAGGGGTCGAACTTCATGCTCACGTAGGGCTTAGCGTTGCCGTCGCCATGTGTCTGGAAGTGGTTCGTACGCAAAGTGGCATCGATCAAAGCGAGGAACGAACGCAAGATGCGGTCGTGATCCAGACTGCCAACATTCTCGAGAGACTTGGCGATCTCCGCACGGATGTGCGCAACTACCGTGTCACGCGCGTGATCTCGGCTGGGGTCAAACCTCGCCTCGAACAAATCAACCAGCATGCACGAAATCGAAATATTCGCGTTGATGCAGGACTCGATGTAGAACTGGCTGAACGACGTTCCGGCTTGTCGTAGATAACGAGTAAGTGCCCGAATGATGATGATCTGCCGCCAGGTGAGCCCAGCCGAAACCACCAGCGCATTAAGTTCATCGACCTCAGCATCGCCTTGCCAACCCGCGCGAAAGGCATCCTCGAACCGGCTCGGCAACCCGCTCACATCATGCATGGGGCTGCTCTCAAGGCGGAGGCCGAAGTCATAGATCCACATGGTCGAGCCGTCAGCCAAGTTGATGTCGTAGGGACGCTCGTCAATGACCTCGACGCCCATGTGTTGCAGGACGGGGAGCACTCTCGACAACGAGATCGACTCACCCCGTCGGAAGATCTTCAGCCGACGTTCGCCAAGGCCGGACTCGAATGGCTCGTACAGGTGCAGTGCAACCTCGCCGAGTTGGCTGAGGGCATCGAGTCGGCGGATGTCCTCCACGGCAGTGCCCGCATCGAAGTCCTCTTTGTAGGCCTCTGGGAAGACATCGACGTATTCGCGGAGGAGTCGCGCGGCTTCCTCTTCGTCCGCTAGATAGTGCAGCGCGTCAATGAAGTCGTCCTCCCATGATCGGGTGGCCAGAGCCAACAACCCTTCGAGACGATCATGATCGACCTGCGGGAGTGCGACACCGTTGGTGCTACGAACCACGAAGTGAACTCGGGCCAGCATCGACTCGGATACGCGCGCTGTGTAATCAACCAGATCGGTGCCGAATTGCTCCTTCAAAATCCTGGTCATCTCGTGGCGAACTGATGTCGTGTACCTGTCTCGCGGCAGATAGACCAGGCAGGACACAAAGCGCGCGTATCGATCGCGGCGCATGAACAGCCGAGTCTGTCGACGGTCGCGCATATGCAGAACAGCCAGAGCAGTGACCCTGAGTTCGTCGGTCTCAAGCTCGAAGAGTTCGTCCCTGGGGTAACTCTCGAGAAGCTGAACCAAGTCCTTGTACGAATGGCCCTCCATACGGAAGCCCGAATCGTCCAGCACTTGGGCCGCACGGCGGCGGAGCACTGGAATCGACATAACTGAGGTCGTATATGCAGTCGCGGTGTAGAGGCCGAGAAAGCGGTGCTCCCCCACTACGACGCCGGCTGAGTCGAAGGTCTTCACTCCGACGTAGTCGAGATAGGTCGGACGGTGCACGGTGGACTTGCTGTTGGCCTTGGTGAGGATCAACACGTGCGGGTCACGTGCCAACGCCCTGACCTCCGGCGAGAGTTTGCTCGCGGCTCGAGATGCGGAGCGGTCGGAGCGCATGATCCCAAGGCCGCTGCCCGAGGTGGCATTGATGTACTCGCCATCCTCGCTCAGCACATATTCGCGGAACCCGAGGAACGTGAAGTTGCCCTCGGCTAGCCACTGCAAGAAAGCCACCGATTCAGCAATCTCTGATTCATCAACCGTCGGTGGTGGGTTCGCCACCAATTCCTCGGCGGCTCTGCGGGCCCTGGACACCATGCGCGGCCAATCCTCGACGGCTTCGCGCACGGAACGAAGCACGCCTTGGATCTCGCGTTCGATCATCGCAAGGTCGGGGCCGTCGGTCTCTCGATCGATCTCGATGTGCATCCACGACTCGATGATCAAGTCGGCTGGTACGACCATGTCCTCATCGAGCGGTTGGATGTCGTGCAACTGCCCCGCCACATCGCGGCTGACGGCGAACTGCGGGTGCACGACGATGTGAATTGCCCGATCCATCCCACTAATGGCTGCGGCGACCGAGTCGACGAGGAATGGCATGTCATCGGTGACGATCTCAACCACGGTGTGCGCGACCGACCAGCCGTCGGACTCAACAGCCGGGGTGAATGCGTGAACCAAAGAGGTACCCTGCGGACGCATCTGCGCTGTGCGCAGGTGGCTATCGACCGCGCCGAGGATCTCGACGGTTGAACGTCCGAGCAAGTCCTCGGGGGCCACATGCCGGTAGTAGTGCTCGATCAGCGATGAACGCGATTCCGCTTGGCCCACTGGCAAAGTAGCGATCGAACGAGCCAGCAACTCATCCTTGGCAACACCGAGCCGTCGCGCGACTTCGGCAGAGCCGGCCTGATCAAGCGATTTGGGTTCAGCGAGAGCATCGCCGTCCACGGGGCTGGTGCCCGCGGGACCAATGCTGTCAAGCACGACGCGTCGCCTCTTCGCAGCTCAGTGATCGCGCGCCGTTGCGCGAACATCACCACCCTAGACCGATGAGTTGGCAGTTGTGCCCCAGGCATAGCTCGGATGAGGCATTGTGGTGTCGTCGAACATTTCAACCGGAGGACTTTCTGTGGCCACGACCTTGTCGTCAAACCTGACCTTGCCCGTATCGACCGCCGCCGCGTACGAGATGGTGACTGATCCGGCTTACCTTGAAGCCGTTGCGATCGCAACCGGGGCAACAACGTCGAGGTCAGCGTCACGCCAACCGATGACGGTGGTGCAGTGATGGTGTCGCGCCGGTCGCTACCCGCCGACTTACCGTCCTACGCGAAGGCCGTCGTCGGTGACACGCTGCGACTGACCGAGACTCGAAGCCTTGGTGCCGCGGCTGCAGACGGAAGTCGCGACGGACGCGTCTCGGTGACTATCGAAGGTGCTCCGATCACGATCGAGGGTCCCCTTGAACTCCGTCCCACGGCGGACGGCTCGATCGTGCTGATCAGTGCAGACATCAAAGCTGCGATCCCGTTTGTGGGCGGCAAACTCGAGCAATTTGCGTTGGAACAGATGCAGCGCTTCTTGCGTCGTGAGCAAACGCTCGCCCTTGAGCGACTTGCATAGGCAAGATCTGCTCTGCTCCAAGGGTTTGCACCCACATCAAGCCCCAGCCTGGACGACCTGGTGGTGCTGCGCCGAGCGGGCCGCCTGTCCAGCGCCTCCGCCGTCGCCAAGCAGCTCCTCGCCTTCGTGGACGACACCGACGGGTGGGCGCCTCAGCCGCGGGAGATCGCGGACTTCCAGGCCCTCGAGGGAGCGACGTACTCGAGCCTGCGCGACCCCGAAGTCGTCCGCACGCTCGTCCGGGCGAGGGGGCTGTCCCGATGAAGAAGCCCACCCTCACCCGAGGGGTCCGGTTCGTGGTGCTCGACGTCGAGACCGCCCCCGCCGACGACGGCGACCGCGTGATCCAGTTCGGGCACACGGTCCTCATCCCAGACCTCAGCCCCCGTCCGTCGGCGGCGCAGGAGTTCTTCGTCGACCCCGGCGTCGCGATCGAGAACACCCATCAGCACGGCATCGACGACAGCCAGGTCGCCGGCGCCCTCACCTTCGACCAAGCGGCCGATGACATCCTCGACATCCTCCTCGGGCACCACGGGCATCGCTACGAGACGGTCCTGGTCGCCCACTACGCCCAGTTCGACGTCGGCGTGCTGCGGCTCGAGTTCGCCCGACGTGACCAGGACCTGCCGGATCTCGCGGTCCTCGACACCCACGCACTCGCCCAGCACCTCGACGTGAGCAGCGAGGGCTACAGCCGCGCCACCCTGCTCAAGGTCCTCAGCGGCGGCCAGCGCAAGCCGCGCAAGGACCACAGCGCCGCCTCCGACGCCGACGACGCCGCGTTCATCCTCGATCGGCTGCTGCAGCGCGCCGTCAGGGCGCGGTGGACCAACCTCGACGCCCTGCTCCAGGTCGTGGCGGAGGCGAAGGCCGGCCCGAACGGACAGCCCCGCCGGCGAACGGGCGACTACCCCGAGGCGGCCGCTGAGCGCCGGACCTCCCTCGGCGGCTTCCGGCCGATCTACCGATCGCCGGAGCACCTCCGCAGCCACGAGGAGACCGAAGCGGCACCGGCCAGCACGCGGGAGGCCGGCACCCGTCTGGCTGGCCGGGGTCCGGGAGTGCGTCGCCCTGCGCTGCCCGCAGCTCGGAGCCCGGGCCCGCGCCTTCCCATACGCCTTCCCCGACCTGTTCGAGGTGCTCCGCGACGACCTCCGATCCGCCATCGACGCCGGCCAGCAGGTGGAGGCGAACACGCTGCTGTTCGCGGTCTCCCGCGCGTTCCTGCGCTACTTCTACCGCGACTTCCGCGGCGGTCGGACCGCCCGACCCGTCGAGGTGCTGGCGGAGTTCGACCGGATGGCGGAGCTCATCGCCCCCTTGGGTCGCTGCGACTTCACCGCCGGGCCGCCCGTGGATGCC
>CAIXFH010000120.1 GCA_903918645.1 uncultured Actinomycetes bacterium | reverse complement strand
TCGGCCTTGCCGCTGCCCGCATCATGTCGGCGGCTGGCGATCAGGTCGTTGGCATCTCTCGGTCTGGTCGCGAGGGAACACTCCAAGCAGACCTGAACACCGAAGAGGGCTGCCAGCAGGCAATTGACCTTGCGCGCGAACGTGGACCGATCCGAGCACTCGTGTTGTCCGCCGGCGTCGGTTCGTCGCTCGAAAAGTCGATTGGTGAGCAGCCCACCGAGATCTGGCGCGAAACCATGGCACTCAATCTCGATGCGCCATTTCATCTGATCCGGATGGCGTGGCCCGATCTCAAGGCCGCCGGCGATGGACGAATCGTTCTGATTTCCTCGACCGCCGCGACCATGGGCGCACCGGCCTTCTCCGCCTATAGCGCCTCCAAGGCTGGATTGCTCGGCATGATGCGCTCCGTCGCTCAAGACGGTGCACCGTTTGGCATTACCTGCAACTCGCTGTTGCCCGGGTGGGTGCGGTCCGAGATGACTGAACTCTCTGCCGCGCACGATGCAGAGCAGATGGGAATCTCGGTCGCTGAAGTCTGGAAGCAGCGCGAGGCAAGCTACGCGGCTGGTCGGACCGTCGAGCCCGACGAGGTTGGTAACGCGATCGCCTTCTTCTGCTCCAAGCAGAGCAGCGGTATCTCTGGCGAAGAGATCCGCGTAGCGCTCGGCGGCGCCTGGTAGCCCTCGTCTACGGGTAGACGATCACGGAGCGAATCGCCTCACCACGGCGGATTGCATCGAACGCATCGTTGATGTCGTCGAGTGCAATCCGCTGCACGATCGAATCCATGCGCAGTTCGCCCGATCGGTAGAGGTCGATCAGAATCGAGAAATCGCGCTCTGGCACGACACCGCCGTACCACGAGCCTCGAATCGAGCGGTCGGTCAGCGTCAGATCCAGCGGCGTAATCGGTACGGTTGCACCGACTGGAGCCATCCCGATCAGCAGCGCCTGTCCGCCAGGAGCCACGAGAGAGATGGCCGTCTCGATCGTGTCGGTTCTTCCGATGGCCTCGAAGACGTGGTCGACTCCCTCTGGCAAGACGGCGGCCGGATCGACCTCCGCCGAATTGATCACCTCAGTCGCGCCAAGCTCTTGTGCGAGGGCCAACTTCTCGGGAATGCGATCGATCGCAATAATGCGGCCTGCGCCGGCGATGCGGGCACCCTGCACCACATTGAGCCCCACGCCGCCACAGCCAACAACGGCCACGCTGTCCCCTGGCTGAACCTTGGCACTGTTGCGCACGGCACCTACTCCGGTCATGACAGCACAGCCAAAGAGACAGAGTTCGACAAGGTCGAGGGACGGGTCAACACGGATACAGGTCTGGGCCGCAACGACCGTGCGCTCGGCGAAACTCGACGCCGTGCAGTGATGAATCGTGCCGGCAGCACCTGTGAAGCGACTCGTGCCATCCATCATCATGCCGCCATCCGACCAGGCCTGTCCCTCACAGATGTTTGGTCGACCCCGCAGGCACTGACGACACGTGCCGCAGTAGGGAAGCCACGTCAGAATCACATGGTCGCCTGGCACAACGTTGGTCACACCAGGACCGACAGCCTCGACGATACCCGCCCCTTCGTGACCGAAGATCGCTGGCAACGGCCACGGAAACGAGCCATTGAGCGTGTGCAAATCCGAGTGACAGACGCCAGACGCCACCAATCGAATCGAGACCTCGCCGGCACGTGGCTCACCGAGCTCGACCTCTTCGATGATCAGAGGGGCATCAACTTCGTAGAGAACCGCGGCGCGTGTCATGCCGCTGAGGGTAACGCACGCCCATGGCAACCTTCAACTAGGCGCGTGCTAGCCGGTGACTCAATGGGCGAAGCGCCGCCTCGAGATCGCGATAGACGCCATAGCCAAGCTCCATGGCAGCGTGAGCCGAAGCATCGGGCTCGATCGGTGTACCGAGGCGCACGAAACGGTCGACATCGGTCCACTGCTCAATCAATCCCACACCGATTGCCCCTGCAATCGCGGCACCAAGCGAACCGCCTGGATGATCAACCACTGGCGTCAACGGCAGCTGGAGCGCATCAGCAACAACCTGCTTCCAGAGCGCAGAGTTTGCTCCACCGTTGGTCACGCGAATCTCCGTCACAGGCACACCAAGCTCGTTGAGGATGTCGAGGTGATGGCGCAACCCGTACCCCGTGCTCTCGAGACAGGCGCGAAAGAGGTGGGCCTGCGTATGGCCAAGATGTAACCCGACGAACGCTCCGCGCGCTTCGGGATCATGAATCGGACTCTTCTCACCCAGGAAATAGGGCAGGCAGATCACACCATCCGAGCCAGCCGCAACCATCGCACCAGCAGCATCGAGTTCGCGGAAGTCGCTGCCACCCGCGAGCTGCTGCTGAAACCAACGCAACAGTGATCCGCTCGTGGCCATGCAACCGTTAGGGATCCACAGATCTGGAATCGGGTGCCGATCGAGATACAGGCGCCAGTCCGTGAGCGGCGTTGAAGAGACAGCGAGCAGGTCACCAGAGCTCCCGAGCTTGACGAGCGCCTGCCCCGGTGCAGACACACCTGCGCTGTATGCCGACATCACGTGGTCGGCACCACCGACGATCAGTGGAGTTCCAGCCACCAGCCCTGTTGCCTCGGCCGCCGACGCGGAAAGCACACCAACGACGGTGCCGGGACGTTGGATCGACGGAAGCAGCGCACCGTCAATCCCAGCCGCTTCCAAAACCTCGGTGCATGCTCTGCCGTCGAGGTCAAAGAGACCACTCTCGATTGCCCAATTGTCTTCGACGTGCGGCTCTGCACCCAGTGAGCGCAAGAGCCAGTCGTACGATCCACCCACCGATGCGGCACGCTCCCAGAGGTTCGGCTCGTGTCGCTGCAGCCACAGCAGTGTTGGCGCTACGGACTGCTGTGTCAGCGCGGAACCTGTGCGGCGGAGCAGGTCGACGGACTGCAATGCCTCCGTGAGTTCGTCGATCTCCCGAACGGCGCGAGCATCGTTTTGCAGGATGCCTGCGCGTAATGGCACTCCAGCCTGATCGAAGACCACGACAGCCGGCACCATGCCGGTGGTGGCGACTCCAGCAAAAGCCTGCGCATCGATCTCGGCTGCAGCGAGAGCGCGTGGAATTGCCAGGCAGACCGCATCCCACCAATCGGTAATCGCAACCTCAGACCAACCAGGCTGGGGCGAGCCGAGTGGCGACGGCGCATCGCCCGTGCCGATAATGCCGCGGTCCGGGTGCAGCACGGTGACCTTGACGGCACTCGACCCAACATCAATTCCACAGACAACGCGGTCGCTCATCTCACACCTCCCTACTTAGCGGCCTGAACGTAGCGGACGCCCGCCTCTGACAATCCCCGTACCACTGCGTGATGGGGAGCGGCATCGCTGACAAGTACGTCGGTCATGGCGAGTGGAGCAACGTGTGCGAAGGCGACGGAACCAAGCTTGGCTTCATCGGCAAGCACGACTACTTGGCGTGCCGAACGGATCGCGGCCTGCTTCACACGCGCGTCTTCGAGACTAAATTCTGTGAGCCCTTTGA
>CAIXFH010000119.1 GCA_903918645.1 uncultured Actinomycetes bacterium | reverse complement strand
TCGTCGCGCGGACCACCTTCCTCGAGGAGATCGCCAAGTTCCGTGCGGCCCGCCGGATCTGGGCGCACGTCATGCGTGAGCAGTTCGGGGCCAAGGATCCCAAGAGCCTGATGCTTCGGTTCCACACACAGACCGCGGGTGTGCAGCTAACCGCTCAACAGCCTGAGGTCAACCTGGTGCGCGTCGCGATCCAGGGTTTGGGGGCGGTGCTCGGTGGTACCCAGTCGTTGCATACGAACTCTTTCGACGAAGCCATTGCGCTGCCTACGGCCAAGGCCGCACGCCTTGCACTGCGAACTCAGCAAGTTCTCGCCTACGAGACCGACATCACCGCCAGCGTCGACCCATTCGCGGGCTCGTACCTGATGGAGTCACTGACCGACGACATCGAGGTCGCCATCCTCGAACTCATGCGTCAGGTCGAGCAGTTCGGTGGCGCGGTAGCTTCGATTGAGCGCGGTTTCCAGAAGTCAGAGATAGAACAGTCGGCATACCGGATCTCCCAGCAGATCGATTCCGGTGAACGCGTGGTCGTCGGGGTGAATCACTACACGATCGATGAGGTTGAGCCGTATGAGCCGCTTCGCGTCGATCCCAGCATCGGTGCCGCGCAGGCCGCACGACTCACCGAGCTTCGAGCCAAGCGCGACCAGGTGGAGGTCGACCGAGCGCTCACCGCACTTCGTGCGGCCGCTGCCGGCACTGACAATGTGCTGTATCCGATGCGGGATGCCCTGCGTGCGTTGGCGACCGTCGGCGAGGTGTCCGATGCGCTGCGTGAGGTGTGGGGCACCTACGTTCCTGCTGACACGTTCTGATCCACCTATAACCCCCGAGCCGAACCACCTATAACCCCCGAGCCGAACCGGAGTCTGAAATGCCGCAATTCATCACCGCACCAGCGCACGTCCCGATCTTCGGCGGCAAGACCATCGACGAGTACGTGGGTCGAGTCACCACTGGCGACACAGGCGTGTCGATCGCCTACATGGTCGCTCCGGCAGGCTGGTCAGAGCCAGGCAAGGCTGAGGACTTCGACGAGTACACGCTGGTGATCAAGGGCGTCCTTCGCGTTGACCACGAAGGCGGCTATACCGACGTCTCTGCCGGCCAGGCGATTATTTGCCGCGCAGGCGAGCACATGCGGTACGAGTCGCCCGAGGGTGCCGAGTACGTCGCTGTGTGCTTGCCGGCGTTCGGTAACCCATTGGTTCACCTAGATGACGACACTGCCTCAGCTTGAGCACTAGCGTGAGGCTGTGAGCGCCACATCGGGCCCGACCATCAGCCGCATCCCACGCGACCCCAACGCGGGCTCTGCGTCAGTCGTACCTGAAGTTCTGGTACGTCGCGCTCCCAAGGCGGTGCTGCACGATCATCTCGACGGTGGGCTCCGGCCAAGCACGATCATCGAACTTGCAGCTGAGTGCGGCTACCAGTCGCTCCCGACCACGGATCCGTTGGCGCTTGGGCAGTGGTTCGTCGACTCTGCGGATTCGGGCTCACTCGAGCGTTACCTTGAGACCTTTGCCCACACCGTCGCAGTGATGCAGACACGTGCTGCGCTGGTTCGGGTGGCATCGGAGTGTGCGCAGGATCTTGCAGCCGATGGCGTCGTTTACGCAGAGGTTCGCTACGCACCCGAACTCCATCTGCGTGCTGGCCTCACCTTGAACGACGTGGTCGAAGCGGTACTCGATGGCCTGCGCGAGGGCGAGGCCATCGCGGCGGCTTCGGGCACCCCGATCCGGGTTCGCGTCTTGCTCACCGCGATCCGCACGGCTGCGCGATCACTAGAGATCGCACAACTGACCGTGCGCTATCGCGACATCGGCGTGGTCGGATTCGATATTGCCGGTGCCGAAGCGGGCTACCCACCGTCGAGGCACTTAGATGCGTTCGAGTACCTGCGCGGCGAGTCCTGCCACATCACGATCCATGCAGGTGAGGCATTCGGACTCCCAAGTATCCATGAGGCTGTTGCGTTTTGCGGATGCGAACGGCTTGGTCACGGAGTTCGCATCGTCGACGACATCGAGCAGCTGCCAGATGGCAGCATGAGGCTGGGACGGCTTGCCTCCTATGTGCGAGACCTCAGGATTCCACTCGAGCTGTGTCCGTCGTCGAACCTGCAGACGGGTGCGGCACGCTCGATCGCTGAGCACCCCATTGGCATTCTGTCGTCGTTGCGCTTCCGAGTTACGGTCAACACCGACAACAGGTTGATGTCTGGAACGTCAATGACGAGAGAGATGCTGCTGTTGTCGGAAGCATTCGGTTGGGGACTGCGTGAGATGCAATGGGTGACCGTCAACGCAATGAAGAGCGCGTTCGTCCCTTTCGATGAGCGCTTGGAGATCATCGAGACCATTGTGAAGCCGGGTTACGCAAAACTCCTGGCCGAAAACGCCTAGTTTCACGCCAGCACCGCGCGTCCGAATTCGACGATGAGCGCCAGCCCAGCGATCAGCAGCATGGCCCCTGCGACCTGATGTGCACGATGTAGTCCCGCGGCACTGAGCCGGTGACGCCCCGTTGCGATAAAGCCAGCCATGGTGATCTTGGTACTGACCAATACGCCGAAGAATCCGACGAGGAACCCTGCGGCTGCGATCGACGATTGTGCCCAAGCCGCAACGAGAATCGGTCCCCCGACTGCCATCCAGAAGAGCCAGGGGTGCGGTGATAGCAGATTGACCAGGACGCCGCGACGAAGTGGATCAGTATCGTGCACCTCGGTGTCCTCGACTGCTGTCGACCTCAGTGACTCAACGCCTAGCCACGTCACATAAGCGCCACCGGCGAGACCGAGCAAGGTGGCCAACTGATCGGGAAGCACGTGAACAAACACGACGCTGATCGCGATGATCGGAGCGTCGGTGACTAGTGGTGCCAACGAGACCTTTGCGCCGGCGCCGAAACCCCTGCGCAAAGTTGTGGAGATCACAAGTGCAAGCAGCGGGCCGGGTGACAGCCCGGAGCCCAGACCTAGCCCAAGTCCCAATATCAAGTACTGCACTGGTGATCTATTCGCTTTGGTGGTCGCTGGCGACTGCGTCGGTTAGAACTTTCGTGGCGACCCAGGTCTGCCCGACGGGCGCGAAGCCACGGCGCTCATACCAGTGCCGCGGCCAGTCGTCGGCCAGTGCCGTGAGGATCGCGTAGCCGCAGCCTCGCTCGATGCTGGCTGCGATGGCTGCAGCGAGCATCGCGTCGCCATAGGACCGACCGCGGTGTGACGAAAGGGTTGCGACACCATCAATTTCAGCCACCGAGTCTCGGACGCACAGGTCCAGGTAGGAAACCAGATCAGCGCTGACTGGGTCATCGAGTTCAGGATCCCTCACTGCGTAGGAGAGAAACTCTCCCGACTGCGGGTAGGTATCGCGGCGTCCGGTCAGTTGTCGCACAGCCTCGGCGTCACATCCGGGTAGGTACTCCTCTCGCCACATGCGGCGCTCGAGTTGTCGCACGGTCGATTCATCGACGAGTTCGACTGCGACGTCTGGGTAAGTGGAGAGTGGTTCACCGGGCAACCCACGTGCCATGTGCAGCTCAGGTTGAAGTGTGAAGCCAGCGCTTTCGAGTTCGGCTCGAGTGTGGTCGCCGAGTTCGCACATCGCCATCACGTAGCGATGGTCGAGCCCGGCTCCGCCCAGATACTCGTCGGCCCAGTCGATCAGTTGAGCAGCGCCAGGGTCGCGACGAATCAGGATGCCGTTGTGCGCGTAGGACAGTGGCCACTCGGGCGTCAACAACGCCCAGGCATGCTGGCCCATGGCCCGAAATGTCGATGCGCGAAGGATTGCCGTTTGCGTGTGCCAAGCCTGGACCCGGTCGACCAAGTCTGGATCTGAGCTAGTTGATCCGGCGTTGTCGCGACCGAGGTTTGTGTTGCTCACGACGTGATCGTAGCCAGGTGATCGACTTTGGAGTGTCTTGCGGTGCTGCGTGAAATCGACCCGTTTGGGAGGCAGCCCACGCGGCGACCAGTAAGGTCGGAATCTGCGCCTGCTGTGTGGATCGTCCATCGGCGCGCTCTGTTCACCGGAGTCACCACAATGCTTGATACGAACCTCAATTCTCACTCGGCTCAGCGGATGCATGCGGTGGATGAGGACCTGACTCAACTCATCCTGGGTCACGTCGCGCGCCGACTCTCGTCAGCGGAAACTCCACTTGATTTCCCTGGGCAAAAGTCGACCGTCGACGCCCTGTTGGATGGCCTCGTTACGTCAGCGGGTCTGCCAGCTGATCAAGTAATGCGGATGTACGAAGATCATCTGTCCAAGACCGTCCTGTCGGCCGATTCGCCCAGGTTCTTCGCCTTCATTCCGAGTGCACCAACCAAGGCCGCGCTGCTCTTTGACATGGTGGTGTCTGCAGCGTCGCTGCAGGGAATCTCTTGGCTCGAAGCTGCTGGTGCGGTTGCAGCTGAGAACCAAGCGTTGCGCTGGATTTCTGATGCCGCAGGGCTTCCGGCTCAGTCCGGTGGAGTGTTCGTCAGCGGCGGATCGGCCGCGAACCTGTCAGCGCTGATCGTCGCGCGGGATGTTGCTCGTCGGCGACTTGTCGCCCGAGATGGCGACGACGCTAGGTTCCGGCGGCTGCGCATTGCGGTGAGCGACCAGGTGCACTCGTCAATCAAGAACACCGCATCGATCATCGACGTAGACCTGCTGGTGATCGACACCGACGACCACCGTCTCACCGGCAAAGCTCTTGCCGCCGCACTTGCACGCGATGCTGAGCCGGAAACGATCGTCGCAGTTGTTGCCACTTCTGGAACGACTAACGCCGGCATCATTGACGATCTCCGCGGCATCGGCACGCTCGCGCGGGAACGCGACATCTGGTTTCACATCGACGGGGCTTACGGCGGCGCCGGACTCTTCGCGCCAACAGTTCGGCCGCTTTACGACGGCATCGAGTTGGCCGATTCGTTCATCGTGGATCCGCACAAGTGGCTGTTTGCACCCTTTGATTGCGCCGCCCTGCTGTACCGGGATCCGCAAATCGCGAAGAGCGTGCATACGCAGCACGCCGGCTACCTTGATGCGTTGCACCACGATGATGGCTCGTATGAGTGGAATCCCACTGACTACGCCTATCACCTAACTCGCCGCGCGAGGGGCTTGCCGCTCTGGTTCTCCCTGGTAGTCAACGGGACACAGGCGTACACCGATGCGATCGAGTCTGGCATCGAGCTCACGCGCCAGGTCGCAGACTTGATCCGGCAGGCGCCGCACCTCGAGCTCCTGCGCGATCCGACTCTGAGTGTCGTGCTGTTCCGTCGTATCGGCTGGACCGCTGCTGACTATGACGAATGGGCGGCCGGCCTACTCGCTGACCAGACGGCCTTCATCACGAGTACAACGTGGGAAGGCGAGACCGTGGGCAGGTACGCCTTCCTGCATCCAGCCACGACGTTGCAGATGGTTCGCGACACTCTCGACCGCACGGCCTGAACACCGGCGAACTCGCCGCTGGCCGGGGCATGATTCAACGTGTGGCATCTAGTGAGGTAAAGGCGCAAGGCGTGACGCCCGGGCTGATCACGGTTGCACTTATCGAGTTTGACCAGGATCTGGCGGTGTCGACCCCTTCGGAGTACGAGCAGTGGCCAGACACTGACGATTTCGAGGCGCCGGCGGGTATGGGCCGATTGTTGGTGCAGGTAACCGACTCCGATTCACGTACCTATATCGCCGGCGCTGTCTCATGGCATGTGGTGTCCTACGGACCTACGTCCGGGTCGCGAGCGTGGAACATCGGGATTGGGCTCATCGAGGCCGCCCGTGGCCATCGAATCGGTACGGTGGCGCAGCGGCTACTGACCGAATGGCTGCTCGAGACAACGCCACTGAACCGCATCGAAGCCTCGACCGATATCGAGAATCACGTGGAGCAGCGCGCCTTGGAAAACGCTGGATTCACGCGTGAAGGACTGCTTCGTTCGGCCCAGGAACGCCTCGATGGTCGCCATGATCTCATCGGATATTCCTTCTTACGAACGGACTTACCGGCTTAGAGTGTGCCCTGGTCAATGAACTGATCAGGAGTGAGAATTCTCGTCATCGAGGCCACTAGGGATTCCAACTGCTGGGCTGCTTGGTGTCGCGCAGCAGCTAGATTCTCGGCCGTTGACTCACTAGTTGACTCACTACCTGACTCACCAGCAGCGCGGACCGGAACAACGACCTCGAGGTAGCACTTTAGTTTGGGCTCGGTGCCACTTGGACGGACAATCACGCGGGTGTCGTCGATGAGTCGTAGGCGTAGCACGTTCGACATGGGCAGCCCATCGACACCTACTGCGAAATCGTCGATACCTAGGACCAAGCGGCCAGCGATCGTCAGCGGAGGCGATGCACGTAGGCGCGCCATGATTGAGTCGATCAGCGACAGATTCGCGACACGTATGGACAACTGATGGGTTGCGTGGACCCCGAAAGTAACGGCGAGTTCGTCGAGAATGTCGTGCACTGTGCGTCCCTGGGACTTCAGCGCGGCGACCAATTGGGCGATGCGTAGTCCGGCGCTGAGGCCATCCTTGTCCGACACGTGGCCAGGATCAACGCAGTAGCCGAGGGCCTCCTCGTAGCCGTAGGCCAATCCGGGAAGATGCCCAAGATACTTGAAGCCAGTGAGGGTTTCGCGATGTTCAAGTCCGTAAGCGGCTGCCATCTTGCCGAGCAGTGAGGACGACACGATCGAATTGGCAAAGACGCCGCGAGTTCCGGTCTCGTACATCCACCAGGCCAGTAGCCACCCAACTTCGTCACCGCGCAGCATGCGGAAAGCGGTTTGCCCGTCAGAGCCGTCGCTTCGTATCGGCACGCCAGCGGCACAACGGTCAGCGTCTGGGTCGTTCGCAATCACGAGGTCGGCATCACGCGCGATCGCTTCGGCGATGGCTAGATCCATCGCACCAGGTTCCTCAGGATTTGGAAATGCGACCGTGGGGAAGTCTGGGTTGGGTGCGAATTGCGCGGCCACAGGGTGTGCCGGTGCGAAGCCTGAATCTGCGAGCAGTCGCTGGAAGATGCTGCCTCCCACGCCGTGCATCGCCGTGTAGACAACCGAGATTTCTCTCGGCGCCGAGTCAGGAATGAGTGCCACGACATCGCGGACGTAGGAGTCGATGACGTCCTCGCTCACGACGTGTGCTGCTAGGGCGCGACAGATTTCGGCGTGTGCACCCACGGCGTTGATCGCTGCGCTGATCGCTGTGTCGATCGGTGGCGCGATCTGCGCGCCGTCACCGAGATAGACCTTGTACCCGTTGTCCCCCGCGGGGTTGTGGCTGGCCGTTACCATCACGCCCGCGATACAGCCGAGTGCGCGAATCGCATATGCCAGAACGGGAGTCGGTAGTGCCCGGGGGAGTAGGAGTGCGCGGAACCCAGCACCCTCAAGTATTTCGGCCGTGTCGCGGGCGAACAGGTCGGACTTGTGTCTCGCGTCGTAGCCAATGACAACCGAACCGCTTTGACGGGCAGCCAAGTACCCGGCGAGACCGGCTGCAGCGCGACTCACGGTCACCCTGTTCATCCGGTTCGGCCCTGGGCCCATGGCTGCTCGTAGGCCGGCCGTACCGAACTCGAGTTGACCAGCGAACGCATCGGCGAGCTCATGCGCCGCCGCCACATCGCCGTTCGAGTAGGCCGTGAGTAGTTCGTTCATGGTCGCGCGAGTGTCGGGATCTGGATCGGCGGCCAGCCAGTGTCGAGCCCGCTCGACGAGGTGGGCATCGACGATGCTCGCAGTGGAGGTCACAAGGCGGCCACCACACGTGCGAGGAGTTGGCCCATCCTCTCGGCGGCGGCTTTGCCCGCTGCCAGTACATCGCGATGGTCGAGTGGCTCACCGGTCATACCCGCAGCGAGGTTGGTGACCAGCGAAATGCCAAGAACCTCTAGCCCCGCTTCGCGCGCAGCGATGGCTTCGAGCACTGTTGACATCCCGACCAGATCACCGCCCATTACCCGAACCATTCGGATCTCGGCTGGCGTTTCATATTGCGGCCCAAGGAATTGCGCGTAGACGCCCTCGGGCAAGTCGGGCTCGAGCTCTCGACACAAGGTACGCAGGCGGGGCGAGTAGACGTCGGTGAGGTCAATGAACGTGGCACCACGGAGCGGGGTTACCCCAGTCAGGTTGATGTGGTCGCTGATCAAAACCGGCGTGCCTGGCGCCCACTGCGGGTTTAGTCCACCGCAGCCGTTAGTGAGGACGAGTACCTTGCATCCGGCTGCTGCGGCGGTGCGTACTGCGTGAGCGACGGCATCGACCCCGTGGCCTTCGTAGTAGTGCGTACGTCCGATGAAGACCAGCACTCGAGTGTCGCCGACTCGCACACTTCGCACGCGCCCTGAGTGTCCCAGCACGGTGGAGGCGGTGAAGTGTGGAAGGTCAGCGACCGCGATATCGGCGATCTGATCTCCGATGAGATCCACCGCGGGTGACCAGCCAGAGCCGAGCACAATCGCGACATCGTGGTGAGCGACTCCGGTACGTCGGGCGAGTTCGGCAGCGGCAGCCTGCGCGGCTGTTGTGGGGTCGGTGTTCAACAGGTCCTGAGTCACCTGACCGACGCTACCGACTCTGGAAGTCGGGAATGCGCTATTTGGTTAAGCCCTGCCGGATTGATGTCGTTAGCGAATGCTGCGACACGGACGACCGCGGAGCTCGGTGACGTAATCGTTCGGAGCGCCTGCGGATTCGGCGGCGTCGGCGATGATGCCCAGATAGCGAGCGCTTGGCAGCCCGCCCTCATAGTCGTCAAGCACGTAGACCCAAGCGGTGACATCGCCGTCGAGTGTCGCGATGCGCACTCGGATCTTGGAGTGGATGCCCAGATCGCTTCCCTCCCAAGCGTCGAGGCCCGACTCGTCGTGGGGGGCAATGTCATACAACGCAACGAAGACCTGGCTGTCGGGATCCTCGACAACCGTGGCGAGTGCGCCTTCCCAACTGATGTCCTCACCGCCGAAAGTGAGTCGCCAACCGGTGAGCCAACCGGTGCCAGCTGTGGGCGAGTGCGGTGCGCGCAACGCCATCTGGAGCCGATCGAGATTTCCGGCGTAGGCGGCGTACAAAGTCATACCTGTGAGGTTACCCACTCTGGGTGGGCAACAATAGCCACATGACACGTGTAGTAATTCTTGGCGGAGGCCCTGCGGGCTATGAGGCGGCTTTCGTTGCCGCGCGCGCGGGTGCGGAGGTCACGGTCATCGAAAAGGACGGTCTAGGTGGCTCTGCGGTCCTCACTGACTGCGTTCCTAGCAAGACGCTCATCGCTACCTCTGAGCTGATGACACTGGCCGCCGGAAGCGGCGCTCTTGGTGTGCGGGTTGGCGGCGAGGAACCCTCTCCTGACGTCATGAGCGCCGACCTCGGTGTAGTCAACGGTCGTGTACGCGATTTGGCGACCGCGCACTCAGCGGACATCACGCTGGCCCTCAAGGAACTCGGGGTTCGGGTACTTCGCGGTCATGGCCGCCTAGATGGACCAGGGCATGTCTTCGTCGAGCACACGGGTGGTACCACCACGTGCGATGCCGATGCGATCCTCATTGCGACCGGGGCGCGGCCACGAGTCGTCGCTGATGCCGAACCCGATGGGGAGCGCATCTTCACCTGGGATCAGGTCTACGACCTCAAGGCCCTGCCGGAGCATCTGATCGTCGTCGGCTCGGGTGTTACAGGTGCTGAATTCGCTTCTGCCTACGATGCTTTGGGCTCGCAGGTGACTCTTGTGTCATCGCGTGATCGGGTCCTTCCCGGTGAGGACTCGGACGCTGCTCAAGTGCTCGAGGATGTCTTCATTAGGCGAGGCATGAAGGTGCTCAGCCGTGCGCGGGCCAAGAGTGCCAAGGCCACTGCCGATGGTGTCATCGTCACCCTCTCTGACGGTAGAACTATCGAAGGCTCGCACTGCCTGATGGCGGTCGGGTCATTGCCCAATATTGAGGACATGGGTCTGGAATCTGCTGGCGTCACCTTCACCGACCGAGGGTTCGTCGCAGTCGATCGGGTATCCCGCACGTCAGTCCGCCACGTTTATGCAGCGGGTGATGTCACCGGCGTACTAATGCTCGCTTCTGTCGCGGCAGCCCAAGGCCGCATTGCGATGACCCACGTACTTGGCCATGCCGTGAGCCCGCTGCACTTGGATTCGGTGTCAAGCAATGTGTTCACCGACCCTGAGATCGCCACAGTCGGGCTCACCCAGGTGCAGATCGACGAAAGTGGCCTCGACGTACGTACAGTGAAACTGCCGCTGGCCACCAACGCCCGAGCCAAGATGCAAGGGATTCACGACGGTTTCGTCAAACTCCATTGCCGCACGGGCACCGGAATCGTGGTTGGCGGGGTAATTGTTGCTCCACGCGCCAGCGAACTGATCTTCCCGATCTCGATGGCGGTCGAGCAGCGGCTCACGGTCGATCACATTGCCGACTCGTACACGGTCTATCCGTCGTTGTCGGGCTCGGTGGCGGAAGCTGCCCGGCAGTTGCACCAGCAACGCAACTAGGGCCTACTCACAAGACCGCTCGGGCTGGGTGAATCGCTCACCGGTCTCAGAAGTCGCCGCCACCACCGAAGTCGCCGCCACCGAAGCCTCCACCACCGAAGTCGCCGCCACCACCGAAGATCCCGCCACCGCCACCGTCGAAGCCGCCACCATTGTCCTGGCCGCCCATTCCCTGGCCACCGGCCCACATGCCGCCGCCGCCGAACATGTGACCCATCATCGTGCCCATGAAAATCATGGACATGAGGTCGGCGCCTGAGGATGCGTAGTAGCCGCCGGCGTATGGCGCATAGGTGGCTCCGCCGCGCCAGTACGGCACGCGCTGCCCGTTGGCCATAACTTCGCGCGGGATCGGCGACTGGCCGTTCTGCAGCATCGTCGAGCAAGCCAGGCAAACCGGGATCGCGCGCTGCGCTCCACCATCGGGTGCCCACATGATGTCCTCGGCGCTAGGGCCGTGACGCGGGTCGACAAAGCAGGGTGGGCGCCGATCCGGAAGTGCCTGTCCGGCCATCTGAGCCTTTACGCAGGCAAGTGAGTAGCGACCATCTTCAAGAGCTTGGGTGACCATTGTTGCGTCGTCGGGAATGGCCATCGCATCGGCCGACATCTTCGCTCCCTCATAGGAATCCAGCGCATGTTGCGCATGTACTCGGCCAGTGTCGTCGAGTCTTGGGTCGTTCAGATCGATCGCCGCCGCCTCCTCACCAAACTCGGTGACGTCCTCGTCGATGACTTGGCGAAGTGCCGCGAGTTCGACCCGAGCGGCTGCCTTCTTCTTGCGGCTTACGTAGAACAGGCCGCCGACCAATGCGGCGGCGGCGGCGGTGAAGAACAAGATTCCAGGCAATGGATTCTTGGGTTCACCAGAACTTCCGGTCATCCGAAGAGCCGACGATGCGATGAACGCATCGAGTACTGCGAACACACCCTCGGATGAGTGCTCTCGGAATGCTGCTGTGGCCAGATCGCTGACCTGTACGGTCGTGTCGCCAGCACGGAAGGATTTACCGACGACTAGCGCATAGGTGCCCTCGAGCCCGACTTCCTGGCGCAACTGGCGCAGGATAGCTACCGGGTCGCCGCCAGCCATGGCTGACGCTGGGAGGACGGCCACGAAGTAGGGGTGTTGGATTGCCGACATCCGGCCGCGCAACGCATCGGCCTCGGACGACGTGATGGTGGGGTCGGCGTCGGGAGCGACGAAGACCGAGGCGCCCTGACGGAGAGCCGTGGCGGCATCCGACACGGTTGTGTCGGCAGAAGCCGGAGCGGCGGTGAGCGCCAGGATCGCGAAGGTGCCGATAAGCAGCGCGAGAATTCCGCGGGTCAGACGGGAAGTGAGGCTCATCGGGCTACGTAGTGAGGTCATGTCTCCATCTTGACTCACCGCGACCGCAAACGCACACGGCGCGGCCTGGGCTCGAGCTAGTCCTTGATCTCGAGTAGCACAGTGCCACTGGGTACGGTTGCGCCAACCTCGGCGGTCAAGCTAGTCACTACACCCGCTTTGTGGGCGGTGAGGGGCTGCTCCATCTTCATGGCCTCGAGTACAACCACGAGATCACCTGCGGCGACCGTCTGTCCATCTTCGACTGCAACTTTGACAATCGTGCCCTGCATGGGTGCCGCGACGGCATCGCCGGATGCTGCGGTGCCGGCCTTCTTGGCCCGCTTTTTCGGCTTCTGAGCGCTGCTAGCTGAACCCGATCCTGCGCTGAGCCCAAGACCGGCTGGCAGGACGACCTCAAGTCTCTTGCCGCCTACCTCGACCACGACTGAGTGCCGGGCTTCCGGTTCGTCGAGGTCGGCAACCGCACCCGAGTACGCCGGGATCTGATTGTCGAACTCAGTCTCGATCCAACGAGTGTGCACGGTGAATGGAGTGTCGTCGTCGGTCGCGAATGCTGGATCACGGACTACGGCGCGATGGAAAGTCAGGGCGGTAGCGATCCCGTCGATCTGGAATTCATCGAGTGCGCGTCGCGCTCGCTCAAGTGCCTCGGTGCGGGTACGGCCGGTAACGATCAACTTGGCGAGTAGCGAGTCGAAGTTTCCGCCGATGACATCGCCAGTCTGGAAACCCGCGTCAAGGCGCACTCCGGGGCCCGAAGGTGTCTGCCACACCGTGAGAACGCCAGGCGCAGGCAGGAAGTTTCGACCAGGGTCCTCACCGTTGATGCGGAACTCGAATGAGTGGCCGCGGATGACGGGATCATCGAAGCCGAGCACCTCGCCATTGGCGATCCGGAACTGTTCGCGAACGAGGTCGATACCCGTGACCTCTTCTGAGACAGGGTGTTCGACTTGGAGTCGGGTGTTGACTTCGAGGAAGCTGATTGTGCCATCGGCTCCCACCAGGAACTCGCAGGTACCGGCGCCGTAGTAACCGGCTTCGCGCATGATTGCTTTGGACGCGCGGTACAACTGGTCGGTCTGCTCTTGTGTCAGGTAAGGCGCAGGGGCCTCTTCGACGAGCTTCTGGTGGCGACGTTGCAGCGAGCAGTCGCGGGTCGACACGACCACGACGTTGCCGTGCTGGTCTGCGAGCACTTGAGTCTCGACGTGACGAGGCTGGTCGAGGTAGCGCTCTACGAAGCACTCACCGCGTCCAAATGCTGCCACTGCCTCGCGCACTGCGGAGTCAAAAAGCTCGGGGATCTCCTCGATAGTGCGAGCCACCTTGAGACCTCGACCGCCACCACCAAATGCTGCCTTAATGGCGATCGGCAGACCATGCTCGCGCGCAAACGCGACGATCTCGTCGGCGTTCTGCACGGGGTCCGGTGTGCCGTCTACCTGGGGCGCGCCAGCTCGTTGCGCGATGTGACGGGCGCTGACCTTGTCACCCAGGGAACGAATCGCGTGCGGGGGTGGCCCGATCCAGATCAGCCCTGCGTCGATCACGGCCTGGGCGAAGTCGGCGTTCTCGGAGAGGAATCCGTAGCCAGGGTGCACGGAGTCGGCGCCACTTCGGTGGGCAACTTCGATGAGTTTGTCGATGACCAGGTAGCTCTCGGCTGCAGTGGAGCCACCGAGGGCGTATGCCTCATCGGCTGCCTTGACGTGCAGCGCGTCGCGATCTGGGTCGGCGTAGACGGCGACGCTCGTGATGCCAGCATCGCGGCAAGCCCGGGCAACCCGGATCGCGATCTCGCCACGGTTGGCGATGAGGACCTTTGAGATGGCCATCGGACGTATGACTCCTACCTGGGCATTGTCGAGCAGATTGCGCCTTGCGCGTCCCCTGAGCGTGCCAGAACGAAGCTCTCAGAGGTACTTCGGGGTATGTGAGTTGCCGCACCCTGCTGCATGCAGAGCTTGCTCTTGGCTGAGATTGTGGCCAGCGAGGGGTTGCAACTGTGCGTGGCTTTGTCTTGCAAAATGTGGGTAGGCAGGACATCTCGCAAGCGCTGCTTTGCTGCACCTAGCGTAGGTGCTTCCTGCTAGGGCGTCTCAACGACGCAGAACTCATTGCCCTCTAGGTCGGCAAGGCGGATCCATCGATAGCCGACTTCGGCAATCGGAGTCTCATCGATCCGGGTCGCCCCGAGGGCCACGATCCGAGCCGCCTCGACCTCAATATGGGGCACCTGCAGATCGAGGTGGATACGGTTCTTCTCGGTGCGAGCTTCAGGCACGCGCTGCAAGATGATGCTGGGCTGCGTGCCGTCTTTCGCCGAGATCCAGCGGTAGTGCCCATCTCCACCGTCGTCGGTGAAGCCGAGCACCTGCTGCCAGAAGTCGGCCATGCGTTCAATGTCATTGCAGTCGATGGTGATGGAAATGCGCGGCGTGACGGGTGTCGGCATGGTGCGACTCTTGCAGACTGCCCATTCGGGTCACAACCGATCAGCAATTCGGACAGTCTTTGAGGGAATTGCTTGGATGATCCTGCGCTTGGACTCGGCTCTCGGGGAAAGTTCTTGTCATGAGCCTTGATCCGTGCGAGACGAATCCGTTGAACTACAAAGTTCTCTTCGAGAACGAGCGGGTTCGAGTCCTTGAGTACACCGATTTACCAGGTGAGCGAACGACCCCGCATGAGCATCCGGATAGTGTGATGTTCACCCTCAGTTCCTTCGACCGCAGGCTCCACGCCCAAGACACACATCGTGATGTCACGATTGCGGCGGGCGGCGCACACTGGGTGCCGGCTCAACAACATGCGGGTGAGAATATCGGCTCCACCCCCACGCACACGATTTTTGTCGAGCTGAAAGAGCCTGCGCAGCAAGGGATTTCGATGGATAACCGCGAGTATGTGGTCGGTCCCGCTACGGCGTGACTGGGTCTCTGGTGGGGCCAGCGCACGCGAGAGTCAAGGCGAACGTCACCGGAAGCAGGAACATCCCGATCGTCATAAGGCCGAGCAAGCTGAGCGCTGCAAGTAGACATACGCACGTCCATGCCAAGGCTGCGGCCCAACGTTGGGGGCGTTGCGACAAGGCTGCGGCGACGACCAAACTGATGATCAGAGGCACCGCAAGTAGCGCCTCAACCCATGAGCCGTTGACTTCGACGAGTGTTTTCGTACCGATGGTCATCATTCCGTCCGATGACACCGATTCCGAGGAATACATGGGCAAGGTCAAGCCGCCGAGCATCAACAGGGCGGCGTAGCCGAGGGCGAAGATCATCGCTGACTTTGCGGTGCGGCCAAGTCTCAGTCTCGTTCCGCCAATCGCTTGCGGCGCCTTAGCTTTGGTCCCCTCCATGATCTGATTGTGCTCGCGATCCATGTTTGTGTCTGCCAATTCGATTTCACCTCGCTGAAAAATGCTGGCACCATGTGACGATGTCCATTCGACTCAAGGGCCTGCGCACCGTGATCTACCCCGCGCCTGATCTGGCGGGGGCTAAGCAATGGTTTTCCGAATTGCTGGGTCAAGAGCCGTACTTCGATCAGCCGTTTTATGTGGGCTTCGAGGTCGAAGGTTATGAACTCGGGCTCTTGCCTGATGCGGATCCCGATGACGGTGCAATCGTCTACTGGGGTGTCGACGATGTGGCCACTGCGGTGCTGGATGCATGCGGTGCCGGAGCCACGGTGCATGTGCCGCTGGCCGACGTCGGCGAGGGCATCGTCACCGCGTCAATTCGAACGCCAACCGGATCGGTCGTCGGGTTTATCTTCAACCCACACTTCGCAGGCTGATGGTTAACCTCGCACTCCGAACGAAGTTCGCGAAGGAGACCTTGTCTCTCAGCAAGGTGCAGTTCGGGCTCGTCTGCTTCGCCTTCTCGGCGAATCTAGTTTTTATCCCTTCGGTGTCGCACTACCTGCTGGGCCGAACATGGGGTGGACGTTCGGCGGCAATGCAGTTGCCTAACACTGAGGAATTCCTCCTAGGCATTTCGGTGTGGTCGTACACGCTGATCACCTGGCATGCCGCCGCCGCGTTCCTACTTGCTGTCGCACTCTTTACTCAATTCAATCTCACTCACCGTGGGGTACGATCCGCGAGAGTTGTTGCCGCACATAGGATTATCGGTCCGGTTATCCTGTGCACCTTGTTGCCAGCGTTTGTGCTACTCGCCTTGTCACTTAGCTTGTGGGTAATCCGTACGCCGTTCAATCGAGTCCTGTTCACAGTGCTGCCGGTGATGATTGTCTACGCCATCGTCCGCGCGCTGGTCGGACTCCTTCGTGGCGATCGGGATCTGCACGCCGACTCAATGTTCCTCGCGTTCATGCTCCTTGAGTCAGCGCCGATCTACCGAATCGTCATGTTCGTGATCGCACGCCTAGACGGCCAGGTGCTGGCGCCTAACGGTGAGCCGGTTAATGCGGGTGCACTCTTTCGCACTGTGGTTGTGCTGGGGCTAGTTGCGGTGGGTTATTGGTCGGCTGGTCGGCTGCGCCGAAACCTGCTTCCGCTGATGCTCATACTCGCGATAGTGCTCGCCTCGCTGGCTTTCCTGCCGTGGTCGCTCACTAGCGCCCCGACATGATGTGCGTGTGCTAGTTCTGGGCCCATAGGTCGGTCCAGCCGATGCCAAGTTCGCTGACTAGGTGTCGGGTCAACGGCAGTGACAGGCCGACCACGTTGGAGTGGTCACCCTCGATGAACTCAACAAAGGGGCCACCAAGGCCATCCAGAGTGAAGGCCCCAGCCACTCGCAACGGCTCACCTGTGGCGACGTACGCGGCGATCGTGCCGTCGTCGATCGCGGCGAACTGCACCATGGTCGCAGCCACGGCTTGGGCGATGCGATCTTCATCAGGCACCGATCCGATCAACGCCACCGCGTGGCCGGTGCACAACATCGCTGCCCGTCCGCGCATCTGACGCCACCGCGCTGTTGCCTCAGCGGCGTCGGCAGGCTTACCGAGGGCGCGGCCATCAATGTCGAGCACAGAGTCGCAGCCGATCACCAAAGTGGGTACTGAAGATCGGGATTCAGATCGGATCTGCTCAGCGACTACCGCCGTTTTCGCCAGGGCCAGGGCAAGACAGATCTGGTCAGGTGCCGTAGTGCCCTCGCTCGCGAGTTGTGCCTCGATCGCGTCCTCGTCGACGGCGCTAACGCGTACCTCGGGGTCGAGCCCGGCCGCGCGCAGCAGGGTCAACCGGGCTGGTGATGCTGAAGCGAGGATCACTCGTGGACGTGCGGGGGATGACATCGATCGGGCCTGTTCTGGTCGCGGCATCGGTTGCGGTTGTGAGTCAGGAACTATCGGGGGTGAGCCGAGGCGTGCCAACCACCGGTAGTGAGCGGCTGGCGCAAGGTTCGGTGGGGGGACGACCACGATGATCGCTTGCGCGCCTTGTGGTTCAGCGGTTGAGCAGCGGCAGCGCTGAGCACCGCGACCACCGCGGCGACATCTTCGGCACTTGGGTTACCGCGGACGATGCGCAGCATCGGAGTGCTTGATGATTCGTCGTCGATGCTCATAGCGGGATGTTTCCGTGCTTCTTCGGGGGCAGGGTTGCGCGCTTGGTGCGTAGTGCACGAAGCGCACGGGTGATCTGCCCACGCGTCTCGCTGGGTCGGATCACTGCGTCGATATATCCGCGTTCGGCCGCGATGTAGGGGTTTGCAAGCATGTGCTCGTAGTCGCTGACGAGTTCGGCGCGTCGCGCGTCGGAGTTTTCGGTACCCGCGAGTTCGCGGCGGTAGAGGATGTTGACCGCACCCTGGGCGCCCATGACCGCGATCTGTGCCGTGGGCCAGGCCAGATTCACATCGGCGCCCAAGTGCTTGGACCCCATGACGTCGTACGCGCCGCCGTAAGCCTTACGCGTGATGACGGTGACGAGAGGCACGGTTGCTTCTGCGTAGGCATAGATCAATTTGGCGCCGCGGCGGATGATCCCGTTCCATTCCTGGTCGGTTCCAGGGAGGAAGCCAGGGACATCGACAAAGGTGAGTACGGGGATGTTGAAGGCGTCGCAG
>CAIXFH010000118.1 GCA_903918645.1 uncultured Actinomycetes bacterium | reverse complement strand
GGGACGTTGAAGGCGTCGCACGTGCGCACGAAGCGGGCGGCCTTCTCGGACGCCTCGATGTCGAGAGTGCCAGCAAACTGCATGGGCTGGTTGGCAACCACCCCTACCGGGCGACCCTCGACACGACCAAATCCGACGAGAATGTTGGGTGCCCAAAGGGCCTGGATCTCAAGGAAGTCGCCGTCATCGATGATCGACTCGATCACCTGGTGCATGTCATACGGCTGATTCGGCGAGTCAGGGATCAACGTGTCGAGCGCGAGGTCGTCGTCGCTGACGGACAGGTCGACATCGACGTCGAAGGTAGGCAGCTCATCGAGGTTGTTGCTCGGCAGGAACGACAACAGTGCCTTCACGAAGTCGATGGCCTCAGCCTCGTCGCCCGACATCGCGTGCGCTACACCGCTTTTGCTGTTGTGAGTGCGTGCTCCGCCGAGCTCGTCAAAGCCGACGTCCTCACCGGTGACGGTCTTGATGACGTCAGGCCCGGTGATGAACATGTGTGAGGTCTTGTCGACCATGATCGTGAAGTCGGTGATCGCCGGGGAGTACACCGCACCCCCTGCGCATGGCCCCATGATCAATGAGATCTGCGGTATGACGCCCGATGCCAGCACGTTTCGGCGGAAGATCTCGCCGTACAGGCCCAACGAGACGACACCCTCTTGGATGCGAGCGCCGCCTGAGTCATTGATGCCGATCACTGGGCAGCCGGTCTTCATGGCGAGGTCCATCACCTTGACGATCTTCTCGCCGAACACCTCGCCGAGGCTTCCGCCGAACACCGTGAAGTCCTGAGCAAAGACGCAGATCGGGCGCCCGTCGACTGTGCCGTATCCGGTGACTACACCGTCGCCGTAGGGCCGGTTCTCAGCGAGGTCGAAGTTGTTGGATCTGTGCCGCGCCAGGGCGTCGAGTTCAACGAAGGAACCCTCGTCGAGCAGCATGTCGATGCGCTCGCGAGCGGTGCCCTTACCGCGCGCATGCTGCTTCTCGACTGCTGCCACGGATGCGATATGGTGCGCGTCGTCGCGGCGTTGTTCAAAGAGTGCGATCTTGCCCGCTGTGGTGGCGGGGTCTATGGCCGGGGAATCCGTGCTGCCCTCGGCGCGCTCCGGCGCTGCGGTCATCGCGCTCACCCTCACATCTTGTTGCGCACTGGTTGGCGAGCCAGTGTCGACCTCGTTGGTCCGTCGTCCTACCTTAGCCAAATGGAACTTGGCGACAACGTGCACCGACCACTTGATGGCCGCGAGTGGAGTGACGCCCTGCTTCGGCAGGCGCTCGATCGCGCCGGTAGCGAGGGTTTCGGGCCGGTTGTGGTCATTGAGTCGACGGGCTCGACCAATGCTGATGCCATCAATCAGGTGCGCGAGGGTGCCCCTGAAGGCTTCGCCGTCATAGCCAACGAGCAGACCCAGGGACGTGGTCGGCTCGAGCGAGTCTGGGTGTCACCGCCTGGCGCCGGGTTGGCGATGTCTGTCGTGCTTCGGCCGACGGCACCCTTGGCGACCTGGGGTTGGCTCCCGCTCATCGCCGGGATGGCCGTGGTTGCGGGGCTCGGTGAGCAAGGTGTTGAGTCGAGGCTGAAATGGCCCAATGACATCGTGATCGCCGGGCCGAGTCGCGATGGCGGCCCTGGCCCGCGCAAACTCGGCGGACTGTTGCTCGAGCGGGTTGTGGGTGAGCATCCTGCTGACTCCGGTGCTGCGGTGGTTGGTATCGGCATCAATGTGGATCTGCGCGAGGACGAGTTGCCTGTGCCGACTGCTACGTCGACATTCCTTGAGGGAGTTGCAGTTAGGCGTGAACCGCTTGCCGTCGACGTGCTGGGCCACCTGCGCCTGCTGCTCATGTCGTGGCAGCAAGCAGAGGGCGATGCGGAACTCTCGGGTGTCGCTTCGACTTATCGCGAGGTTTGCCTCACTTTGGGCGAGCAAGTTCGTGTTACGCGTCCGCCCGGTGACGATTTGCTTGGCGTTGCTTCGGCCATCGATTCGGCCGGCCGCCTGATCGTGACCGACGGAGATGGGTTGTCGACGACGGTGGCCGCAGGAGACGTGCACCACGTACGAAGCCGCTGACACTGCACGGGTCGACAGACTTACCCGCACTATCTTGACGTGGCACGATGGGCCGCATGGGATACCCAAAGAAGTTGCTGGCAGACGACGAGAAGATCGTCTACGAACTGCGTCCACACTGGCGATCACTGATCGTTCCGGTGCTTATGTTTCTGGTAGCGATCTTTGTTGGCGTCTTCCTCATTGCTCGGTTCGATAACTCGGTTGTGCGGTGGGTTATCAGCGCGGCAATGTTGGTGGTTGTTCTGGGCTGGGCGGTCAAGCCCTTCCTCGATTGGTACACGACCCAGTACGTCTTCACGGACCGTCGGATCATCGTGCGTGCCGGATGGATCTCTCGCCAGGGGCGCGACATGCCGTTGTCGCGAGTCAATGACGTGTCTTTTGCTCACTCGCCCATCGAGCGGATGCTGAACTCTGGAACCCTGATCGTGGAATCTGGTGGTACCAATGGGCAATTGGTGATCAAGAACGTGCCGGACGTTGAGCAGATCCAGGCCGACATCTCACGGATGCACAACGACGACGACGAGCGACGTCGCAGGGAGTCGAGCGGTGGCTTCAACGACGGTCCAAGTGCCGGGCGCCACTCGAACCCCGACGATCGGGCGCCGGACTCTCGCTGAATCGCAGTGCCGGCCACCTCTCTGCTGGCTAGAGCAGCGCTGCAGCTGGCTGGCGCATTCTGCGTTGTGCGAACCTACGCAGTAGTGGCGATTACGGCGTCGTCGGCAAGAGTTGGGTCGTCGGGGAAGACCCAACGCCGATAGGACCAGAATCGGAATAGCGTGCCGAGGCCGAGCCCGATCACGTTCGCGCTGATGTTGTCTGCGAGTGGGCTCGTGAGGTGCAGCCCATAGTGCGTAAGCCATAGGCAGCTGACCGCGATTGCGAGCCCGACTCCGTTGAGCACAAAGAACAACAAGTACTCGCGCGCAAAGCTGGTGCGACCGCGGTGCCGAAAAGTCCAATAGCGATTGCCGAAATACGAGAATGTGGTCGCCACCGCGACGCTGATGACCTTCGCGGTCAGGGGCTTGTCGTACATGGGGCCCTCACCGCCGGCGAATCGCAGGAAGTTGAAGAGCCCGACATCAACAACGAGGGCGGATAGGCCAACGATGCCGAACTTCGCGACCTCACGAAAGACCTGGCTGACCTTGTGCGAGAGCTCTGCTAGCGCAGATGTCCGGCGTACCGTGGAGTCGCTCACTGGGTGATTCTAACTTTCTCGTCGATGCCGCAGATCGTTGTTGGAAACCTTCGCTTGCCCCGCTAAGCGGGGCATTACCTGACCAATGTGACATCTCATCATGTGTTCTGACTGAGTGCTCTCGTCGAGAGTACCGTCGGTCGCCACTAGGCTGAACCAGTGGACGTAGGTACTGACGCGCACGTCGCCCCGGGATTCCCGGTAGTCGGCGTCATTGGTGGCGGTCAACTTGCGAGAATGATGCAGCAGCCAGCGATCGCGCTAGGTGTCGGTCTTCGGGTGCTTGCTACGTCATACGCCGATAGTGCTGCGCAGGCCGTTCGCGACGTTCGGATCGGTCGCCATGACGACCTCGACACCTTGCGCGAGTTCGCGCGCGGCTGTGACGTGATCACCTTCGATCACGAGCATGTGCCCACGGAAATGCTGCGTGTGCTCGAGTCCGAAGGGGTTGCGGTGCATCCCAATTCGGCTGCGCTCGTCCATGCTCAAGACAAGATCGTGATGCGAGAGGCCCTGACCGCGGCCGGTGTCCCGTGCCCCCAGTGGGCGGTCGTCGAAACCGGAGATGACGTTGCGAAGTTTGCTGCAGTCGCGGGTTGGCCGGTGGTGCTCAAGGCATCTCGCGGTGGATACGACGGTCGCGGGGTCTGGATCATCGATGACGAGGGTGCGGCCCGTGAACTCAT
>CAIXFH010000117.1 GCA_903918645.1 uncultured Actinomycetes bacterium | reverse complement strand
GGTCTCCAAGACGAAGGCTCCCGCACTCAAGGGCAGCCCGCAGCGTCGCGGAGTCTGTACCCGTGTGTACACAACCACGCCCAAGAAGCCGAACTCGGCTCTGCGCAAGGTGGCCCGTGTGCGACTGACTTCTGGCATCGAGATCACCGCCTACATCCCCGGTGTTGGCCACAACCTGCAGGAGCACTCAATCGTGCTCGTGCGTGGTGGCCGTGTGAAAGACCTTCCCGGTGTTCGCTACAAGATCATTCGCGGTGCACTCGACACGCAAGGCGTGAAGAACCGCAAGCAGTCACGCAGCCGTTACGGCGCGAAGAAGGAGAAGAGCAGCTAATGCCTCGCAAAGGCCCCGCTCCGAAGCGCCCCATCGTCGTCGACCCGGTTTATGGGTCGCAGCTGGTCACTCAGCTGATCAACAAGGTTCTCCTTGATGGCAAGAAGTCAACCGCAGAGCGCATCGTCTACGGCGCACTCGAAGGCTGCCGCGAGAAGACCGGTACTGACCCCGTCCTCACGCTCAAGCGTGCGATGGACAACATCAAGCCAACCCTTGAGGTTCGCAGTCGCCGCGTTGGTGGCGCGACCTACCAGGTGCCCGTTGAGGTTCGTCCCGGCCGCAGTACCACCCTGGCGCTGCGCTGGCTCGTTACCTACTCACGTCAGCGTCGAGAGAAGACCATGACTGAGCGACTCACCAACGAACTCCTCGACGCAAGCAATGGTCTTGGTGCCGCGGTCAAGCGTCGCGAGGACATGCACAAGATGGCTGAGTCGAACAAGGCCTTCGCGCACTACCGCTGGTAACCAAGCTTTCTTCCCCTGCTAGTTCTATCCATCTGGATTCGGAGTATTGATCGTGTCGACCGACACCGCACTCGACCTCGCACATGTCCGCAACATCGGGATCATGGCGCACATCGACGCGGGCAAAACCACGACAACCGAGCGCATCTTGTTCTACACCGGTATCAACTACAAGATCGGTGAAGTTCACGACGGCGCAGCCACCATGGACTGGATGGAGCAGGAGCAGGAGCGCGGCATCACGATCACGTCGGCTGCCACGACCTGCAACTGGAACGACACTCAGATCAACATCATCGACACTCCTGGACACGTTGACTTCACCGTTGAGGTTGAGCGCTCGCTGCGCGTCCTCGACGGTGCCGTCGCTGTCTTTGACGGTGTTGCCGGTGTCGAACCGCAGTCCGAGACCGTCTGGCGTCAGGCCGACCGGTACGACGTGCCGCGCATCTGCTTTGTGAACAAGCTCGACCGAACCGGCGCCGACTTCTACATGTGCGTCGACATGATCAAGGATCGCCTCAACGCCACGGCGCTGGTGCTGCAGATCCCGATCGGCACCGAGGGCGACTTCCACGGTCTTGTCGATCTAGTTCGGATGAAGGCCCTGATCTGGCCAGAAGACACCCAAAAGGGCGAGGACTACAGCGTCGAAGACATCCCGGCTTCACACCTTGAGGCTGCCCAGGTATGGCGCGAAACGCTGATCGAAACCATCGTCGAGGCCGACGACGCGATGATGGAGAAGTACCTCGAAGGCATTGAGCCAACGGTTGAGGAATTGAACGCAGCGATTCGTCGCGCCACCGTGGCCAGCAAGCTCACCCCGGTGCTCACCGGTTCGGCGTTCAAGAACAAGGGCGTCCAGCCGATGCTCGACGCGGTCGTCCTGTACCTGCCTTCACCGCTAGACGTGCGCGCGATCGAAGGCCGCAAGGTCGGCGACAGCGATGTCGTAGTAGAACGCTTCCCGCGTGAAAACGAGCCTTTCTCGGCGCTGGCTTTCAAGATCATGACCGACCCGCACTTGGGCAAGCTGACCTACATCCGCGTTTACTCGGGTGTGCTCGAGTCCGGCACCTCGGTGCTCAACTCGGTTAAGGGTCGCAAGGAGCGCATCGGCAAGATCTACCGCATGCACGCCAACAAGCGCGAAGAAATCGCTCGCGTTGGCGCAGGCGACATTGTTGCTGTGATGGGTCTGAAGGACACCACTACCGGTGAGACGCTGTGCGATGAGAAGAACCCAGTTGTCCTGGAGTCGATGAACTTCCCAGCGCCGGTCATTCACGTGGCGATTGAGCCCAAGACCAAGAGCGACCAGGAGAAGTTGGGTACTGCTATCCAGCGCCTCTCCGATGAGGACCCCACCTTCCAGGTGCGCACCGACGAAGAGACCGGCCAGACCATCATTGCGGGTTTGGGTGAACTGCACCTCGAGGTGCTCGT
>CAIXFH010000116.1 GCA_903918645.1 uncultured Actinomycetes bacterium | reverse complement strand
TGGTGCAGCCTTCTTAGCAACGACCTTCTTGGCCGGTGCCTTCTTGGCTGGTGCAGCCTTCTTAGCAACGGCCTTCTTTGCCGGTGCAGCCTTCTTCGCGGTTGTCTTGCGAGCGGGTGCCTTCTTGGCAACCTTCTTCGCGGTGGTCTTTGCAGCCGCCACGATGCCTCCCTGGGTCGTCTCCCGGCCTTGTTGCCAGAATCCTTCAATGCAAACTCTCTCAGAGCGCCATGCAAATGTGATGCATGCTTGAGTTCTGATGCGAGTTCGTGTCGTGGAAATGGTAGCGCGCATTCGATGTGTTTACTGCGATTCAGTTATGTCGCCGGCTGGCTTGCGTGCGCGCTGATTCCTTACATTCGCGACGTCAGGCGATGTGCGGACGTCGTACTTCCACATCGTTGGTAGTGCGACTGCAAGCCCGAGAACCCCTGCAGCACAGAGGATTCCCCCACTCGCGATGGAAGCAGAAAGGCCGCGCCATTGCGCAACCAAGCTAACTCGCGCGTT
This sequence comes from uncultured Actinomycetes bacterium, assembly GCA_903918645.1. GTDB lineage: Bacteria > Actinomycetota > Actinomycetes > S36-B12 > CAIYMF01 > Longivirga. The sequence goes on along the minus strand of CAIXFH010000116.1, from coordinate 2,906 downwards.
GCCGAGTTGTGGCCCGACGGAGTACGAGAGCAACTCGATTCCAGCTAACCGGCCGCGCAACTCATCAGGAATCGACTGATTCCAGATGAGATGACGGAACACTCCGCTCACCATGTCTGCCGCACCGGAGAGCATCAGAAACGTCAGCGCTACGAACAGGTTCGGCGCGAGCCCAAAGCAGGCGATTGCGAGTCCATACATGCATGCTGCAATCACGATTGCTCGACCATGGCGATGCACTTGCGATGTCCAACCACTCGTCAATGACGCCGCCGCTGCGCCCAATGACGATGCGGCGTAGAGCAATCCGAGCGCCCACGGTGCATCGAATCTTGCTGCTACGAAAGGGAACACAGCCCACGGAAAGGCGAAGACCATGGCCAATGTGTCGATCGCGTACGTGCCCAGGAGGTCCTTTCGGTTCCATGCATAGTGCAGCCCTTCCTTCACTTCCAAAAGTCCCGGAAGGTTCTTCGTCTGCGAAAGCCGACCGCGGCTAGGCAACTGCCACAACAGCGCGAACGATGCGACATACGTCGCGACGTCGATCACATATGCGACGGACACTCCGGCATAACTTGCAACGATGCCTCCGAGCGCTGTACCAGCGATGAAGCCCACACTCGACCGCAGCGACATCAGCGCAGACGCACCTGCTAACTCGTCGTGATCAACGAGTTGAGGGAGTAGCGCGTCCAGTGAAGGACGTTGCAGCGAGTCGGCTACAGCGAACAGTGCGCCAACAACAAAGAGCAGCCATACTCGCGGCGAAGGCAGTAGTGAGTTGGCCAGCAGTAGCAGGACGCAGATTGCGGATCCAACCTCACTGGCAAGGATCAAGGTGCGACGGTCGATGTGATCGGCAAGGGCTCCGCCCCAGAGCCCGAAGACGATGATGGGCAAGACTTCGACCAAGCCGAGCATGCCGACTACTACGAATGAGCCAGTCAGTTGTTGGGCTTGAAGCGGTACGGCTACGAAGGTGAACATCGACCCTAGAAACGAGATCGCGCCGGAGCTGAACAGCAAACGAAAGTCGCGCGAGTGGCGCAGCGGCGATGTGTCGATTCGCCAGAGCGAGCGTCGTCGAGGTGGTGTGTCGTCACTCACCATTCGCGTGATGGTGGTGCGCCCTGGATGCCGTCGAGAAGTCGTGCGAGCCGATCACGAAGTCCAGGTCTGGGCTGCTTTGCTGAGGCGGAAGAGTCGAAGGTGTCGCCGGCTGCAGCAGACACCAAGTGTTGAACGGTGTCGAAAGACATGTCGGGAAGAGTGAAGTCGATGTCGGTGAGTCCGAGCGTTGTCGCTGAGACAAGGGCCATGGTGGATTGAGCAGGAGTAATGAGGGCTCGCTCAGGAACGATGAGTTGATCGTGTGCGAGCCCGCCGAGTTCGCTGGTTCCGTTGTCGATCGTCAGCAGTGTGGCTCCTGAACGTCGTGCATCAGCGAGGCGTTCGAGGAGACCTTCGGTCGGGTCGTCGGGCGCGACTACGAACAAGGTTTCACCTCGGCGTGCGCCTTCGAGCCGGTCTAGTCCGATTGACAGATGCGCCGGTGCACCTAATGGCGGCGACCACCGCACCAAGGTAGGTGACAGAGTCGTGATTCCGGTGATTCGGGCTTCGTCGTCGAGGTGTGCAGCTAGATGCCACGGCTCATGAGTCGGAGTGCCGACAAGGAGCAGCCCGTCGCCGGTGTCGGTGGATCGTCGTAAGGATCGAGCGAAGCCGCGGGTGCGATCCACCCAACCAGTGTTGGCGAGCACCTCACGCAGGAGTTGTACGCGGGCCGAGTCCATGGACCCATGGTGCCGTACGGCTTGAGGAATGGTTGGATGACGCACATGACTGAGAACAGCGCGCCGTCGCCCCATGACCTGCCCGATGTGTCCGGCCTTGTGGTCGGCGTTCTAGGAGGTACCGGTGAGCAGGGACGCGGACTCGCGCGACGCCTTGCTATGTCGGGACTGCAGGTGGTGCTCGGCTCTCGTTCGGCTGAGCGGGCAATCGCGGCAGCGACCGAAATGAGCGTTAACGGTTTTGCTGTGACCGGTAATGACAACCACGGCTGCGCCACCGCGTCCGATGTAGTGATCGTCGCGGTGCCCTACGAAGGTCATCGCGATCTGCTCGATTCTTTGGTTGCTGAGCTCGCCGGCAAGATCGTGATCGACTGCGTCAACCCGATGGGCTTTGACAAGCAGGGTGCATTTTCCCTCGTTGTCGAGGAGGGCTCAGCGGCCCAGCAGGCAGCGGTTGCGCTTCCCGAGTCGCGCGTGGTTGGTGCGTTCCACCATGTTTCGGCAGTGCTTCTCCTCGACGAAGGCGTCGACAGTCTCGATACCGACGTCCTCGTGGTGGGTGATGACCGTGCAGCCACTGACGTGGCGCAGGCACTGGCTGGTCGTATCACCGGGATGCGCGGCATTTATGCCGGGCGATTGCGCAACGCGGGTCAGGTTGAGGCGATGACCGCAAACCTGATTTCGATGAACCGTCGTTACAAGGGTCACGCGGGGCTTCGAGTCACGGACGTATAGCTGCTCAAGCGGTACAGCAGATTATGAATGTGCCCCTGGCTGCCTCTAAGGCAGCCAGGGGCACATTCATGAGGAAATGGGGGTTAGCTGTAGGTGTGTTCGGGGGCGGGGTAGGCGCCGGTGACTACGTCGTCGGCCCAGCGGGTTGCGGCGTCGAGTAGGACCCCGTGAATATCGGCGTACTTCTTCACGAACTTGGCGGTCTTGCCCTGTGTGAGCCCGGCCATGTCCTGCCAGACAATCACCTGCGCATCAGTGCCGGCGCCGGCACCGATGCCAACAGTCGGGATGGCAAGGGAAGCGGTGACCGCAGCAGCAAGATCAGCAGGCACAACCTCAAGGACGATTGCGAACGCGCCCGCCGCC
>CAIXFH010000115.1 GCA_903918645.1 uncultured Actinomycetes bacterium | reverse complement strand
GTTGCGGTAAGCGGATACGGGCTGGCGGGTCGCACTTTCCATTCGCGGTTAATCGCCTCGTGCCCAGACTTCGAACTCGCCGCGGTGGTCACGACCAATCCCGAACGGTGCTCGCAACTAATGCAGGACCATCCAACCGTCCAAGCACTCAGCAGCACTGAGTCGCTATTTGCAGCGAGCGAAGACTTCGACGTTGTGGTGATCGCGACACTGAATTCCTCGCACGTTCCGTTAGCGCTGGCCGCCCTTGATCTCGGCCTACACGTGGTAGTCGACAAGCCAATGGCGGCAACGCGTGCAGAGGCCGAGTCTGTGTTCCATCACGCACAAGCCGTCGGGAAACAGGTACATGTTTTCCAGAATCGTCGCTGGGATTCTGACTTCCTGACCGTGAGCGAGTTGGTGTCGGCGGGCGAGATTGGCACCGTGCACCGGTTCCAATCATCGTTTGAACGGTTTCGTCCGCAGACGACGGGTGCGTGGCGTGAAGTCGGCAAGCCGACCGATCTTCCCGGCTTGCTATACGACCTGGGTAGCCACCTAGTCGATCAGGCGTTACAGCTTTGGGGACCAGCTGAACGCGTCTACGCGAGCGCTCGAGCGCTGCGGCCGCCACACCTCGCGGACGACGACACCTTGATCACCATCGAGCACGCTTCCGGGGTTATCAGCGAGTTGAACGCGTCGGTTTTGGCCGCCAACTTGGCGCCCCGCTTTCGCGTACTTGGCGATCGAGGGGGTATCACCGTATATGGGTTGGACGAGCAGGAGGACACCCTAAGGCGGGAGCAAGGCCCTCTGACCCAGCAACTAGGAAAAACGTCGCGTGTGGCAATAGTTCATGACGGACAACGGATTACGGCTGAGCACCAGCTCACTCGCGGACGTTGGGATTCGTTCTACCCAAGCGTTGCATCAGCGATCCGAGGTGAGTCACCAGGCCCAGTGGACCCTGCCTCTGCCGTACGCACCGTCGCACTACTCGAGGCGGCACATCAGAGTGCGACACAACGTCAATGGGTGACGATCGCCCCGTAGCGGCAGCAGTGCTGACCGCGTTGGCGATGCACTCGCGCCGTCAGCGCGGGTTAGACCCCGGACTTGGTGAGCGCATCCTGCAGGGACAATTTGTAGCCGTTGGTGAGAAGCGTCGCACCAGATACCGCAGCGATGGCTGCCGAATTCGCAACCACAGCTTCGTTGTTCAGCACCGGGATTGCGCCGGTAATGATCGATCGGGAAGTTCCATTGGTCGCTCCCCAGGTTGCCGTGGCAGCCGTGATCACCGAGTTCGACAGCGTGATGGTCACGGTGACCGTGTTAACGCCGCCCGGAGTTGAGAAACTGACCGTCTTCCCGGCGAACGTGCCAGTGACAGATGTGGCTGGCGGAGTAACCGGCGGGGTGACAGGGGGCGTGACGGGCGGTGTGACGGGCGGGGTCACCGGCCGGGTTGAGACCGAGTCATCAGCTGAGTCGTTAGCCGAGTCATCCGAGATCTCGACGGGGGGTGCAGTGTGGTGCTTGTGCGTGTGGCGGGCCTTGTGCAGTGCCGCGAGACGCTGCGCCGCATCGTGTGAGTTAGCCCGCTTGTGCGCTCCCCCAGAGATCTTGGAATGCACGTGGCCAGCCGCGTACGCATCAACCGCGAAGGCCGTGGTCTGCACAAGGGTTACCGCAGCGCCGAGACTGAGTACAGCGAGTGCGCGACGGTTGACCTTGGAGGATGACATGGTGTCCCTTTCGACGGTGCGGCGATTGCGAAGCATTGGAGCCGCCAGCAGGGTCTGGATCAATCCAGCCTTACCGGCGGCGTAACTGCTTTATCGCCGACACCAACTCCGCGCTGAAATGCGTTCGCTCTGGCGGAGTAACGCAGGACTCGCGTCGGTACCGCCTGGCTACTCCGCGCCGCCCTTGCGCAGCGCGTCAGCCTTGACCGCCAACTCCTTGAAGTACTCGCTCTCGGTAATCTCTGCAGCGTCTTGAGCGACCTTGGCCTGGTCGATGACGACCTTCAGCACGTGAACCGCCGTGCTCGCGATCACCGAGAAGCCGTCGTCTTCTGGCAAGAACGCGGTGACGACGCCCTCCTCAGCCACCAACGCGTAACGCATCGAACGAGTGCCCAGGCCCGCGAACGAGGCATCAACTTCCATCCCGACCGCCTTGGTGAACTCAGCGTAGGGATCGGCGACCATCGTGATCGCAGTGCCAACGTCGTTTGCAACGCCCCAGCCATGCATCACGAAAACGTCATTGACGCCCAGGCACAGGATCCGGTCGACGCCCGAGTCAGTGAGTTGCGCGGCAGTGTCGATGAAGGTAGGCAGGTGTTGGTCAGAGCACGGCGGGGTAAAGGCTCCCGGCACGGCGAAGAGCACAACCTTGCCAGTGCCCATCAGTTCGCTCATCCGGTGCTCGGTAGGCGCCCCGTCGACCATGATGCTGACAGCAACGTCTGGAATCGTGTCTCCGACCTTGATCATCAGAACTCCTTAACAAGTTGGCAAACCGGTTACTCGCCCTAGTACTCCGACACTATCGAGGCCACTGGCCAGACTCCAGTGAGTCAGGGAGTGACATTGGCGTGTGCAAGATACCGATGCGCCAGCCCGTGATCGCCGTCGATCGACACGGCAGACGCGATGATGGGTGACGACGCATCGACACGACCGGTCGCTAGCGCCACGAAAGTCGGCCAATCGGTCGAAATGCGCGCCCAGGACTCGCCCAAGTCATCGAGCGGGGCCGACTGCACTTCGACGAAACTCGCGCGGCCGTCCTCGCCGATTCGAACCATGCGCTCAAAGGGAATCGCACCCTCGACCACGATGTGCAGTGTGGTGCCCGTGGTGGCGCCCATGGCCTTGCCCAGCACGAATGGCAAGGAAGCCACGAGGAAGTCAGCCGTGAGGTGGGCACCCGGACTATCGAGGTGGCCAGGCTGATCGAGCGCGGTACGGGCGTCCTGCTCATGGACCCAGGTGTCGAAGGTACGCATGCGCAGAGCCCGCTCAAGAGTGACGGGCTTGCCACGCGGGCCATCGACCATCGACTCGGGTTCTGCGGCCATATCGGCCAGTTGGACGATGCGGCGTTCGATCACGTCAGCAAGTTCAGCGATGACGTCGGCCTGCTCATGAGAGCGCCGCTGATCTACCGGGCCCTCAGTCCATCGACTGAAATCGTCATCGCGAACGTGTGTGAGCCCGGCCCAGTCAGGCTCGTGCGGCGGCAACTCATCCCCCACAAAGTCACGTTCAATGCCGACGATGTGGGCAGTGAGATCTGCGACAGTCCAGCCTGGACAAGGCGACATTGTCAGCCACTGGTCCGCGTCGAGAGTCTTGACGAAGTCGTGGAAATCGCGCGCAGCCGACACCCAGGCACCGATCAGGGTGGGTATATCGGCACCAGACATGCGCAGTGCTGGGTTTGACGGTGTGCTCATAAACCGAAGTCTACGAGGACGCGAACGACACCATGTCAGGGGTGATGTCCTCGAGTCGCTGCACGCCCATGAGCCGCATGGTCTGCTCGATTTCAGTCTGCAAGATCTGCGCAACTCGTCGCACTCCCGCCTCGCCGCCGGCCATGATGCCGTACAAATAGGCCCGACCAACGAATACCCCGGTAGCGCCAAACGCCACTGCCGCAACGATATCGGCGCCTGACATCACCCCACCATCGACGAAGATGTTGATCTCGCTACCCACTGCTTGACGCACCTCGGGCAACAACTCAAGTGGCACAACTGACCTGTCCAACTGTCGGCCACCATGGTTCGACAGCAAGATCCCGTCGACTCCCTCGTGAGCCAACATCATCGCGTCGTCGACGTTCTGCACGCCCTTAATGATGAGTGGTCCCGACCAGTGCTCGCGGAGCCAACGGACATCAGCCATCGTGACTGAAGGATCGAAGACGTTGTTGATCAGATCTGCCACAGTGCCGTCGGTGGTGCGCAGTGACGCGAACTCCAGCGGCGGCGTGCTCAGTACGTTTCCCCACCAACGTGGATACCGTGCGAGGCCAGCCAACGTGCGAGCGGTGAGTTGAGGGGGAATCGTCAGGCCGTTGCGAACATCGCGCAATCGAGAGCCTGCCACCACGGTGTCAACCGTGAGCATGATGGCTTCATAACCCGAATCTGCGACCCGACGAACCAAATCTGCTCGCGACTGCTTCTCCTTGAGCAGATAGAGCTGGAACCACTTGCGGGTATCTGGTGCGGCGGCGGCGAGATCTTCGGCAGAGGTCGTGCCCAGGGTCGAGAGCGTGTAGGGGATGCCGAACTCCCCAGCTACTTGGGCTACAGCGGGCTCGCCCTCGTGGTGCATCATGCGGGTGAAGCCAGTGGGCCCGAAGCCGAAAGGTAAACGCCAAGTTTCGCCCAAGACTTGGCGTGAGGTGTCGATGTCGACTACGTCACGAAGGACATGCGGCCGAAACTCTATGCGGCCGAAGGCTTCGCGCGATCGATTCAGGCTCAGTTCGGCACCTGCCGCGCCGTCGACATAGTCAAAGACAGCGGTAGGGGTTCGACGTCGGGCGATGTGGCGCAGATCAGCGATGGTCGCGGCACTCTCGACCGCACTTGGTCCGCTGAATGGAGCGCGCAGCCCGATATACGGCTTAAGGTCCGACCAGCGCGGGAACTGGCGCTGCACCATGGATATGTCTCCCTATTCCGCCTGCGGGCGGATCAGAGATCCAGACCACGCGTGAGTGCACCATCGACTACGAGGTTAGTGCCTGTGGTGAAACTCGAAACCGGGCTAGACAAGAACACGATGGCAGTTGCCATTTCCTCTGGCTTGCCCATGCGGCCGGTGGGGTTCATTCCCATGGCCATGTTGAACAAATCGGGGTTGCCGGCCTCGATATTGGCCCACACTCCGCCTGGGAAGTAGGTGTTACCGGGCGACATCACATTGCAACGGATTCCTTCGGGCGCGAGCTGAAGGGCAAGCCCGCCGGTGTAGCCGGCCAGCGCAGTCTTGAACGTGCCGTACGGGCCAGCGGCGAAGTCGGCCTCGCGCCCGGAAACGCTTGAGACAGAGACGATCGAGGGCGCCGAGCTCTTGCGGAGGTAGGGCAGGGCCGCGTTTACGGTGTTGACAGAGCCCATCAGGTCGGTGCGGAAACTGATCTCCCAGTTCTCGGGTGTGTCAGGAATCGCAAGGGCGCTTACGTTGCACACAACCATGTCGATCCCGCCCATTGCAGCGGCACTTGCATCGACCCACGCACTCACACCGGCTGCATCAGCAACATCGAGTACCGTGCCGGAAATCTTTGTGCCGTAGGCCGACAATGCGGCCTCGGCCTCAGCAACATCAGTGGCGCTGCGCGCACAGAACGCGACATTGGCGCCCTCGCGAGCGAACAACTCACACGTTGCTCGACCGATCCCCTTGGTGCCGCCGGTGACTAACGCGGTGAGTCCAGAAAGCTGCAGATCCATGGTGAGCTCCTTGTTCCACTACACGTGTGGGTTGTATGAGATCGAACCGAGAGAGGTCGCGCGTTCGCGCATAAGTGCGTGCATTCCGTCGAAGGCACTCACCGTTGGCAAGTGCTTCTTAGCTGCCTTGAGAACGACGCTGTAGTTGGCGTCGACAACATTGGCGATCGGGGCGTGTGTCATCTGCGAGAGCAGTTGGTAGGCGTCCATGGTGTGCAAGTTGTACAACTGCTCGAACCAGCGGACAAGCTCGACCTGACCGATTCGCCACGAGTCCTCCATCGGCCGCGACGACCCAACCGCCATAAAGAAGTCGTCGTTCTCGATCCGGGGCCAAGCCGGGCCACCACCCTTGATGAGGTCGATGATCACCGTGACGTTCATAGCGCCCTCGACCGCAGTACCGCAGGCTTCGCCCTCACCCTGCCGGTAGTGACCATCGCCAAGCGACCACAGTGCCCCCTCGACGTTGACGCCGAGATAACAGGTAGCACCTGCGCGCATTTCAGGCGTATCCATGTTGCCGCCAAAGCGCTCAGGCACAAGCGATGTGCGTACTTCACGACTGGGCGGCGCGACACCGACTGTGCCCAGCATGGTCTCGATTGGCAACTGCACGGTGAAGTCACTGTGCCGGGCGACGAAGCCGACCGTATTGCTAGCGGTGTCGACCTCATAGATCCAGGTGGTGTCGGGAAGTGGCTCCTGCAGGGTGGCTGTGCGATCGGTAGATGTGAGGCCACCAAAGAACGGAATCGCCGACGAAACGCCCCAGGATCGAGCTGGGGTCAGGTCAACGATGTGAATGGCCAGGGTGTCACCAGGCTCTGCGCCTTCGACGTAGAACGGCCCGGTCTGTGGGTTGACCTCGGCCAGCGAGATCTTGTTGCTCGCCAAATCCTCGACCGAGCGCAGGGCGTAGTTGAACGCGTCTTCGGTCCAGAGCTTGAGGGCAGTACCAGGTTTAATACGCATCACCGGTGCAGCGCCACCAAAGGTGTACGAGAACTGCTCGCGGGTTGGCGTGAACTCAATCAATTCCATCGCGTCATGCTAGCCACGACGACGCATCACCACTAGTGGTAACTCAGCGGGCGAAGGCAACTAGTGCAGACGAGTCACGGAGTTCGTGAGTCGCCCAGGAGGGATCGGTGGCGCTAGCAGCGGCTCCCGCGCCTGGAGCTTCTGGATTCGAACCAAAGTTTCGGTGCAGTCATCGGGCCTGGTAAGCAATGTGAGCTCGGACAGATGGGGCCGTGACAGAGGTCGTCAGTTTCGGCGTGTCCGTATCCCTTCGCGCTGCCACTCGACTCAGGTGCCAGGCAGTTGTGCCCATACCGTTGCCTGCCAAGCGCCTGTTTGTGCTTCCACCGCGCCATAGGGTGGGGCCACCAGACCCCAGGAGGAACCGCTATGGCGCGTCCGATTTCCGCAGTTGTCGGCCTAGCCGCCATCGTGACAATGCTCTCGGCATGCTCGGGAGCCCCTGCGCCAACAAACTCCGGCTCGGCCTCGGTGCCAACCACAGACTTCACCGTGCTGACCCCCGCTCCGACCGGTGATGCCGGTGAGCTGACATGGGCGCTCTACAGGGAGACGCAGACCCTCGACCCCATCCAGGCGTTCGACTACCCCGAGAACACCGTCGACTCGCTGCTTTGCGACGCGATGCTGCGACAGGCTCCCGACATGACGATCGGGCCTGGTCTCACGACGCTGAAGCAGGTCGACGCGACCACTTTGGACTTCACGATCCAGAAGGGCGCGACGTTCTGGAACGGGAATCCTGTCACCAGCACCGACGTTGTCTACAGCCTCACCCGCGCCGCTGATCCCAAGGGGATCGGGTTCTACGCCGCGGTCTTCAACCGGGTCAAGGCCATCACGGCCATCGACACGGCAACGGTGGAGATCACGCTCACCGAGCCTGACCAGTGGCTAGTCGGCGAGCTCTCGGCCACACCGGGCATGGTGGTCGAGAAGGCCTTCGCTGAGAAGGCGGGCCAAGACTTCGGCACGGTCCAGGGGCTCACGATGTGCTCGGGGCCCTTCAAGCTCGACTCGTGGAAGACCGGCCAGGGTGTCAGCATCGTGCCCAACCCGACCTACTGGGACAACACGCTGCCCAAGCCGAGGTTCACGAAGATGACCCTCATCGGTGTGCCGGACGACGCCGCCCTGACCGCCGGTCTCCAGACCGGCGCGATTTCGGGGGTCTACCTGGCTAACCCATTGTCGAGTCTTGGACGGCTGCGCACCAACGCGGACGTACAGATCTTCCAGGGCGCCCCGTTCGCCACTGACGCCATGGTCGTCAGTGCGACCAAGGGCCCGCTGGCCGACGCGCGCGTCCGTCAGGCGATCTCCTACGCACTCGACCGCAAGGGGATCATCAACACTCTCTGGCAGGGCGCTGCACTCGTTCCCCACGCGCTGGAAGCGCAGGGCACCTGGGGATCCGCCCTTGACGTCTTCACGGCCGGCTACACCGCCCTTCCAGCGCTTGACCCGGACCTCGCCAAGGCAAAGGACCTGATCGCGCAAGCCGGTGTTGCCGGACAGAGCATCAAGATCGGGACATCGTCAGGAACCGCGTCCATCAACGCCGAAGCGCTGGCCTACAGGGCGGCGGCCGAGCAGCTCGGCCTCAAGGTCACGTTCAACGACGTGAGCCCTTCGAACTTCATCAACTTCTTCATCGACCCGGCTGCCTGGAGCTCGGTCGATGCGTTCCCAACCACCAACTACGGCGACTACGCCGATCCCTCATCGCTGTACAAGACGATGGCGCTCAAGGGCGGGTCGCAGGACTTCAGCGGCTGGTCAGACCCGGCTGTCACGACGGCGCTCGAGGCCGCACGGTCCGAGACCGACCCGGCCAAGCGTGCCCAGCACGTCGTCGATGCGCAGAAGATCATCACCGAGCAGTTGGTATGGATCCCGACCGCCTCGCCCAACTGCGTGCTCATCATGCACAAGGGGCTAACCGGCGCTCCGTCGACGTTCTCCTACATGTTCGGTCCGTGGGCCGTCTACCTCGGAGCGAGCTGACACATCACGCACGGCAACTGACTCCGACCCCGACCATCCACGTGGGCTAAGGCCCGCCGACCTCGCTCCCCTGGAACGACGAACGCCACCCCTGTGAGGGAGCGGCGTCTGGCAGTGGCTCCCGCGTCTGGATTCGAACCAGAAAGGTTCGCCGATTAACAGTCGGGAGCTCTGCCGTTGAGCTACGCGGGATTGCAGGCCGCTCGGAAGCGACCTTTGCTGAGATACCAGCCCGACCACCGCGCCCACGAACGGGCGTCCGCCCTTACTCATCCCCCATCGCGCGGGTGCGCAGGTCGCGGCGGTAGGCCTCCAGCGCGAAGAGGTCGCGGTTGAGCCGCTCGTACTCGTCGGGGTCGGCGGTGGCGTCGGCGCACTGGAGGCGTCCCTTCACATCGTCGACACGTCGAATCGCATTCAACCCGAGGAGGCGCGCCACGATGCCGACGGCGTCGCGGTCGATGGCCTCGGGGCTGTCGCCCGCCGCTGTGCGCGCTGACGATCGGTTGAGTTCGCTCATCGACTCGATGGGTAATTTGACACCGTCCCGGAACCTGTCGGCGGCGCAATCGATGCGCGATGAGAGTTACCCCATGGATCGCTTTGGTCGCTGGGCGGCGCAGGTGGAACGCACGCAGGAGTATGGACTCGATCCCTCACGCCTCGGACAGCAGGCACAGGCAGAGGGAAGCGACGGCGGCAGTGGCGACGTGCTGGTGGGCGGCGGATACGGCGCGATCGTGTCACGTCTCTTGCGCGTCATAGCAGTGCTTCGCAGCACGCCGATTTCGTCCGTGACGGCCCATTCCGGATCGGTCGACGTCCGCGCCCGGGATTGCCGCGTGATGCACGCGGATGTGGTGGTGATCGCCGTCCCCCTCGCCCTGCTGCAATCCGGGCTGCCCACGGTGTCGCCGTGGCCCGCACCCGTCTCCCGCGCTGTGGCGGCGCTGCCCACAGGGACTCTCGAGAAGGTCGTGCTGCGGTACCGCAGTCGATGGTGGGGCGCCAGCGAGGTCCTGCACCTCGTGGGTGGCGGAGTGCCGGGGGCGTCCGACGGCTCAGCAGCCGCGCTGCGATGGACAGAGCTCTACGACCTGACGGACCTGCTTAAGGTTCCCAGCCTCGTGGCGTTCAGTGGTGGTTCGGCTGCCCGCCTGCGGCCACGCAGTGACTCGGGTTGTGTGGCCGAGGTGAAGGCAGCGCTCGACTACGCATTTCGCGGGTGAGTCTCAGGCGCACTCCTTCTGGCAGGACGCGGCGCCCCCGTCTGACATGGGGTCCCGAGGCCGGTCGAGTCCGCTGTGAGTCAACCGCAGGAGGGTGCTTCGTCTCGAGCGGCTGCTACGCTGCAAAGCCTTAGTGACGGGACTCGCGCTCACCCTCACTTGCGTGCCACATCTGAGCACCACCGCAAGTCACGGGAGAGGCATGAACGGCGACTTACTCGCCCTTGGCAACGCGGCCTCACAGGCATTGGCGAAGATCTTCGCCAGCCCCGCGATTCGGCGTAGTAGCCCGCTGTCGGCCTTACTGGTCGCATCCCCCGTCGCCTTGGTGCTGGCCCTTCTGTCAGCACTGGTGTTCCAATCACCTCTGACCTCGTCATCACTCGCATGGGGCGTACTCGCGGGGCTCGTCGGTGGTGCCGGCCTGGTTCTTAACTTTCGTGCCCTGCTATACGGTCCTGTCGCGGTCGTCATCCCGGTGATGACAGGCGCATCAACGGCCCTACTCGTTGGCGCCAGTTGGGTTGCTGAAGGTCGCCCAGCTGTGGGCACCCTCGTTGGCGCAGTCTTGTGCCTTGGGGCCGTTGCAGTGACCTCGTGGGGGAATAAGGACGAGCGTCAGCAGCAGCACACCCCTCAAACGGTGGCGTACGCCCTCGGAGCCGGCGTTTGCTTCGCCGGATTCGGCGTCATCATCAGACACGGATCCCAGGAGTCGTCGCTGTGGGCCGTTGTGGGCACCCGCGTGGGAGTCCTGGCGCTGGTCCTGGTGCTCGCTCTCGTTCGGCGGGTCAAGGTTCCTACCGCGCGAACAGCCAAGATTCAGGCATCACTTTCGGGTGTCTTCGACGCTGCGGCGAACATCTTGTTCGTCGAGGCGCTGGTGTTCACCACGTTGGCAGTCGTCTCGGTTGTCGCCACACTGACTCCGCTGATCGCGGCGGTTCTGGCCTTCTTCTTCCTCGGACAGCGACTGGCACGGCACCAGATCGCCGGCCTAGCGATCGCAGTCATTGGCGTCTGGTTGGTCATCCTTCAATAGATCCGCCCGGGCGGTGCGCGCTGTCGCCGGAACTGTCGCGAAATTCAACGCCGCGGTGGAATGGAGAGGGGCTACGACTGCCCACCGATATGTAAGTCCCGGTACACCCGTCAGGGATGTCCCGGGACTTCGCACAGGGCTCCCGCGTCTGGATTCGAACCAGAAACCGCCCGATTAACAGTCGGGAGCTCTGCCGTTGAGCTACGCGGGATCGCACATCAACGTGTCGGCACGAGAACTCACCAACACGCAGCGTGAGGAGGATAGCAAGCGGCCGGTGAGGCACAGAAATCGACCGACCCCACGCGGGTCAACAGGCTACGGGCCAAAAGTCGTTGAATCGCTCAAATGCCAAGCACTGAACGAAGATTCGCCAGTGCGACATCCGCCCTGGCACGCAGGTCAGGGTCGCGTGAATCCAGACCAGAGTCGAATACGACCGACCAGCGCAGTTCGACCGACCCCGGCGCCCGACGAGCCACAAATCGGGCGCCTAGGTCACCTTCGAGGCGTGCGTGGTGCTGGATATAGATACTCGCGTTGACTCGCTCCTGCACCACCGCAGGCAGATCGCCCTCATCTAGGACGACCGAGACGCGAACCGTCTCGGGTCGCTCGCCGGCGTCTAGTTGATAGGTGACCTCGGCGGTGTTCATCTCCCAGGTAACCCGCAGGACAAGATCCCACGGAATCTGGGCCAGCTCAGATCCTTCTGGCAAAAGTAGCGCCCGATCAGTGGCGATGATCGACGATGAACCACTGACCGCCCAGCCAAGCACTCGGCCTTGGGGCACCCGAGCGCGAATCTGTGCCGGAGGTCGAAGCCTCACGAGCCGCCGCCGGCTACCTGCTCGCGTAGGCCACGACGGTACGCCTCTAGAGCGAGCACGTCGGCGAACAACGCCTGGTAGGCGTCGGGATCACTCGTGGGTTCGATTCGTTGCAGTCTTGCCTTGACGTCGGTGATCCGACGAGATGCGTCAATCTCAAGCAGGCGGGCAATGACCGACTGCGCGTATCGGGCATCCACGACGTCGATCGGCAACGGATCAACCGCTAGTTCGTGCACCACGGCGCGTACCGCGTCGTCGGGGCACGCCGCGAGTACGGCATCGAGCCATTCGCGATCCATTAAGCCAGCGGCCGCACCACCCGCATCAACGATCGCTCGATGCACTGCGATGTATGCGATTGAGCGGAAGCCGTCAGTCTCGAGCGCATCGATCCATGAGCCTGCGAACTGTGGCGCTTGCAGGGCGACCTTGAGCGCCTCACGTTCGACTGATGCGATCGCGTCGCGAGGATCGGGACGTGGCATCCGGGGCACGGCTCCGGGCTCGCCAGCCGGTGCTTCGACCGCAAGATCTGGGCGTCGAGCCGGCGGCTGCGCCTTACTGGCCGTGGACACTGCACGCGTCACTTCCTCGACCGGCAACCCGAGCCAACCAGCCAGCATGCGCGCGTATTCGGGACGAAGCGCTTGATCGCGAATCCCAGCGACTACTGGGGCCGCCGCGCGTAAACCAGCAACACGGCCTTCGGCGCGGTCGAGGTCGTGTCCGGCAAGAGCCGCTCGGATTGCGAACTCGAAAAGTGGCACGCGATTGGCAATGAGCTCTCGAACCGCCTCCGGGCCACGAGCAATACGCAACTCACACGGGTCCATCCCGCTGGGCTCCACCGCGACAAAGGTTTGCGCGGTGAAGCGCTGATCCTCGGAGAATGCGCGTAGTGCCGCCTTCTGCCCTGCGGCATCACCGTCGAACGTGAAGATCACCTGACCAGTGAAGGTGTCGTCATCCATGAGCAGGCGGCGCAACACTTTGATGTGATCGGTTCCAAACGACGTGCCACAGGTCGCCACCGCGGTCTCAATGCCTGATAGGTGCGCGGCCATGACGTCGGTGTAACCCTCGACGATCACTGCCTGCTGGCTCTTTGCGATCTCCTTGCGAGCGAGGTCAATCCCATACAGCACTTGGCTCTTCTTGTAGAGCGGTGTCTCGGGAGTGTTGAGGTACTTAGGTCCTTCATCGTCGTCGCGCAACTTGCGTGCACCAAAGCCGACTACGTCACCGGACAGGTCGCGGATGGGCCACATGAGGCGACCGCGGAACCGGTCGTACAGACCGCGCTGTCCACCTCGGACTGCTAGACCGCCTTCGACCATGTGATCGTCGCTGAAACCCTTGCTACGCAAATGTGTGATGAGGACGTCCCACCCGATCGGCGCGTAACCGACTCCGAAGTGAGCGGCGGCGTCTCGAGCGAAACCGCGCTCGGTGAGGAAGGTGCGTCCGATCTCGGCCTCGGGCGAGTTCAGCCGTTCGACGTAAAACTCGGCGGTGACCTTGTGGGCCTCGATTAGCCTGCTGCGGTTCGACGCCTGTCTGCCCGGCGCAGCCGAACCCTCGGCGTAACGAAGGGTGACGCTGTACCTGCCTGCCAACTTCTCAACGGCTTCGGTAAACGAAAGGTGATCGACCTTGCGCAGGAAGCCGATGACATCGCCGCCCTCGCCACAACCAAAGCAGTACCAGGCGCCTTTGGCTGGGCTGACGTTGAACGAAGGACTTCGTTCGTCGTGGAATGGGCACAGACCCTTATAACTGCCGCCACCGGCCGCTTTCAGGGTGACGTAGTCGCGGATCACCTCATCGATCCGCGCTTTCTCGCGCACGACAACAACATCCTCGTCGCGAATCCGGCCTGCCACGTCAGTGATCCTACGGTCGATCCGCAAGGCCGTGCGCCGTCGTCGGCCGTGGGGGTCAGGGTGGTGATCTTGGATCCGGGCTCACTAACGCTTAACGGGGCTCAGCCCTAGCTCGGTGGCAACTCGACTGCAGCCGCCCCGAGCATGCCGATGGCCCAAGACCGTTGGGTATTGGGCCATCGGTTTTGAATCAGTGATCGTGTGAGCAGCGACTGACCGACACTGACGTAGTGGCGTGTTGGCCCGGGCCAACCGCGGTCACAAGGTACGTTCCCGAATTTTTGACCGTGAACCTCAGCGAGACGCTACCGCTGCCGTCGGTCGTGCCGGACTGCACCAGGGAACGGCCAGCGTCACGCGTGCTCTGCATGTCGTCAGCCCGCGTGAGCGTGATCGAAATCTGGGTGTTCGGTGCGAAATTCGATGCGCTCTCGGTGAACGACTCGTTGGTGCAAGCCGAATGCGGCCCAGTGACCCTCGGCCGCCCTGTAATGGTCAGCGTGGTCGATGCAGATTCAATCGAACTGCAACGGGTGGTCGTGGCACGCACGCTCACCTGGCCCGCCCGGCGCGGCGCCCGGAATCTGGCGCTCGCCGATCCACCCGAACTCGAGACGGTGATTGAACGTTCGCCGAGCGTGAACCTGACCTTGCAGCCGCTCTGCACGTGAGCAGCAGTGGCAGTAAACGCTGAACCGGCGCTCACTGGATTTGGTGCAGCGGTGACGGTGATCGCAGTGCCCGGCGGGTAAGCGGCGACGCCCTCCGCGGCGCCAAGAACCAGGGCGGCGGTAACTCCTATGCCTGTCGCAACAGATATAAGTCCAAGTCTCATGTCTCGACGTTACAACGCAATGATCTCCAAACTGCGCTGATTCATCGGCTCAGGCCGCGCCTCTCCTATATTTGTCTGGATTTGGCATAAAAATTCCAACATGGTCTTCGTAGCGGTGAAATACGGATCTATAGCTGAGGTTAATGTGCCATTAGATACCGATATCTCCTGATTTATCCTGACATTTATGGTGTGACAAAAGACCGACTACAACCACCTTAGCTAGAAACGTGCACACGGGAAAGGTGGTAATCACCCTCATTCACCGACACCATGCACCCTGTTCATCAAGCAGTCTTCTAATTGCAGTCGACCCTCGATATGATCACAATCCTGCGAGTCAGCACGGCGAATCATTTCGACAAATCGGACAGGGGGCGTTATGACTGTTCAAGGAATTCGGTCGCTAACGCCTACTTCGCCCGATCTTCGAGTCTTGCTCACGCCGATCCCTGCAAACGAGCGGCCCACCGTCGTGGAATCTGTCGGCGAGCACGAGTCGGCAGATGCGGAAAAGACGAACAAGGATCCGCTACGGACCTACCTATGGCTCGTCGTCAGCAGCGACCTTGTGGCCATCATCGCTTCGGTGGCTTCGGCAGTCTTCGCTCGGTTCAACTTCACATCTGACTCGCTCATCAACACCGCGCCGCACGGACTCGTTGCACTTGGAATTGCAGCCGCCTGGTTTGGCACGCTGTCGCTCAATGGCGCATACGACCGTCGCTTCTTCGGCGTCGGGACGGAAGAGTTCAAGCGCGTGCTAGTGGCTACCTGCATCCTGTTCGGATTGGTGGGCACGATCTCCTTCGTGTTGAAGGCTGAACTCTCGCGTGCGTTCATCCTCATAGTGCTGCCTGTCGGGCTACTCGCGCTCATCACTGGGCGCACGGCTAGTAGGGCCTGGCTCAAGCGGGAGCGCTCGAGTGGACGACGACTGTTCCGAACCTTGCTGATCGGCCAGCCTGAGCAAACTGAACTATTGGCCGCGGCCTTCGCAGTTGACCCATGCGCCGGATTCCTTGCGGTCGAACAGATTTCGCCTCCTCGGACCCATACTGCAGGGTGGATAGACACAGTCAGCGCGCAGATTCAAAGCCACCACATCCGTGCCGTAGCCATCTCACAGTCGGACCTCATCACCGACGAGCTCATCAGACGCTTGGCGTGGCAGTTGGAAGGCCGCGGGATCGACTTGCTCGTTGCACCGATCCTGGGCGACATCTCCGGACCCCGCCTCACGTTGCGCCCCGCCGCCGGGTTACCGCTGATCCATCTCGATGAGCCACATCTCACGGGTGGTAAACGATTTGCCAAGCGAATACTCGACGTGGTGGGGGCCACTGTGCTCCTTGTCATCACATCTCCACTCCTGTTGGTGACGGCCGTGATGATTCGTGTTACGAGTAAGGGTCCGGTGATCTTCAAGCAGCGGCGAGTCGGTCTTGAGGGATCTCACTTCACGATGTGGAAGTTCCGCACCATGACCCAGGATTCAGAACTGGGACACGAACAAGCTGTGGCCAACGCGATGAAGTTGGGCTCCAATACGACGTTGCGCAATGATCCACGGATCACCAAAGTAGGCAGACTATTGCGACGTTGGTCCCTTGACGAGTTCCCCCAGTTTCTCAACGTAATACTCGGTTCGATGTCACTAGTGGGTCCGCGACCACTACTCGTGAGTGAAGCCAACAACCTCCCTGCGCAGGTACAGCGTCGCCATCTCACCAAGCCAGGGCTCACAGGCCTTTGGCAGATCAGCGGGAGGAAGGGCACCACATGGGACGAGCGCATGCGGCTCGACCTTTATTACGTCGAGAACTGGTCACCGGCTCTTGACACCATAATCTTGCTGAAGACGGCCAAAGCAGTCTTGACCGGGCACGGCGCCTACTGACCGGAGTCGACGTACACGACTCCCAACTCACGTGAGGACAGCCGGATGGCGAACGGAATTTGCCGCGCTCGGCGGATCACGATTTCCCTTGCAGTCATTGCGATTGCTGCGGTTGTATCGGTGTCCTGGCTCGCAGTTCGAGGACGAGATGCAACAAGCACAGCCTCCATTCTGGCGTCCACAATCACCCAACTACGCAGTGACGTCACTAAGGGCGACCTCACAGCGGTTGCAGGCGATATCACCAGTCTGCACAGTCAGGCCGCCCACTTGCATGATCTGACCGGCGACCCAATCTGGGGGCTGGCGGCCCTGCTTCCGGGCGTAGGGGCTCGCGCGTCGGCCGCGCGAACTCTGGGCGCGAGTGCTGACAGCATCGCAGCCGCGGCTGCTCCACTCGCTGAGCTCCTGCCCAAGTTCGATAAGGCCGCATTTGCAACCTCCGGCGGGAAGTTCGACGTCGAAGCACTGACCGCGCTCGCGCCCGTTCTTGAGGCGCTCGCAACAAATAGCGAGCAGGCCGCCCAAGATTTGGCCAGCATCAACCAAGCCGGACTCACCGCGGCCCAAGCCGAGCAGGTAAAGCACGCTCGAGAAGCACTGAGCGCGGCAATTCCCGCGCTTCGCTCTGCATCCGCGGCAGCACCACTGATCGGGACCATGCTGGGTTCGAGTAAACCGCACACGTGGTTCATCGCTATGGAAAATCTCGCAGAAGCACGCGGCACCGGCGGCCTCATTGGTGCCTACGCGATCCTTCGAACTGACGCTGGCAAAGTGAGCATTGTCGAGGCGAATTCGCGAAAGCGGCTTGATTCCAAGAAGATCCCCGTGGGCAACCTCCCCGCCGAGTTCCAGGATCTATGGGCGTCCGATGCCGCTGAGTGGGCTGGCCTGAATCTGAGTCCGCATTTCCCCTACACCGGGCAGCTCATCGTCAACGGCTGGAAGGCTCAGGGCGGCGGATCCCTTGATGGCGTGGTTGCTCTGGACCAACGCGTCGTCGCGGCCCTACTCGCGGGCACCGGCCCCGTTAGCGTGCGCGGAGTTACCGTTGACTCGACCTCAGCCTTCACGTTCCTCACCAAGGACATCTACGCGAAGTTCCCAGTAGTGGCCGACAAGGACGCAGTGGTCGTCGAGTTGCTGAAAGCCGTCTTCCAACGCATCGCGAGCGGTCAGGTTTCGTTGGCTCCTCTGGTGAAGGCGCTGAAAGCACCTTTGACGCAGGGTGATCTGCTCGTGTACTCCGTGCACAAAGGCGAGCAGGCCCAACTGGCCCGATATTCGTTGGCCGGGATCCTGCCGGATCAACCCGGGCCGTTCGCCATGGCCGTCGTCAACAATGGCGGCGGCAACAAGCTCGATGCCTACATCTCAGTCGAGATGCAGTACGACGGTGGTACCTGCACTGACTCGACTCGCACGAGCGAGATCTCGGTGATCGTTCACAACTCGGCACCAAGCCACGGACTACCGTCATACGTCGATCTCCGAGAAGACCTACCGGCCGGCCAGAATGCGTCAGCTCCCAAAGGCTCAACCAAGGTTCTGCTCTATATCTATGGCCCTGTCAAGGCCATTGATGCGCTCACGACTATCGACGGGCAACAGGTCAGCGTGTCCGAGGGACTTGAACGTGGGCATCCAGTCTGGCGTGTAGACCTAGTACTCAACTCCAACCAAACCCGCAGCGTTGATCTGCTCATGCTGGAAACAGGCAAGGCGCTGTCTTTGCCCCCTGAGCCCGCCACCATGACTCAGCCAATGTCGATCCCACAGAAGGTAAGTGGACGGCAAGGGGCAGCTTGCACTGCGCTCTGAACTGACGCGCTGCAAGATCGCCGCGGTCGAGATGAAGCCGATTGCGGTGGGCTCGCGATGACGATCGGACACACTGATGGCCTGAGACTTGTCAGTCTCAGGCCATCAGTTTCGACGAGTGATCTAGCGCTAGCAGCGAACGATCCGGACCGAAGTGGTCGCGCGCTGGCTTGGCCCCACCGCGGCAACGAGGTAGGTGCCGGGGCTGGCGATATTGAAGGCCATCGAGACTTTGCCGGTTGAACCGGTTGACCTCGACTGGGCAAGTGCGCGCGACACTGACCGCACACTGCCCGTCCCGGCAGCCTGAGTCATCCTGACCGACACTCGAGTACGCGGCTTGAAATTGGACACCTTCACTACGAAGGTCTTCTTACTACATACCCGGGCAGGGGCCACGACCCTTGGCCGGCCGGTAACCACCACATTGGTCGATGAATGTTCGATAGCCGCGCAGTTAGCTGTCTTTGCGTGCATTGTGGCGTGACCTGCCGAATTTGGAACCTGGAAATCGGCTGACGCCGAACCACCCGAACTTGACACAGTGACCGAGCGCTGCCAAAAAGTAAAGATAACGTTGCACCCCGCCTGGACATTGGTGGCAAGGGCAGTGACGTGATCACCAACGGTGGCTGGATTCGGCGTGACAGTTACCTGCAATGCCGTTCCCGGCGGGTACGCGGCCACGCCGTCAGTAACTCCAAAAACCAGGGCAGAAGATACGCAAATAGTGGCAAATAAAGAGACAAATCCAAGTTTCATGTACGAAGAGTAGCCGAGAAACTCCGTTCTGTAACCAGATATTGTCCGATTGGTCCTTGTGCTCAGGAGGTACGGTGAAAAGGGAAATAAATGCCCACATTTGCTATTAGATTCCGCGGGCTGCCCATTTTCCGTGGAATATCTGCTCGCATTATCCGCGGCCATGGACCCAATCCCCTATGTGGGGAGCACGTATTGACTGCCCTGGTGGGTGCGTCCGTCGTCATGTGATGAGATCAGCCCGTGACCACTCTGAGTGCCTCGGGCCCGCCAGCTATCGATCCCTCTGGCCTAACTACAGCTGACATCGACCGGCTACGCGCAGAAACGCCCGGATCGATGCGGGTGCCTCACTTCAACAACGCGGGCTCGGCACTTCCACCACAGGTCGTTGTCAACACGATGATCGAACATCTCATGCGTGAAGCTGAGATCGGTGGGTACGAGGCCCATGCCGAAGCCAGCGACCGTTTGGCTAACGTTTACGCCTCATGCGGCGCCCTCATCGGAGCCGGAGCGCAGTCGATCGCACTCACCACGAGTGCCACCGATTCATGGTTGCGCGGATTTCTGTCAATTCCACTCGCCGAAGGCGATCGAATCCTGGTTGCTCAGGCCGAATACGCAAGCAACGTTCTGGCGGTTCTCGCGGCAGCTCGACGAGCGGGCGCAATCGTCGAAGCAATCCCCGACAACGCCAGTGGAATTCTTGACGTCGAAGCTATGCGTTCCATGCTTGATGAGCGCGTGAAGGTGGTCTCCATTACCCATGCGCCGAGCCAGAACGGCTTACTCAATCCCGCTGAAGAAATTGGCGCCGCTCTTCGCGACACCGGAAGCACGGCCTGGTACTTACTTGACGCCTGCCAATCAGTTGGCCAGATGCCACTTGATGCAAGCGCGATCGGAGCCGACTTCATCTCCGCTACCGGACGCAAGTTCTTGCGTGGGCCCCGAGGCACCGGGTTCCTCTGGGCCTCGCCCCGTGCGCTCGAATTGGAGCCAGCGCTCATCGATCTGAACTCGGCCGAGTGGACCGACCTCGACGACTACCGAATCGCCCCCGGCGCTACCCGCTTTGAATCGTGGGAGAAATCGTATGCAGCGATGCTGGGAATGGGTGCCGCAGCTAACTACGCATTGTCGCTGGGCCTCGACGTGACACAAGCTCGGATCACCTGGCTCGCCGATCGGATCCGCGCCGAGTTGTCGCAGATTCCCGATGTCCAAGTGCGCGATCGAGGGCAGGTCCGCACCGGCATCGTCACATTCTCAACCTCGCGCCGGGCCGCCGCCGACGTCGTTGCAGCTATCAAGGCGTCCGGTGTGAACGTTAGCTACTCGCCACCCGACTACGCGCTACGCGACTTCCGCGCCCACGGAGTCACCGGACTCGTACGAGCAAGCCCGCACGTGTTCACCAACGACCACGACATCGACCGACTGCTCGACGCGGTCCGTGAAGCTGTCGCGTAGCCCACAGATTCAGGGCGCGTAGCGGGCATGCCACGTGACGACGCTGCGATCAGTCAGGCTGGCAACCTGATCGACGATCGCGCGCAACCGTGCAGCGTCATCGATGCCCACCAGGTAGAAATCGCGGAAGACCGGATCTAGGCAATCGGGGCCGCGAAGGGAGAGTGCATAGACAAGTTCTTGCACTACCTCGCGTTGCTTCGAATACACGAGGCCAGCGCCATCGCGCTGCATGACCCACCGATTCGCCACACCTTTGAGTACCGCGACTTCCAGCCGTTGATCGCGTGGCACTTCGAGGTTGGCCGCGTAGCGAGTGAGTTGCCCATCGCCCCACTGGGCCCGCGTTGCAGCTTCAGCAGAATTACAGAATCGACCAATCATCTGCGACGTAAGGTTTTTCAGCGAGGCAAGATCACGCAACGAACCGTCGTATCCACCTGGCCACCACGACATTCCAGTGAGCCGCTCGATGGCAGCGGAGAAGTCAGCGGGTTCAGCGTCCGGCGCGTACTCCGCCGCGGCCTCAAGTAGCCCCTCAGGGTCGTGCGCATCGCCTGAGTTGGTGATCGCGCGAATATCAAGATGGCCGCTGACCACTGCATCCTCAACATCGTGCACTGAATAGGCGACGTCGTCGGCCCAATCCATCACTTGTGCCTCAAAGCACTGCCGCTCGCCGGGTGCGCCGTCGCGAACCCAGGTGAAGACGTCGAGATCATCGACGTAGACACCGAACTTGTGAGTGCCGGCCCGACGCTGCCATGGATACTTCGTGGCTGCGTCGAGGGCGGCGCGCGTCAGGTTCAGACCGACGGGGCCGCCGGGGCGAGGGCCGTCTTCCGGACTGAACGTCTTGGCCTCAAGCCGCGACAAGATGCGCAATGACTGCGCGTTGCCCTCGAAACCGCCAATGCTGTCAGCTACTTGGTCAAGTGCCTCTTCGCCGTTGTGCCCAAAGGGCGGATGGCCCAGATCGTGTGAGAGACAAGCAACTTCGACCAGATCGGGATCGCAGCCAAGCGCAGCACCCAACTCGCGGCCAACTTGGGCGCACTCAAGGGAATGGGTCAAACGAGTGCGCAGGAAATCGCTCTCCCCCGCTGCGACAACCTGCGTCTTCGCTGCCAGACGACGTAGCGCGGCAGAGTGCAGAACTCGCGCACGATCGCGCGCAAAAGCCGTGCGGCCAGCGCGCTTTGGCGGCTCAGGAACCCAGCGAGCCTCGTCGCCTGCGAGGTATCCGTCAGAGAGTCGATCATCGTCGTCGGGCGAAAAGCCGCTCATGAAACTCCAACGATCTGAACCGTTTTCCAGCGCTGCCCAAGCCAGAACCAGAGCAATCCGCCGGTCTCACGGATCACGTAGTCAATGGTGACACTTGAACCTGAGCCTTCGGTGGTAGGCGCACCATGTGCATCAATGCCGAGTGCACGGGCGATGGCCAGAGATCGAGCTTGGTGAGTGGGATCGGTGACGATCGTTGCACTCGTCCAACCTCGCGCCGCCATCACCTTCGCCACTGCAGTGAGGCTGTTGAGAGTGTCACTACCGACAGGTACAGCCCGGATCGCTGCCGCAGGTACTCCTGCTTTGATCAGCCAGTCCTTGCCCGCTTGCCCTTCAGTGGTCTTGTCGTGCGGTTGCTTTCCACCCACCGTGATGATGTGCGCTGACACTTTGCCGTCGTAGAGAACACGAGCATGATCAAGACGCGCCTCAAGCACCGGGCTCGGATGCCCCCAAAACTGCGCCGCACCGAGCACGACCAGAGTGTCAGTGTGCGTGGCGTCCTGATTGCGTGCGGTTAGCAGCACGGTCGCCAGCGCGAAGGCAGGCACCACAACAATCGCAACCAGAACCGCCGCGACCACCAACCCAACAAACCGCCCGACCCAGCCACCCTTCACACTCTCTCCCCCCAACGCACTCCCTCCCCCCTCACACTCGCACCGTCCCCACACTCGCACCGTCCCCATTTTTCATGAATGTGCCCCGCACTGCGCTAGAGGCAGCCAGGACGCCCCACTGAATCCACAGGTCGCGTCGCAAGTCGCCGTCGTCGTTCTCGATCGCCAACCCCTTGAACCACTAGCGTCAGCGGGTGTCGGACGATGCCGCGCCGAGTGCTGCCCTACCCGCCTCGAGCCTGGCGACCGGCACTCTGAACGGCGAACACGACACGTAGTCGAGCCCTACTCGGTGGAAGAAGTGCACCGAATCAGGGTCGCCGCCGTGCTCGCCGCACACACCCAACTTGAGGTCGGGACGAGCCGCTCGTCCCTCCCGGGCCGCAATCTCGACAAGGCGCCCGACGCCATCGATATCGAGCGACTCAAATGGCGACACCACAAACACACCCTTGTCGAGGTACGCAGCGAAGAACGCAGCCTCAACATCGTCGCGGCTAAAGCCCCACGTCGTCTGGGTGAGGTCGTTGGTGCCGAACGAAAAGAACTCAGCCGCCTCAGCAATCCGGTGGGCGGTGAGAGCAGCGCGCGGCAACTCGATCATCGTCCCGATCGGAATCTGCAGTGACATCGACTCGCGCGCAGCAATCTCAGCGACGATCCCGCCGGTCTCATCAGCCACCAAGTGAAGCTCCATCACCGAGCCGACAAGGGGCACCATGATCTCGACTTTCGGATCCCCGCCGGCCTTGATCCGGGCCACGGCGGCCTCAGTGATCGCGCGCACTTGAAGAGCGAACAACCCTGGCACCACGAGCCCGAGCCTGACACCACGCAGCCCAAGCATTGGATTGGTCTCGTGCAGCCGTTCGACCGCTGCAAGCAACTTCACGTCGGCGTCGTCCGGGGCGCCTCGCTCTTGCGCCAGCGCGACGCGAACAGACAACTCCGTGAGGTCGGGCAGGAACTCATGTAGCGGCGGATCGAGGAGTCGGATCGTTACGGGAAGTCCATCCATCGCCTCGAGCAACTCGATGAAGTCCTGACGTTGAAGCGGTAGCAACGCATCGAGTGCAGTCGTGCGTTCTTCTCCGGACTCAGCCAAAATCACTCGCTCGATCAACACCCGACGCTCACCAAGGAACATGTGCTCGGTGCGAGTCAGCCCGATGCCCTCCGCACCAAGATGCCTCGCCCGTCGTGCATCCTCGGCGGTGTCTGCATTGGCCCGAACTCGAAGCCGACGAGTCGAATCTGCATGTCGCAGTAGACGATCCACCGACTGCACGAGGGCAGCTGTCTCGCCCTCAATCATTGACATCGCCTGCTCAAGTCCGTGCTCGAGATAGGTAACAACTGGCGACGGGACGACCGGGATCTCACCGAGGAAGACCTCACCCGTCGAGCCGTCGATGCTAATGGTGTCGCCCTCGTGCAGGGTGACACCGCCGACACGGACCAACTTCGCTGAGACGTCGACATCAAGATCCTCGGCGCCGCATACACAAGTCTTACCCATCCCCCGCGCGACAACCGCGGCATGACTGGTCTTGCCACCGCGCGCGGTAAGAATCCCAGCGGCCGCGATCATCCCCTCGAGATCATCTGGATTTGTTTCGCGACGAACCAGGATCACACTTTCGCCGCGCTCATCCCATTCTGTTGCCGTCGTGGAATCAAAGACGATCCGTCCGACGGCCGCCCCAGGCGAAGCTGCCATCGCGCGGGTGAGCAGAGTGCGCGGTGCAGCAGCATCGAACTGCGGAAACATCAGCTGGGCGAGTTGTGCGCCTGAAACACGATCAAGCGCCTCGTCGTCGGTGATCAAGTTCTCGTCAACAAGTTGCGTCGCGATACGAAATGCGGCAGCTGCTGTTCGCTTCCCAACACGGGTCTGCAGCATCCAAAGTTTGCCGCGCTCGATCGTGAACTCGATGTCGCACAAGTCACGATAGTGCGTTTCTAGTCGACGCATCACCTGCGCAAGTTCGGCATGCGCCTGTGGTTGCAATTGCGCTAAATCCGCCAGGCTCAACGTGTTTCGAATTCCCGAAACAACGTCCTCTCCTTGCGCATTAGCGAGGTAATCGCCATAGGCACCTGGTGCGCCGGTCGAGGGATCGCGAGTGAACGCCACACCTGTACCAGAGCTGGTGCCGAGATTGCCGAACACCATCGTGCAGACGTTAACGGCGGTACCTAGGTCGTGCGGTATACGTTCGCGGCGGCGATAGAGCCGAGCGCGGTCTGTGTTCCAGGAATTGAATACAGCCCGGATCGCAAGATCGAGTTGCTCACGCGGATGCTGCGGAAACTCGATTCCAGCCGAGTCCCGGACTATGTCCTTGTATCGAGTGACAAGGGCTATGAGATCGTCGACGTCGAGATCGAGATCACTGCTCACACCCTTGAGCGCCTTGGCTTTATCGAGCGCGGTTGCGAAGTGCTCACCGTCGATGTCGAGCACCGTCTTGCCAAACATCTGGATTAACCGGCGGTATGAATCCCAAGCGAAACGATCATCGCCGCTAACTTCTGCGAGCCCCACGACGCTGGCATCGTTGAGGCCGATGTTGAGCACCGTTTCCATCATGCCCGGCATGGAGAACTTGGCGCCCGACCGCACACTGACAAGTAGCGGATCATGCCGATCGCCAAGGCGACGATCTAACTGATCCTCAAGATGGCGCAATGCTTGAGTTACTTGCACACGGAGTTCCGCGGGTTCCTTACCTGCTTCAAGATACGAGCGGCACGCCTCCGTGGTAATGGTGAAACCAGGAGGCACCGGAAGGCCGAGCCGAGTCATCTCAGCAAGATTCGCGCCCTTGCCACCAAGCAGATCCTTCGCGTCCTTCGAGCCATGCGTGAAGTCGAAAACGTAAGAAGGACTCGCTGCCATGAGGGGCACCTTTCGCTCGCTCTGGACGGATTTCGCACGCGCACTGACGAGGCGCACTGAACCGCGAACGGCTGATTGACTCCTCGCGCACGCGACGTTAGCAACGCTAACGGTACCGAGCCAGATTCCTACATCATCTTCGAGGCGCAGATGCCACTCAGGCGCGGGTTCAGCTACCGCTGCCTCAAGCCCCGCAACGGACAATGCGAGCCAATGATCGGCGGACGGAAATCACGCCACCAAGCGACCTAAGCGCCAGCGCGTTGGCGTGCTTCCTGCATGAGGTCAATCAAGTTTGCACTCGGCTGGGCGCCCTGAATGGCAACGGCCACCTGAGAAGGTCCAAAGTCAGCGCTGCTCATTGATGCACTCGCATCAGCAACAACCGTCGGCACTGCGGTAACACCGAGCTCCCGGCCATAAGCAAGCGCCAGCTCAACGTCCGCGCCACTAACAAGGCGCGCCGAGAGA
The DNA here is from genome assembly GCA_903918645.1 of uncultured Actinomycetes bacterium. Classification (GTDB taxonomy): domain Bacteria; phylum Actinomycetota; class Actinomycetes; order S36-B12; family CAIYMF01; genus Longivirga. The sequence continues at coordinate 131 of CAIXFH010000115.1, read as the reverse complement.
TCGGCTCGCGCTTCACCCGACGCAGCCGCAGCGAGGCCAAGCACGAGGGTTCGATCAGTAATGTCGAGGCCCTGCTCGAAGTAGGCTGAAAACAGCGCATGAAGGACTGCGCGCTGCCGCTCGTCATCGTC